>SLHA01000007.1 GCA_007136405.1 Candidatus Latescibacterota bacterium
CTGGAGCACGCAGTACGGGCTGGCCTTCGGTCAAACCAAGCTAGGGGACGGGGCGGTGCGCAAGACGGACGATCGCATCGATCTGGCCTCCACCATGACCTACGTCATGGGAGTGTACGTCAATCCGTATGTCGGGGTTACATTGAACTCCCAGTTCGCGACGGGGTACAAGTATACGGATACCGACAAAGTCGCGGTGTCCCGGTTCTTCGATCCAGCCTATCTGACGCAGACTGTGGGTCTGGGGTACCAACCTATGAGACAACTGAAAACGCGGGCTGGGCTGGGCCTGCGACAGATCGTCACTCGTCGATACCGAAGCTACGCCGGTGGTGACGAAGACGGTAACCGGGTCAAGGTGGATGCCGGTCTGGAGTCCGTCACGGAGGCCCGATGGCGTCTTGCCGACAATGTTCTGCTGACTTCGCGGCTGCAGATCTTCGTACCGGTGACCGATGTGGACAGATCGTCCGTCCGCAACGACACCAACATCAACCTCGAGGTATCGAGGTATGTCAGTACCAACCTGAGTCTGCAGATCGTGGACGACTCCTCGGCACATCCCGATACCCAGATCAAGCAGGTTCTGGCGGTCGGCCTGTCGTACCGGTTCATGTGAGTGCAGCAGGTGTTGGGCAGACTCTAAGGGCCTTCGGTGAGCGCAACGGGCGTTGGGCAAGCGGCATGACCATTGAGCCGGCGCAACACGCGTCAAGCCAGTGCAATGGGCCTTCAGCCAGCGCCACAGGTGTGCGGACAAGCGCCACAGGTGTGCGGGCGAGCGCAACGGGCGTTGGGCCGGCGCTACGGGCGTTCGGGCTGATACGGCAAGCGCGATCATGCCAGGCCGGCTTTGTTTTCCAGGCACCATGTCAGCCCACCGGCGCCCGGCGCGTGGCCGGGGACGGACGCCGGCACCACGCGGCACGCGCCTGGCTGGAATCGCTTGACATAGCGCCGTCCGGGAGGATATAATGAGCGGCACACCCACATCCGCGGAGGTCTCCATGCGAACGCTACTGGCTCTGAGTTTGTTGTTTTTCGGCATCAACGGCTGCGCCATGGCTCCACGCGTGCCGGGGGGCAGCCCCCAGATGGTTTCATCGCGAGTCCAGGATCCGCCTGCCGAGGTACCTTCCTATGTCATCCCGCGCCGCGAAGGCCCGGTGGTGATCGATGGTCTGGCCGACGATGAAGCCTGGGCCGCAGCGGAACCCATTCATTTCATCTTCCCATGGGATGACGTCAGTCAGGCGAACGCACAGACCACGGTAGCCCGCATGCTGTACGATGACGACGCCCTGTACATCATCTACGATTGTGTGGATCCATACCTTCATTCCGAGGTCACCGAACGCGACGGACCGGTATACAACGAGGATGCGGTCGAGATCTTCGTAGCCCCGAATGCGGATGACATCAGCACCTACTTCGGGTTCGAGATGAACATCCTGGGCACCTTGCTCGACTATGTCGCGTACGACGGCGGCGTGGAGCGCACGCCATCCGAGTCCATCCGCTTCCAGTGGCGCAGCGAAGGCGTGGACATCGCCACTACCTACGAGGGCACGTTGAACGATCACAGTGATATCGACGAAGGCTGGGTACTGGAAATCAGGATACCATTCGACAACTTCAGACACTACGGCGCGCGCATCCCGCCCCAGCCTGGCGACATGTGGCGCTTGAATCTGAATCGCACGGCGGGATACAAGGGGCAGTTCAGCTTGTGGTCGGACACCCATGCACCGAGACCGTCGTTCCATCACTCGGCCCTGTTCGGCAAGGCGTATTTTTCCCATCGGCCGGCGGATTGACCGGGCCCAGCCTCTATTAACGGACCATGCGGCCGTCGCCCGCAATGGGATAAATCGCAAACTAGGTTACGCCCAGCAGGGGACATTGCCACAGGAAAGGAAGGTCGACGACACGATGCGTCTGCGTAAAGACGAACTGGTGGCGCTTGGTGTGGACAGCCGGAGGGCTGACCAGATCATGCGGCAATGGACCCTTGGTGAAGCCGGTTCACCAACCGAGTTGTGGCGGTATCTGGTGGCTCACGTGCTGCGGCCCGAACTCCCGTTCCCGGTGCACAGGTTGTTGTTCGAACGCACGTATGCTGACTGGAACCCGGTAGACGGTCCCCCGCCCGCCTGGTTTCCGGCTCCCGACACGGTCCGCAGCACGAATCTGTTTCAGCTGATGCAGGATATGCACCAGGATTCGTTTGCCGACCTCCATGCATGGTCGGTGACGCACCGCGACCGTTTCTGGGACGAGATGATCCGCCGGCTGGGGATACGGTTCATGGATCCCTACCAGGCCATCCGTTCCAACAGCAACCCCGAGCAACCGGACTGGCTTCCAGGTGCCCGATTGAACATCGTGGACAGCTGTTTCAGCGCCGCTCCGGACGCCGTGGCCATGGTCCGCCAGGATCTCGATGGCACGCTGCACGATGTCACCTACGCGCAGCTGCAGACTCTGACCGACCAGGTAGCCCATGGGGTGGTCAGCATGGGGCTGCAGCCGGGCGACGCGGTGGGCGTGGACCTGCCCATGAGCCTGGAGGCCGTAGCCATCTACCTGGGCATCATCAAGGCGGGCTGCGTCACCGTGGCGGTCGCCGACAGCCTGGCGCCAGCGGAAATCCACACCCGCCTGGAACTCGGCCGGGCGCAGGCCGTGTTCACCCAGGACTACCTGGCCCGCGGCGCCCGTCGCATGCCCCTGTACGAGAAGGTGGTGCAAGCCGGCGCGCCGCGCTCCGTAGTGCTGGCCTGCGACGACGCGCTGGCGCTGGATCTGCGTCCGGGCGACCTGGGCTGGGACGAGTTCCTGGGTCCGGATCGGCCCTTTGTCACCGTGCCGCGCGCTCCCGGTGACACGCTGAGTCTGCTGTTCTCCTCCGGCACTACAGGAACCCCCAAGGCCATCCCGTGGACCCAGACCACCCCGCTGCGCTGCGCCGCCGACGCCTGGCTGCACCACGATATCCAGCCCGCAGAGCGCATCGCGTGGCCCAGCAGTCTCGGCTGGATGATGGGTCCCTGGTTGATCTTCGCCAGCCTGATCAACCGTGCCACCATGGCGTTGAGCTGCCATCCCCCCAACGGCCGGGGCTTCGGTCGCTTCGTCCAGGATGCCCGGGTCAACATACTCGGACTGGTACCGAGCCTGGTCCGCATCTGGCGCAATTCCGGCTGCATGGCCGGTCTGGACTGGAGTGCGGTCAAGGCCTTCAGCAGCACCGGGGAATGCTCCAATCCTACCGACATGCTGTTTCTGATGAGCCTTGCAGGCTATAAACCGATCGTCGAATATTGCGGAGGAACGGAGATCGGCGGCGCCTACATCACCGGCACGCTGGTGCAACCGGCCTCGCCAGGCACCTTCAGCACGCCCGCCCTGGGACTGGACATTCGCATCCTGGACGACGCCGGACGAGCCGCCACCCGCGGCGAGGTGTTCATCGTGCCGCCGTCCATCGGCCTGTCCAATGACCTGGTGGGCGCGGATCATCACCAGGTGTACTATGCCGATGTGCCGTCCACGCCGGACGGAACGTTGTTGCGCCGGCATGGGGACGAGATGGAGATCCTTGGAGCCGGGTACTACCGGGCCCATGGCAGGGTTGACGACACGATGAACCTGCACGGAATCAAGGTGAGTGCGGCCGAGATCGAGCGCGTGGTGGCCACCGTGGAAGGCATTCACGATGCCGCCGCGGTGTCGGTCCCCACGGCCGGCGGCGGTCCGGAGGATCTGGTCGTGTTCGTCACGCTGGATTCGGATGGTGTGCCGGGTGAGCGCGAGCTCAAAAGCGCGGTACAGCGTGCCGTGCGCTCAGAGCTCAGCGCCACGTTCCGCGTGGCTGACGTGCGTGTGGTGCAGGCGCTGCCGCGCACGGCAAGCAACAAGATCATGCGTCGCTCGCTGCGCGACACCTGCATGGGCCGGGAGGTGCAACGGCCGTGATCCGGTGCGGCCGTAAAGGGATCCGGTGAGACCGGAAAAGAACCTCTTCCGGGGCGGCGGCCATCATGCACTGCGGGCGATCGGCTGCCCGCTTCCGCTGGTCTCGTTACGATCAACGCCCGGGCGGCCGTCAACACCCGGCCGTCTATCAGCATCATACTGGTCGTGAGGGCCATACCGGTCGTCAGCGCCCGGCCTGCTGTCAGCACCCGGCCGGTCGTCAGCACGCGACCGGTCGTCAGCGCCATACTGGAGTTGGTGCAGCCGGTAATATACCCCCTGCTGTTGCAGCAGTGCCTCATGGGTACCGGATTCGCGCACCTTGCCCCGGTGCAGCACGAGGATGCGATCGGCGCTGCGTATGGTGGACAAACGATGCGCGATGACGATGGACGTGCGACCTCGCATCAGCCGCGCGACTGCCTCCTGGATCCACGTCTCGGTCTCCGTGTCCACGCTGGCCGTGGCTTCATCGAGCACCAATATCTGGGGATCACTGGCCAGCGCCCGGGCGAATGCCAGCAACTGTCGCTGGCCCGCGGACAGCGATGAACCGCGTTCACCGATGACGTGGAGGTAGCCGTCCGGCAGACGCCGGATAAAGCGATCCGCGTTGACGTCCACGGCGGCTTGTTCGAGCTGGTGGCGGGAAACGTCGGGGCCGTGAAGCGCAATGTTACGCTCGATCGTTCCGGAAAACAGCAACACATCCTGATGCACCACGCCGATACGGCGTCGCAGTTCGCGGGCGTCCCATTGACGGACGTCGATGCCGTCCACGAGTATGGACCCGCGCTGGATCGAATAGAAGCGGCAAAGCAGGGCGATGATGGTGCTCTTGCCCGAACCCGTGGCTCCGACGATCGCCAGGCTCTGACCCGGTTCGGCCCGGAACGACACATCCCGCAGCACCCACTCTTCACCCTCGTAGGCGAACCACACATGGCGGAATTCGATCTCACCACGCAGGCTGCCGTCAGGCGCGATGCCGGACACCGGTTCCGCAGGGGTATCCAGGATCTCGAACAGTCTCTCCGATGACGCCATGGCCACCTGCAACGTGGCGTAGCGCTCGGCGATATCGCGGATAGGCATGAAGAACCGGGGCACGTACTGCAGCATGGCTACCAGTACACCCCACTGCATGGTGTCCCGCAATACCTGTCCGGTTGCGTACCAGAGGACGAGAGCCAGCAGCAGCGAACCGCTCAATTCCATGAACGGGAAATAGGCCGAATGGTACAGGGTACTGGTGAGCCGGGCCTGCAGGTAACTGTCGTTGCCCGCGTCGAACTGGCGCTGCGCCCGTTCCTCGGCGCCGAACAGCTGCACGACCTCGATGCCGGAGATTGTCTCCTGGAGGGAAGCGGTGAAGGTGGCAAAACGGGTTCGCGCCCCCCGGAAGGCCTGGAAAGTGCGGCGCTGCAACCACACCGTGGCGATCGCCACCAAGGGCAGGACGGCGGCGGTCAGCAGTCCCAGCTTCACGTCCATGAACAGGATGAACCCCAGAATGGTGCAGATGGTGAACAGATCCGAACACAGCGACACCATGCCGTCCGTGAACAATTCGTTGAGTGCATCCACGTCACTGGTGTTGCGCGCCATGAGCCGGCCCAGCGGCGTCCTGTCGAAGTACCGCACCGGGAGGCGCTGCAAATGCCGGAAAACCTGCAGCCGGACATCCCGCATAGCCCACTGCCCGACCATCTGCGTGGACCAACTGCGTCCATATTGCAGTATGAACTGGCCGACCAGAAGGCCGATGTACAGCATGATCAGCCGCCCCAGCCCGGCAGCGTCACCCACGACGATGTACTCGTCCACTGCCACCTTGGTCAGGTATGGTCCTGCCTGGCTGACGATGGCAGCCATGATGATGAATCCGAAGGTCAGTACGACCCAGCGCGCATACGGACGCAGATACGCCAGTAACCGGCCCAGCAGCCGCGGATCCAGACTGCGCGTGGTGATCTCCGGCTCGTTCACAGTTCAGTCAACTCCTGCGCCAGATCCTGGCGCCGGAACATGTCGGCATAGATCCCGTTCCGGGCCAGTAGCTCTTCATGGGTACCAAGCTCCGCGATGCGGCCGTCCTCGAGCACGGCGATGGCGTCTGCATGGCGCACCGTGGACAGCCGGTGGGCGATGATGATGGTGGTTCGTTCGGCCATGATGGTGCGCAGGCGGCGCAGAATCTCTTCCTCGGTATGCGTGTCGACGCTGGCCAAAGCGTCGTCCAGAATGAGAATCGCGGGACCGCGGATGAGCGCCCGGGCCAGGGCGGCGCGTTGTTTCTGGCCGCCCGACAGGGTGACACCGCGTTCGCCTATGAGGGTATCCAGACCGGCGGGAAAGGTGGCCAGTTCCTCCGTGAGCTGAGCGGTGTCCACAGCTCGTTCCACTTCATCCGGGTGGGCGCCGCCGCCATCCGCCTGGCCCAACCGGATGTTGGCACGTAGCGTATCCGAGAACAGAAAACTGTCCTGCGGCACATAACCGATGGACTGGCGCAGCTGGACCAGCGGCAGGTCCTTGACGGGTCTGCCGTCCACCAGCACCGTGCCGGTGTCTGCCTCGATCAAACGGGGCACGAGTCGGGCCAGTGTCGATTTTCCCGCCCCCACCCGCCCGACCAGCGCCAGAGTACTGCCGGCGGGTACGTGCAGGGAGATATCCTGCAGCACGCGCTGCCCGTTGTAGGCGAAGCCGGCCTGACGGAACTCGATCTCGCCCTGCAACCGGGGAACCGATGTGTCGCTGCCGGTATCCTGGGGCGGCTCGCGCAGAACCGCCTGTATGCGACGCAACGAGGCCAAGGCCCGCTGGTATTCATCCACCATGCGTCCGAGCAGCATCATGGGACGGCCCAGGCGAATGAGATACGCGTTGAACGCCACGAAGGCTCCCAGGGTCAACGCCCCCTGCATCACCCGCAGGCCGCCAAGCCAGAGAATGACGATCATCGAGATGCCGTTGAGCAGAAAGGTGAAGGGAAAGAACAGGCTGCGGATATTGACCAGGCGCCGGTTGCGAGCGACGAAATCGTCGTTGAGTTGCCCGAACTCGGCGAACTCCTGCTCTTCCCGGGCATACGCCTTGATCACGCGTATGCCGGACAGACTCTCCTGTATTTTGGCGCTCATGGCGGCAAATTGCTCCTGCACCTGCCGAAAACCACGTCGCACCCTGCCCGAGACCCAGCGGGTAGTCAGAGCCA
Organism: Candidatus Latescibacterota bacterium; assembly: GCA_007136405.1. Classification (GTDB taxonomy): domain Bacteria; phylum Latescibacterota; class UBA2968; order UBA8231; family UBA8231; genus SLHA01. The sequence goes on from SLHA01000007.1 coordinate 7,199, forward strand.
TCAGCGGCATGGGAGCCAGCGCATACAAGGCCAGCTGCCAGTCGATGGTGCACATCAGTCCCAGACTGAGAACGAAGGCCAGTATACCGGTAAGCGTCATGCGAAAAGCATGGTGCATAAACCTCTGTATGGCTTCCACGTCATTGGTGGCTCGGGCCATGAGGTCTCCGACGCGCCGGCTCTGGAAATAGCTGCTGGGCAGCTGCAGCAGGTGGCGCACGTAGGCACGCCGTATATCCCTTTCCACATAACGCGAAACGCTGGTAAAGAACCAGCGCATACCCATATTGCCGCCCCATTGGACCAGGGCCAGGACGCCGATGAAACCGGCTGTCAGAGCCACCTCCTGCTCCACCGAGCCGGTGATCAGATCCGCGGTGCAGTCCGCGTCCATGGCACAGCGAACCGTGTCGATGACGGTCTTCAGAATCAGCGGCATGACCGTGGTGATGGTCTGTCCGAGCAACAACAGGAGCAATCCGGCAGTCAGCTTGCCGCGATAGGGATGCACATATTCGGCAAAGGGTCGGTAAGGATTCAGGGACATGGCGATATACAGGCAGGGCTCCGCCGCCTCGGCTCACCGCAGTAGGGAAGATCCATTCGATGCACAAAATAGACTGACCGGTCAGTTCACGCAAGAGGCACGAGAGATAGCCCACGACCCATTCCCGCACCGCCCGGCACGCGCACAACTGCGGCCTGTCATCCAGGAGAGACGAAGGTCGGGAAGAGCCTGGAAGGGATCGGGGGCTGCCTGCCCGTTCGAAGTGCGTGCAGGCAGCCCCGGGGTAGTCTGTGGATCCTATGGGTTAATACGCAACCGGTCCGACAGGGCCGAGGGTGTTCCCGCGCCACCGACTGCGTCCGGACGCGAAGAGCCCTCAGGCCTGCGATCCACTACCGTTCAGGATTTCCAGGCGAATACTGCCGCCGCTTCCGGGGTCAGTACCTGGAAGGTGAACGATTCGGTCAGGTACAACTGCACACTCCGGGTATCGTGCGCATGGTAGCCGATGGACAGGTCCTGGCCGCAGGTGAACACGTAGTCACCGCCGCGCCGGCTGAACAGGACCCCAGCCGTCAGCGCCGGGCTCCACTTGATGTCGGCCCCCACGAGTTCGCTCACACGCCGGACCAGGGGATAACCCTTGTCATCCCCGGCCATGACCATCTTGTAGGCTTCGGTACCCAGCATCAGTTGATACGGACCATTGATTCCTCTCTGCTGCAGCGTCAGGATGCCTTCTTCCAGAGCCGGGATGAACTTGCCGGCATCTTTGGTCAGCGGTACGGATTTACCGGCCTCCTGGCAGATGCCCTTGATCTGCGCATCGGCGAAACCGTTGTACACGGTGGTTTCCTCGAACATGGCGATCTTGCGGGCGGCAACGCCGACAGCGTCCAGTTCAGGCGCCGGCGCACCGCGGTCGACATTGTCCAGATCCCAGATATCCAGTGAGAACGGGACGCGCAGCTCGATCAGAGGCTGCACCTTGCGCATACCCCAGTGGACGCCATCCACCAGTTCCGTTCCACCCAGCTGCATCACGCCCAGGTTGACAGCTGCCTTTTCCCATCCGCCGGGTCCGGAAAAGTCGACGAGGCCGCGAGCCGACAGATTGCCTTTCAGGACTCGTGTTGCTTCGGCATCGATCTCCTTCCAGGCCGCTGCCGTTATGGGTGCCATCGACCGTTTGAGAATATCCATTTTGCCATTTCCTTTCCTTGGTTGTCCCATGCTGAGGGTCCACGACAATGCACCGTTTTCAACCGAGAGTGCCGATTCCCAGCCCGCCTTCCGCGACATCGTCCTCAGTTTCGCCTTCTGCCGCCTCGATCTCGGTGATCGGCAGGTCTTTGAACAAGTAAGTTTTCAACTCCGTATCGAATTCCGGCATGTTGCGGCGCAGGTATTCCATCAGCATGCTGGCATGCTCGATCTCTTCGTCGCGATTGTGTTCAAGCAGGGCTTTGAGCTGTGCATCCTGGGTGACCTCAGCACGTTGGTTGTAGTAATCCACGGCTTGCAGTTCTTCCTGCAGGCTGATGATTGCCCGGTGGATGTCCTGGATTGTACCGGACAGCCCGGTTTCCTGGTATCCGTCACTCATGATGGGACTCCTTTCGTGTTGTCGGAACGCGACCCGGGGTAGCCAGCCAGATTTGGGAACCAACCCGGAACCTGGAGGGTGGAATAGACCGGCCAACCACGCGGTCTTCGGCAGCTAGCCCTCGTTCTCAGCTATACATAAGCAAACACCAGTCCGCAGACAAGGGCTGTCAACAGCCATTGACCAGCCTTTCGACAGATCATGGCGCCGGCGGTAGACGTTCGCCACAAACGCTGTATACAAACCGCTATCCACACCGGCCGCGGCAGCGATGGCCGCGTTTTCGTCCAGCCAGTGGGGGGCCAGATCCAGGGCAATCCGCACAAAAGTCTCCGCCTGCGCCTGCAGGTGCCTCCGGGTCAATCCGGCCTCCCGCGCCGGTGCCAGGTACTGGAGCTCCAGATCCTGATGGATGGCTTCCCGGTTGATGCACCCCCAGGCAGCGCCTATCTCCGCCGGTGTGCCGGTCAGCGGCGTGCAGGCGACCGATGCAGGGGATTGGTCCGACACGGTAGACCTCCTGGTATCCTTGACGGCCCATTGCGGGCACAAGAGATTCACACCGCGGTAGAGCCAGTGCGCCGCCCGGTCACCTCGACTCCGGCCGGTCGCATCAGGCATTCACCGGCGCCGAATCGGATTACCAGCCAAGAGAGTGAACCCATGCGCAATCATCCATTGGACGGCATCCCCCGTCCGGATCTCCGCATCACCGATGTCGATGTCCTGCCGCTGTCCTACGCAGATCCCGCCGGCGACCTGTGGCATACCGGCAAGTACCAGGTCTGGAAGACGGACGGCGCCATCACGCGCATCTACACGGATCAGGGCATCGTCGGTATCGGCGAAGGCTCACCGTATGAGGGACCGGACTACATAAAAGAGTATACCGAGGAAACCATCAAGCCGCTGCTGCTCGGTATGAATCCGTTCGACGTGGAACTGCTGACCAACCGGGGCAATACCAGCCGGGCGGGCCGGGCTCCCTGGGCCGGGGTGGACACGGCATGCTGGGACATCATCGGCAAGGCAACGGATCGTCCGGTATACGAGTTGCTGGCCATCGACCATGAGCCTTCCCGCCGCATCAAAATCTACGCCAGCGCCGGAGTCCAGCACGAATGGTACGCCGACGGCGAGCAGTTCCTCATCGAGGAAGCGCGGCGCTACCAGGAGCAGGGATACGATGCCTTCAAATTCCGGTGCGGCACGGACTGGCAGTTCAGCGGCATGACCTATGACCGTTACTTCGGCATCCTGCGGCGCTTGCGGGAAGCCGTGGGGCCGGATTTTCGCCTGATGCACGAAGGTATGGGAACCATGGGAGGACCGCTGGAGACTCTGGTCACCGAGGTGGCTCCCGTCCTGGAGGAACTGGGCTTCTACTGGTTCGAGGAAGCTCCTGGCAACACTGCGCTGGAGCATATCGATCTCTTCCTGCGGCTGCGCGACGCCATGCCCTCGGTGATGGTCTCCGGCGGCGAGCGGTTCCGCGAACGCTTCGAGGCGCAGGAGTGGCTGGACCGCGGCGCCCTGGACATCATCCAGACGGACTGTAACGTGACCGGCCTGACGGAAAACTGGCACATCGCCCGCATGGCCCACCTGCGTGGCGTGCGCAGCATCCCGCACAACTGGCACGGCGGCGGCACCACCATGGCCAACGCCCATTTCGTCGCCGGTATTCCCAACGGCGAATACTGCGAGTTGAACCAGACGCACAATCCGCTCAAGGAGGAAATTTTCAAGGAACCGCTCACCGTGGTGGACGGCATGATGGAGCTGCCCGACAGACCCGGGTACGGTCTGGAGCTGATCGAGGATGTAGCGCAGAAGTTCCCGTACGTACCGGGATCGTATCAGAAACCGAATCCCAGATTGACCTGATGGTGCCGATCGTCACCGGTTCAGGCGAAACCACTCGTCGCCGGCACCGATGCGTCGGCTCGTTGCCGGCACAGACGCCTCAACGGAACGGCGCGTCCGCCGCCCGGGCAGAATGGCAACACAGGAGTTCGCGGGGGCGCGACGGCGCGTCCGTGTCCAGCGCCCTCGGCGGTCAAGGCCGAGCCAGCGGATCTTACCGCAACCAGGCTGTACATGACTGGCCACAACCAAGCTGCACAAGAAAGGGAGAACCACCTTGTTCGAAGTCCCGGATTTCTACGATCCCAACTCACCGCGCGACCTGCGCGTCCACCGGGTAACCGAGGATCCCAAGGGAGCTTCCGCGGTCTATCCTGACCGTCCCAGCTTCCTGGCGGACGGCCGGCGTTTCATCGTCCAGACCTCCACCGGTCCGGCCATCTGTGATCTCGATGCCGGCGCCGCTCTGTATCCCGTCTTCACGGAGGATGCGCCCCGAAGCATTTTGTGCTCGCCGGACGGCCGCTACGGCTATTTCACCGCGAGCGGCCAAGAGGATTCCGGCAGCCTGACGGTGTCCAGAGTGGACCTCGAAACCCGGCACATCGAAGTGGTCTTTCACGCCGAAGACCGGTTGCCCGGCGCGGACCTGCCGGCCAAGGACTTCCGCATGTCCACGGTCTCTGTGGACAACCGCCGGGTTGCGGGTATGGTAACCATCGGCGATGGCCAGTCCGCCGACAGCCAGCGTTGCGTCGTCATGCTGGATCTCGACAGCGGCCAGGCCAACCGCGTGGTGGCGAATCACGACTTCAACAATCCCCATCTACAGTACTGCCGGTCCACGGACCCGGAGGCGTCCCATGACCTGCTCATCCAGATGAACCACGGGGCCTATCTGGACGAACGCACCGGACAGTTCATCGGCCTCGGACCGCCCGCAGACAAGGGTGTGGACGTGCATGCGGTGCGCGATGACGGCAGCAACTGGCGGGATCTGCCTTTCGGCCGGGATGGCCTGGAATCCTGTATCGGTCACCAGATCTGGCGCGGACAGGACCGGTCCGTCGTCACCGTAACGCTGCAGAACCTGGACACCAGCTACGGTTGGGCGGAAGGCTCAGCGCAGGAAGCCATAGCCGGCTGGCCGGTGCCCGCGGACAAGGACAGCCCCCATCTGGGACGGCTGCATCCGGGAGCCCGGCGGGTCGATCTGTCCCAGGGCTTCACCAGACCGCGCTTCTGCCACCTGGCCTGCGACGCCGCGGGCCTGCGTTTCGCCTTCGACACCTTTCCCATCTTCGACGGAGAACGGGCCGGGATGCAGTTGATCGTCGGTTCGGCCGCCGATCTGGAAAGCCCGCTTCGATTCACCTACCTGCTCAACACCCAGGTGACCTTCAACAAGTCCAAGGGTTACCACGCTCACCCCATTCTGTCGCCTGACGGCAGCATCCTGTTGTTCAACTCGAACCTTACGGGCATACCGCAGGTATACCTGGTCACCGGATTCGAGTGGTAATGGCGGTCTACCAATCCAGGAGAGAGGCAGAACCATGCTCACTGACAGTGTACTGGATCTGATCGGCAATACCCCGCTGCTGCGGCTCAGGCAGGAGCACATCTACGCCAAGGCCGAGTTTCTCAATCCGGGCGGCAGCATCAAGGACCGCGTCGCCCTGGCCATGATCGAGGGCGCGGAGAGAGACGGCCGCCTGACCAGCGGCTCGGTGCTGGTGGAACCCACCTCCGGTAACACCGGCATCGGCATCGCCCTCGTAGGACGACTCAAGGGCTACCAGGTGCGCATCGTCATGCCGGAGAATATGAGCGATGAGCGCAAGAAACTGATCATCACCCTGGGCGCCGAACTCGTATTGACGCCGGCTGGCGCGAGCATCCAGGGGGCCGTCGACAGGGTCAAGGCCATGCAGGCCGAGGAAAGCCGGGTCTTCGTATGCCAGCAGTTTGAGAACCCGGACAATCCGCGCGTCCATTACGAAGAGACGGCCCATGAGCTCTGGCGCCAGATACGCGGCGACATCGGTTGCTTCGTGGCCGGGGTCGGCAGCGGCGGCACGCTCCAGGGCGTCGCCCGGTTTCTCCGCGAACGCAAACCGGAGGTGCGCATCGCGGCGGTAGAACCCAGGAATGTCGCCGCATTGTTGGGCCACGAACCCGGTCTGCATCAGATCCAGGGCATCGGCGACGGTTTCGTTCCGGATATTCTGGATGTTTCCCTGATCGATGCGGTCGTCGAGGTCACGGATGAAGATGCCATAGAGACCACACGTCAGCTTGGCAGGGATTATGGTTTGATGGTAGGGATATCGTCTGGCGCCAATGTCTGGGCCGCCCGCCAACTGGCCAAGCATATACCAGGCAATATCGCTACGGTGTTGCCAGACCGGGCGGAGCGGTACTTCAGCACGGCGTTGATGTAGATCATCGCTCCTTGCCGGCGCCGGCGCCGGGCCGGCAAGGCGGAAGGACCGGACCGGCTGAACCGGCGCATCCGGTCCGGTTCCCGGCAACTCCACCAGGCATCCAACGCGGCACTAACAGGCCTGCAGGCGGTGCCGCGAAGACAATACTAACGCGGAGGCTTGCACCGCGGACATTTAGAGACTATGCTTGTGTAAGAAAGACATTATAACTGGAGATGAGGAGGCTAACCGCGCGAAAGCGCGGGGCGCAAAGGAGCGGGTCCTCGTCAGACAACCGGGGCATCACAGACCAACGCTCGGTGGCTCTGCACAAGACAGCCGCACTGCTGAACCATCCGGCAGTGCGGTTTTTTCCAACCCACAGTTTGCGGCAAGGAGGTTGGCGGTTATGATCCGACATGCCTTAACAGCTGCACTGATCCTGTTGCTGTGTGCCTGCGGTGATCCCTATCAGCAGGGACAAACGGCTTTCGAGGAAGGACGGTGGGAAGAGGCCATCGCCCGTCTGGAGCGGGTCCGGGTTCTGGATGCCAACTATCAGGAAGCAAGGCGTTTGATCGCGCGCGCCAACTTCCAGCTGGGAAAAGAAGCCTACGAGCGTCAGGAATGGAGCGATGCCCTGCAGTATCTGCAACGGGTCAGTCGCTCGGATGTTGATACTCAGGCAGCCCGTGATCTGATCAGCAGCGCTCATTTCGAGCAGGCACAAGAGGCCTTGGAACACGGTGATCAGGAGGAGGCTGTGCGCCTGCTCAGCAGGGTCACCCGGGACTGGAAACGCTATGCCGAGGCCGAAAGCCTGCTCGTCAAGCTCAGGGATGAGGCTGCGCCGATCGCGGAGGATGCGGACTGATCCGTCTCACGGTTCTGTTCAACCGGGGTCCGGGCGCGGGCGGAACCGAACGAGGAGAAAGCCGACGATGGAAGTGAGCATGATATGGGATAGAGCGCCCCACAATGCGTTCACCGATTTGATACGTTTCCGTGAGCAGTGGTATTGCGCCTTCCGCGAAGGTGACAGTCATGTCTCGGAGAGCGGCAATCTGCGGGTGATCCGTTCTCTGGACGGCAGGCACTGGACATCGGCCGCGCTGATGTGCTGGGATGGCGGCGATGTGCGCGATGCCAAGCTGTCGATCACAGCAGACGGCCAGCTCATGCTGAACGGCGCCGTGCGTCTGCTGCAGCCGCTGGGTGAGAACCGCCATCAGTCGCTGACCTGGCTGTCCCGGGACGGAGAGACCTGGAGCGGAGCGTACGCCTGTCCTTCGGGACTGGGCACCTGGCGCTGGAGCGCCACCTGGCACCAGGGTGCAGGATACAGCTTCGGGTATAGCGGCAAAGACAGCCGCGGCACGCTGTACCGAACCTTTGACGGGATCCACTGGGAAACGATCGCCCAGGAGGTTTTTCCCGAGGGTTATGCCAACGAGACTTCCATCGCCTTTGCGCCGGACACGGCGTACTGCCTGCTACGCCGCGACCCGAGAGACGGCGGTCCGGAAACGGCGCAACTGGGTTCGGCGAAGCCTCCCTATGTCAACTGGACCTGGGTTGATCTCGGCCTGCGTCTGGGCGGCCCCAAGATGATCCGGTTGGAGGATGGTCGCCTGTTGGCTGTGGTGCGTCTACACGAACCTGCCCGGACGACGTTGTGCGAAGTTCAACCGGAACCCGGCCACGTGACGACACTGCTGGACCTGCCTTCGGGAGGAGACACCAGTTACGCCGGCATGGTGGTGCACCAGGGCCAGCTCTGGATCAGTTACTACTCGTCGCACCAGGAGAAGACGCAGATTTACCTGGCCAGGACCGATATTCCGGACCGTCACTGACCGTTCCAGCCTCTTGGACCACCGCTTCCGGTGCTGTTGGCCTCCAGTATCCACGGGTGCCGCTTGTACAGGTCCTGGCGGTCTGAGGCGAAACATCCTCAGTGCTGGCGGCATTGACTCTGTCAGGCGCCACACAACTCATCATACACGTGTTCTTCCCCTACGGGTGAAGAACCAACCCATTTCGGGCAATCCGGGGTCTGCCTTACGGGGCCCAATCCCGGATTCGCTGCGACCCACAACGTCAGCCAAACGGACAGTGCCGATATGAAACTATCGTTGTCTGGCCGCATACTGCAGGGGAGCCCCACCCCGTTGTCGCCTGCCGATTTTATCCACCTGGCTCGTGATACCGGATTCGACCTGGTGGAGCTACGCGCCGATCAGGTTCCGGTGGACAGTTCCGAGGCCGAACTGGCTGCTCTGCACCGAGTGCTCGATGATGCCGGAATCGGTGTCTCCATGCTGGTCATCGGCGGTGTTGCCGAAGTGGACTCCTGGATCCGCGTGGCCCGCGCGCTTGGCGTGTTGAACTTACGCGTCAACGGCACGGTAGATAGTATAGCCGCCGCAGCGGATGCGATGCCGGCTGACGTTCGGCTGGTCACGCAGATGCACAGCGGTTCGTCATTCGAGAATGTTGCCCAATCCGCCGCTAATCTGACCCGCATTCCCAGTCCGCGTTTCGGTCTGATGCCAGAGCCGGCCAACCTGCTCTTTGCCGGGGAGCGATGGTCGCCTGAGCTGTTCGCTCCCCTGCAGGAGCGGATATACGGCTGCAATGCCCAGAGCATCGCCCTGGATCCGGATAGCGGCAACCGGGTCATGATGAACGATGGCAGGCAGATCGGGTACAAGCGGCTGGATTGGCGCGACAACCATGATCTGGACTTCCCCGGTTTCCTTGCCGCTTTACGGGCCGTGGGATACGACGACTTCATCAACTTCATCGATCCCTCGGATCCCGGCATGTCCCTGCAGGAACTGGCCGCCGGCACGGCGGCGTACGCCAGGGAGTGTCTGGCAGCAGTATGAATGGCACGTCGTGCCAGGCGGCCGTTGGATCCACGGAACCATTGCGGCAAAGGGCGGCCGCGGCTGCCCATGGGAAACGCATGGCAACCGCGGCCGCCCTGTCCCTGTGGGGCAGCGCACCAGTCCCGCCGGATCCTTCAACACGATCCGGCGGGAACGAACCTCATGCTGTACAGGTCGGCATCGCGCATGACGAAGCGCAGCCGCACCGGACGGCTGGCCAGCGCCGAAACATCCGTGCCGTGCTTCCAGGCAGCATAGCCGCAGATCCGGTTACCGAAGATGTCCGCGGCCTCTCGCAATGCATATCCCGGCAGCGGTTTGTTATCCGCATCGCGGATCTCCACGCGCATACTGCCCGCCGCGCTGGTGGCGTAATTCAGTTCCAGCCGTTCTCCCGTGAAAGTCAGTGGTCTGGTCAGCAATTCCCCACCGCTGTATGGCGCCCGGACGGAGGCGAATCCGTCCAGGCGCAGGCTGTACCGACGGATCTGGTTGCCGGGCTGAGCGTAGTGTTCATCGACATACAGACTCATCTCTTCGGGACCCGTCTGCACCACACCATCCACCGGATAGTTGCAGCGCGCTGACCAGTGACCCGGACCGATGCGCGGCTTGATGAAGGCCTCCATGAAGGTCCGGTCATACCAGGAGTTACCGGGCCGCGCCGTCATGAAGCAGGCGTCGCTGCAGGCATTCAACTGCGTTTGATTGATGCCGCGGACCCGCGCTTCCTCAGCAGTGATAGCCGGCCGGTTGGCCATGAAACGCGCCGGCAGGGCCACATAGATGTGAGGCGCCCGAAAGTAGGGGCGGGTCTGGTTGATGTAGAACTCCTCCACTGGTGCCGGCCTGCCACCGGTCCGGTAATCCATCACCACGCCCGGCTGCCAATGGCGGAAATCCGGGCTGGTGGCCCGCTTGATACGCCGCAGCCGGGTGGCGGTGGTGGTCGGCCCGCGGCGATCTTCTACGATACCCTCGCGGTTGCTGAACGTGCGGTAATAAGCCACATACTGGCCTTCCGCTTCGCTCCAGAAACCCACATTCTGCGAATCGAAGGCACCATCGGAGATCAACGGCTCGGTCCCCAGCAGGCGCCAGGCGACGCCGTCCTCACTGACGAAGGCATTGAGGAATGCCTCGCGCCGGTTCTCTGCGTCCCGGGGGGTGAAATTCCGGCTGAACGCCTTGAACCGTTCACTTGCGGGTACGCCTGGACGGGTATCCACAAACGGCGCGAAGGTGTGGGTGTAGGGTTCCTCGGCCAGGATGATGTTGTTGTCGCTGTCGCCTTGCCAATCGTGCAGTTGCAGTGATGGCCGCTCGAAATGGACGCCGTCCGTGCTTCTAGCGACACAATACACCGCAGGTTCTCCGGGCAGGTGCCAGCCGCGATAGTACAGCAGGTAATGATCTCCGTCGTGCAGTATGGTCTGATACAGGCTGAAGGCGCCCTCCCAGGGCGCGTCGTGGCGCAGCACGATCTCCCGGGGTTCGGGCGCATGCAGGTGCAGCGTCGTACGTTTCATCGTGTCGATCAGCAGTTCGTCCACGAACAGTTCGCGACGTGAACCGAGTTCCACGGGTGTCAGCATTCTTTGTCTCCCTGGTCTGTGTCGGCTCCGGGTTCAGCCGGCCGTTGTGTCCATAACGCGGTCACAGCAGCCCCAGCCCGCAGCGCAGTCGTTGAGCACCGGTTCAGCTGATCTTGCGCAGAGCGGCCTCGAGCTCGACACCCGAGGCCGACCGCCAAAGGTCAGCGGATCTCCCTGCTACCCCTCCCGGCTAGCGTTCCAGGTGGCCGGCCATTCGGCTCCGGCCGCGGCTGTTCCCTGCATCGTGTCGCCATCCACCGTACCGCTCATCGGATAGCGGCCGCGCAGCGTCACCCGGCTGCCGGACACCGTGCCGGACAGCTCCTGCTGCCCGTACTGGGTACGGTAGGTTCCCCGCACCTGCGCCCCCTCCTGCACGGCCTGTATCGTGTGCACCGCTTCCCCGGACACGAACCGCATCCGGATACGCCAGTCCCCGGTGATATCGACCGTGGGAGGCGCCTCCGGGAGCACCGGTTCCGCGGCGACCGGAGTGGTCAACACTTCACGCACCCGGTCGGCGACCACGGCGTCATCCCCGTCCTCCATCATGTAGGGGTTGATCTGCAGTTTGTCGCCGCGCAGGCTGACCAGCACCCGCGGCTCCCCGTCCAGCAGGTCCGCATGCGCCTGGCGGGGCGTGCGGCCCAGGGCTTCGTGGTCCCAGCCGATGTTGAGGTATGGCGTGACGTTGGCCACGCCCGGCATCTCGTATTCGGTAGTGACGGTGGACACGTCCGCCACCGCCGCGCGCACCGTCTCCAGGTAACCTTCCCACATCTTCCATTCGGCGGCATGGTCGCGCCCGAGCAGGAAGGCCTCCACCGCGGCCAGCAGGGCCATGGCTTCCTCCTTGCCCACCTTCATGGACCGGCCCTGGCTGCCGTGCGGCGAAGCGTGCAGGTACGCCGCCCGCAGCAGGTCCTTGCGCCCCAGGATCAGTCCCGAGGCCTGCGGGCCGCGCAGACACTTGCCGCCCGAATAGGCAACGCTGTCGGCGCCCATTTCGAGATAGCGGTTGGGCACTTCCAGACGCTGCGCTGCCGCGTCCACGAAGGTGGGCACGCCCTGCTCGCGGGCGATGGCGATCATGCGCTGCGGGGTGATGCGACTGCGCGCCTCGGCGTCGCCGTCGATGAATACCAGGGCAGTGCGTTCACCGATGGCGGCACGCAGGTCGGTTTCCGTATCCACGGTGACCACCGTGCCGCCGGCGATCCGCATGCACTGCTCGTATCCGGACCGCAGGCATCCTTCCTGGATGATCTCGTTGCGCATACCGGTGGTGTCCGGCAGGCGCGTGATTTTCTCCGGGTCGCCGCCGGCGATGGCCGCCGCGGTGATCTGGTTGATGGCGGCGGCGCAACTGCAGGCGATATAGCCCCATTCGGCGCCGGTGATCTCCGCCAGACGCGCACCGATGGCTTCCATGAGTTCGGATATGCCGACATAGCCGTTGGTCGCCTCGACCATCGCCGCGGCCGCCACGTCGAGCATGCGCGAACCACTCCAGACGGTGTACGTGCCGCTGGCATTGATGACCGGCCGGACACCCAGACTGGCGTAGGTGGAGGGTGTGATCCGCCCGGGAGTACTGGTGCTGGGAGACATCGTTGCTCCTTGCTGTTTCCCTGCGTGCCGCAACCGGCCCGCAGCGGTGAAAGATTCCGGACAGACCGCGGTGCGGCGCGAACAGCCGCAGCCGCAGCCTGCCGCGGCGTATGGTATCGCCGCGCCGGATTCCGGCGCGGCGCTGGTAGATTCCTGTCGACCGGGGCGCGGCACTGGCCGGTGGCGCCCGCGGGGCGAAATGGTCAGACCGCGTTCGCGGTGCAGGACCGGGGTTCTGGCCGACGCCGACTCCGGCGTTTCAGCGGCACACCCAGTATGCGGGTGGAGCGTCCTGCCAGCGCGGCATGGTGAGTCCGTGAGCGTCGAACATGAGCTTGCCCCCCTGGTAGGTGAGCATGGCTTCCAGCTTGCGATCACCGGTAATTTTCGCCCGTCCGCAGTCGTAGAAACCGAACTCGCCCCGGGCCATCTGCAGCACGGCGACGTCCGCCGCGGACCCCACGCTCAGCCGGCCCAACTCCGGATGATTGACTATGCGCGCGGGTATGGTGGTGGCGCGCTCGATCACCTCATCCAGTTCCATGCCCATGTTGAGGTACTTGTTGCAGACTTCCAGGATGCTGGTCACCATGCCATTAGCGGCGTTGCCGGTGTGCAGATCCGTGCTGATCGAATCCGGCGGGAAGCCCTGCTCCAGGGCGCGCACGGCGTGGCGGAACCAGAAGGATCCACCGCCGTGTCCCACGTCGAACAGCACACCGCGTTCGCGCGCCTGGAACAACGCCGGGTTGACCTGGCCGTCTTCCAGGATGATCGGATGCTGCTGGGCGAAAACGTGAGTATGGATATCGCCGGGTCTCAGCTTGTGCAGGATGAGATCCTCGTACGAGCGCTCCGGGGGACGCGGCCAGAAATCCACCATGACCGGCATCTGGCACATTTCGCCAGCCTGCACGGCCCGTTCGACGCTGTCCCAGGGTGCATGCCTGTCGTCCCAGGGCTGGCGCGTCCAGTAGTGCGCGGTCTTCACCCCGACGGCTTCCGGGAACGCCTTGCAGACGCCGGCGCACAATTCCGGCAGCATGTGGGCGCGGTCCTGCTCACCGGGACCCATGCCGTGATCGGCGATGTTGACAAAAGACAGAATGCGGGTGCGTGCCTTGTCGATGACGCGTTCCTTGAAACGGCCGAAATCCAGCGGCCCGGCCGTACCGGCGTCCACCATGGTCGTCACACCGGAGCGCCAGCTCTGGCCGTCGGCCACGATGCAGCCGCCGAAGTGCTCGGAAAATACGTGGCAGTGAATATGGATGTCGACCAGACCGGGGACCACATACATGCCGGTCACGTCGACGACCTGCTGAGCCGTATCCGCGGGTATAGCCGCATCTACGGCCGCTATCGTACCGTCGGCGATGGCCACGTCGAGCAAAGCCGAACGGCCGTTGGCCGGATCGATGCAGTGTCCGCCTTTGAGGAGGGTCTCGAAACGGGTGGACTCGCCTGAAGCAGATGCGTCCTGGGCAGCCATGGAGCAACTCCTTGCGGGATGGTTGAGATCATTGAACGCTACCGAAACCGAGACTGGGAGCGAAAGAACGCTAGGATGGTGGATCCAGGCCAAACCGGCGCGGCGCGGCGCGGCAGGCGCCCGGCCGTTGCGGCGCCCCGGCCGGCGAGTTCGGCCAGCGATCGGGCCCAGATCGAACCGAGACCCGGCCGGGACCGGTGTTGTGCCGATCCCGATTCGTGGACGGGCCGGGATTTGCTGCAGGCGTTCCGGTTGTGCCACAGCCGAATACGCCGTTTCTTTGCCGTCTGGTCACCGTTGCGCGTTCGACCCGCCGTGCCGGTCATCACCGCCGGCAAGCCCGCAGCGGCACCATGGCCTACCGCCGCGGATGAATACCGGCACGCTACGGAGGCGAAAACGCCGGGTCGCAGATTGGCTACGTGGCCGGGTGCCAAAGGCCCGGCGCCGATGTCCCTTGGCAACCTCCGACGCCAAGCCCGGTGCCGAAGGTCCAGTGCCGACGCCTGGTGCCAGGTCCAGCGTAAGCCCGGTGCCAATGTCCGGCGCCGCGAAGCGCCGGGATCCGTTTGTCCAGCGTAAACCGGAAAGGAAGACCCATGCCAGCGCACGACCCACCTCACCACCCCTCGTGGCACCCCGCACCGATACCAACAAGCTGGGACGACCTGCTGACGGATGTCGCTTCGCAGGCGGACTGGGCCCGCAAGCGTCCGCTCGTGCGCGCGCGGTTCCTGGAGCTCATCCGGGATGAAGCCGCACCGCCCGCGCCGGCGGATCCGCAGGTCAGGCTGGAACGCGAGTGGGACGGCGGCGGCTTCCGCATCGAGTATATCAGTTACCAGGTGGAGAGTGACGAGCGCGCCCATGCCTATGTCGGCATCCCGCAGACGCCCGTGCCGGATGGCGGTCTTCCCGGCGTGGTGTGCCTGCACGGCACCACGAACTGGGGGGCGCGCCGGACTCTGGGGCTGCCGCCGGAGCCGGGGGATCCCCACGCGGGCAAGGACGGCGTCCAGGGCAAGGACTACGCCCGCCAGCTGGTGCGCCGCGGCTATGTGACCATCTCGCCGGAGCATTTCTGTGCTGCGTCAAGGCTGCCGGCAGAGGGGCCGTACGATACCGCCGCCTTCTACCGCCGGCACCCGGACTGGTCCGCCGTCGGCAAATACATCCACGACAGCCGCGTGGCCTGCACGGTGCTGGCCGGCCGGCCGGAGGTGAACGGTGACCGGCTGGGCGTCACCGGACACTCCCTGGGAGGGCACGGCAGCATCTGGCTGGCGGCGTACGATGAACGCATCCGCTGCGCCGCACCCAGTTGCTCGGGACTGACCTTCCGGGAGAATCCCGAACCGCTGCACTGGTCGCGGGATTACTGGTATGTGTACTTCCCGCAGCTGCGCGAACTGTTCCTGGCCGGCGACCGGGTGCAATGCGACTTTCACGAGATGATGGCTCTGATTGCCCCGCGTCCTCTGCTGGAACGTTTTGCCCTGAACGACGGCGACGCCACCGGTCAGGCGCACCGCGTCATGTTGCATCTCAAACTTCGTGAGTTGTACCGTCTCCTCGGCTACGAGCCCGCCCATGCATTCCTGGTCTTCGGCGACGGCCATTTCATCCCGGACCTCTCCAGCGCCGCCCTGCTGAGCTGGATGGACCGCTGGCTCAAGCATGACGGCGATCCGCTGGGGGGATGGGACAGCAGGCTGGCACAGACCGGTGCCGCAGTCTGACCCGGCGGACGCGGCTTGACCGGCAACGCGGCCCGACTGTTGATGCAACCCGACCGGCAACATCGCCGCACGAACAGGCACGCGCCACGCCATGGGGGTGCGCCGGCGGGGGGCCTTACGCATCCAGTCGGTGCGCCTCCACGTACTCCCAGTCGATCTCCATGCCAAGCCCCGGTTTGTCCGGCAGGATGACGTTGCCCTCCGGATCCAGCGGATCACAAATCGCTTTCAGATAGGGCTCCGGTCTGTCGTAATCCAGGTCCGGCCGCAGGAGTCCGCGTTCGAAGTACTCGCAGGTGGTTTCCGGTGTGGCTCCCAGGATGTGGCTGTTGCACCAGCCGCCGCCGTGGATTTCACACTGGATGCCGAACGCCTGACAGAGCATGGCATGCTTGTAGCAGCCGGTGATGCCGCCGTAGTTGACGTCGATCCGGCTCATGTCCGAAGCCCCCTGCAACACCCACTCGGCGCGGCTGAAGATGCCGCCGGGTACGTGCTCGGGCGAGCACACGGCGATGTCCAGCTCGCGGCACAGGCGGCGGTACGCCTCCATGCGGGTTTCGATCATCGGATGCTCCAGCCAGTAGAAGTCCAGTTTATCCAGTTCCCGGCCTACCTGGATCGACTGCTCCAGCGTATACACGCCGAAAGGATCCAGCATGAGCACCATGTCCGGTCCCACGGCGTCGCGGACGGCGCGGCACACCTCGATGTCGGCTTCGGGGTAGCCGGGCAGCTGCGGTCCGGGTTCCCAGCGGTACGGATCGAAGTGGATGTACGCGTGCACCTTGTACGCCTTGTATCCCAGGTTCTTCATGGCCACGGCGTGTTCGGCGTAGTCCTCCGGTCGGCCCATGTTGGGCCAGGTGCTGGCGTACGCCTTGACGCGGTCGCGGCAGCCACCCAGGCACTTGTGCACCGGCAGTCCGTTCATCCGGCCATACAGATCCCAGAGGAGGCAATCCACGAAACCTGCCAGGCCTTCGGAGAAACCGGGGTGCTGGTCCATCCAGTGCCACAAGCGCTCCCGGTCCAGCGGATTGGCGCCCAACAGCAACGGCTTGACCAGGCGTTCCATCGTACCTGGGTCGCCGCCCAGGTTGTATCCCGTCAGACCGTCGTCGGTGATGATTTTGGTGATGGCCGCCGTGGCCGGCCGCTCGTCACCCCAGTAGTAATACCCCCAGCGGGTTGGATGCCGGCGCGTGGTGGTGCGGAAATGGATGACCTGGATATCGGCGATCTTCATGAGACTCCTCCTGTCGATCTCGTGGTCGAAATTGCGGTCGAGGCTGTGGTCAAAGCTGTAAACGAACCCGTCCCGGAAAAGCCACTTCCGGCGGGCCATGCGCTGTCCCTTCGATGCGCTTCGATGCGCTTCGATAATCTACACCCCGCAGCCAGGCAACGGAAAACCTGCTCTGACGGCTGGTCTGCCCCGAGGCGCGGCTGGCCGCTTATACCGCCGTTTCCGCGTGTGATTCAGCATGAATTCGCTCCCGAGGCGCGGCCGGGCCGCTTGCTGGCAGTTTCTGTGTGAGGCCGAGTGTGGATTCGCTCTCGAGGCGCGGCCGGACGGCCTGCCCGCAGACGACGGTTCGTTCCTGACAGTCCGGGCAGATTCGAACGCTGTCGCGGCACCGGCAGTGGAGCCCGAGCGCGACCATTGGCCAGGATGGGTGAAAATCCGTATATAGACCACTTCGCCCTATGGAGGAATCCCGACCTCAACGTATGGCTTCGAAGTGCCAAACCCGCATCAGGAGCTCTCATGACCAACGAAGATTACGGACCGGACATCACCCGCCCGTCGCGCCAACTGATCGATTCCCTGCGCCCCATCGGCGCCGCCACCGCGGCCAGCGAGCTGTCCAAGCTGGGCATCCGCGATCCGCACATCAAAGGCCTCACCAGCTACAAACCGGGCAAGACCATAGTCGGGCCGGCGCTGACTCTCCAGTTCATGCCCAAACGCGAGGATGTGCACCCTACCGGCGAATATGCCGGTCCGAAACGGCAGAAACACCGCCATGTCCTCTACCACAGCCAGCCGGGGGACGTCGTCGTCGTCGATGCCCGCGGCGATATGGGCAGCGGGGTTTTCGGCGAGATGATGCTGACCTATTTCTTCGGACAGGGTGGCGCCGGGGTGGTCGTCGATGGCTGCATCCGGGATTTTCCCCATGCCCGGGAGCTGGACCTGGGGCTGTGGATCAAAGGCCTGACGCCCAACTTCCACGTGCAGACGAATATCTTTCCCCACGCCGTCAACGTGCCCATCGCCTGCGGTGGGGTGTACGTGGAACCGGGTGACATCATCATCGCCGATGACGATGGCGCCGTGGTCTGCCCCGTGGCCCTGGCCCCGGAGCTGGCCCGCAAAGCCGGTGAACACCACGACTGGGAGGAGTTCACGCGCATGCGCCTGCGACAGGGCGGCGACCTGCGCAAATACTATCCGCTCGATGATGAGGCCAGGGCGGAATACGAACAGTGGGTGAAAGCCGGCAGTCCGTTGGATCAGACGGCGGGCCATTAGACGTACCGGCCGCAGGCGCAGGCATGACGCCGGGAGCGGGCCGCCGCGGGTGCACCGGCAGATCCGCTCCGGATTGGGCACCAGGGGGTTAAGCAGCGTACCCCGGCGCACTTGCCGCCGGAGCAGGCGAAGGAGCGGGTTCCGGGGATCCGGCCTCGATCCAGCACCTGGCGAAAAAGCAGCGTAACTCGGGCGTGGGCCGCCGGAGTGGGCGCCGGAGCCGGGCAACCAGGTGCAACGGAAGCAGGCGCACCACCGGGCGTGGGCCGCCGGAGTGGGCGCTGCTAGCGAGCCGACGCCGACCGGCGGTGGGCCGCCGTAGCCGCCATGCCCGTGTCTGTGTCACCGATCGGGCACGGCAGCCACGGGAGCGTACACCCAGCGGGCATAGGTTTAGAATACCAGGTCCAGAAACTCCTCGTGCCGGTGGAAAGACCTGACGCTGAACGGCGCTACCGAGGACAGTTCCGGTTGCTCCAGGCCGCCGTTGCAGTTGTAGCGGCAGACAGCGAACTGCCAGACCACCCCCGACTCCGGCATGCCATCCACGCCGAAGGCCTGCCACGGTATGCAGATTTCCGTGGACCACTGGTTCCGGTCCTCCATCACAGCCACATGGAACTGGGCCTGACTGCGATGCGCCAGCGCCTCCTCAAAGGACGTCCGGCCCGCCATGAAGTCTTCCCGGTCGCGGATATACAGGTCCATCAGGAAGCTGTTGGGCGTCACGTGGATTTCCCAGTAGTCGCTGCGGGCGCGTCCGGGTTTGATGAAGAACTCCACCACATCGCCCAGCGTCCACATTTTCCGGTCGTCGGCGGTGGCCTGGGAGAAGATGTCGCTGTCCTGCAGACAGGTGTAGAACCAGAGTCCCGTAGCCGAACAGCCGACGTACGCCACACCGCCTTCTGCAGGCAATGCCTGGGGGCTTTCCCAGTACTGATAGAACCGGAGCGGCGTACAGGCAGCGTATTTGTCCGGCTGGGCGCCGCCGAAGTCGCCTGCCGTACCGGTTACCGGCGGGCATGGAACACTTGCTGGATTCATAGTGTGTCATCCTTGTAACGAGTCCGCTGCGGGTGTATCTGCGCTCGCACGCTGCGTCCGCGATGGACGGGCACGGCAACGCCCTTCCGGGTCATCGGGCTCAATCGAGCTCTCGCACCGCACGCGCTATGGACGCATGCCGACGCAGTATACGAACACCACGGCCATGCTGGCAGGGGAAGCCCGGCTCAGCCTTTGTACTTGGCTAGCGACTGATGCGCCTTGCAGGTGCGGCCGGCGTGCAGATTTTGCTCCTCGGCTCAACCTTTGCTCTTGGCCGGCGACTGATGCGCCGGGGGTCTCCAGGACGCGTCGTCCGGGGCCACAGTCTCCCACATGATGACGACACCCTCCCCCTCGTCGGCGATATCATTCAGCGTGTGACCGTCCCTGAGGTAAGGGCCGTTCATGTACACAAAACCGTGCATAGGCGCGATGATCCGCTCCACCTCGAGCGTGGTGAACGATACCAGCTCGCCCAGCACCGTGCCTTCATCCACCAGTTCACCCGGTTCCACCCGGGCGTAGTACAGCCCTTCCATGGGCGCCGCCAGCTCCACCCGGCGCCCGCCGGCGCGGAACGGAGGCGCCTGCGGCTCTCCAGACAGCATACCAAGCCACCGCATCACGTTGAACGCACCCTGCACGAGCTCCCGCACCGAGTCCGGCCGGGTGACCATCTCGCCGCGCGGCTCGACCGTGATGGCGGGAATGCTGAGATCCCGCGCACAGCACACGCGGACATCGACCCCGGGTTTGAGGAAGGTTTTGGGCTGGTCTCCCTTGCCACCGACCATCTCGATACACGGCAGACCGAAGACGCGGGCCAATTCGATGGCGATGTCGTATTCCGGCTCTCCCATCCAGATGGCCGAAGCGTAGCGAGCGTTGATACCGTGATAATCGAGGACCGCGTCCGCATGCCGTACCAGATTGTCGAACAGCGCGTGGACGATTCGTTGTACATTCTCGCCCTGCGGATCACCCGGCCAGGCCCGGTTGGCATTGGGTTCACCCTCCGGCAGGTACGATCTGGAGCGGATGGCCAGGGGATTCGCCACCGGCACCGCGACCAGCGTACCGCTGAGTGCAGTCGGCTCTGTCGCAGCGACGATGTCCAGAATGGCCTTGATGCCGTTCAGCTCGGTTCCATGCTGGGAGGCGTGCAGGTACAGCGTGGGGCCGGAAGTCGCACCCCGGACGACATAGCCCGGAAGCGGCAGCACTGTCCCATCCTTCTGTTCGACCGGCAGACTGAAGCGTGTACAACTTGCCGGTTCGAAGTCAGTCCACAGGGGTTCCGGGGATGGTTCGGCAGTCCTGCTGGTCATGGTGACATCCTTTCATCAGCGAGTACGAACGCGTGCACATCATCCTCAGGCTACCCGGTAACGTTCCAGCACGTCCGGGTCCAGTTCCACGCCCAGTCCGGGCGTGTCATCCAGGACCAACTCGCCGCCGGCGAATCGCATGGAATGGCGCACCAGTTGCTGCGCCAGCGGTGAAGGCGCCCGGGTATACTCGGTCAACGGTGCAGCCGCGGCTGCGGTCCACTGCGCGGAAGCGGCCAGCAGCACACCGGTGCCGAAGGCATGAGGCACCGGTCGCGCTCCGGTGCGCTGGGCCATTGCCGCGATGCGCTGACCTGGCGTGATACCACCCACACGCCCCAGATCCGGTTGCACCACGTGAATCCGGCCGATCTGCAGCAGCTGTTCGTATTCCTCCAGCAAGGTCACCGATTCACCGGCGGCAATGCTGATGGAAGAGGCCGCCGACAATTCGCCGTATCCCCGTGTGTCGTACGGGTGCAGCGGTTCTTCCAGCCAGAAGATATCGTACGGCGCGAAGCGTTCCACCCGGGCCAGGGCTCCGTGTACGTCCCAGCAGCGGCCGGCATCCACCATGAGCGTGACCCGGGGGCCCAGCGCGTCGCGGGCCGCTGCAACCAGTTCCTCGTCCAGTCGCAGATCCGGCCCCATGGGACCCCAGCCGTATTTCACCGCCCGATATCCGGCCTCGACGAACTGCCGGGCCGATGCGGCGACGCCTTGCGGCCGGTCCGGCCACAGGACACTGGCATAACACGGCACTGCATCCACCGCGTCCGGACGCAGCAGACGGCGCACAGGCTGCCCGGCGACTTTTCCCTGGATATCCCACAGCGCCATGTCCACGCCGCTCATCGTGTGGCGGGCCACACCGCCGGGTCCGTACCAGGCCGTGCCGGCGATCATGGCGGCCATGATGCCTTCGGTGTCCATCGGATCCATACCCCGCACGATGTGCGCGAGCCCGTGACGAAAAGGTGCCGAACGCGGCGACTCGACCACGGCCCGGGCGACGTAGGAACAGGACACGACCTCGCCCAGTCCGGTAATCCCGGCATCCGTGTGCACGGCGACCAGCAGGCAGTCCTGCGTGCCATCCGGGATTTCACGGACTTCGGGGAGGCGCAGATGGATGGCTTCCACATGGGTAATTTTCACAGTCAGCTCCTGAGATGGATGGTGGCGCATCGATGTATCGCAGGTTCACGGTGTATCGCAGGTTAACCGCGGCGCGGCGGCGCACCGTCATGGCTGGGACTGGAGTCATCCAGGCCCGGCGGCGCACCTTCATGGCCCGGGCTGCCGCATGCTGAAGCCCATCGACGTCACGGCAGATCGAGCAGCTGGTGCAACCGGCACGACAGACGCCAGTCCGGGTGAAGCCGAAGGATGCGCAGGGCTTTGTCCACATACCGGGGCTGCAGAGATTCGGGCTGCAGATAAACCCGCTCCGCCAACTCGGCCTGGACGTGGGCCGCGCTGAAGCACTCCCCGACCACGTATTTGAGTTCGGTGATGCGCCGGTAGCCGCTGGCAACCGGATACCGCTTGGGCGAAACCGTCCAGTATTCGATCAGTTCGAACAACTCGGCCGGCGGACTGATGGTGCCGTTAGTCTCGATGTGCAGCCGGTAACCGCACTGCAGGAGCTGGCGCGCGAGCGGAGCGATATGCTGGCCCAGCGGCTCCCCTCCCGTGATGCAGACCCAACGGGCGGGATGCTCCCGCACCGCGGCGCGGATCGCGGCCACGGACATCAGACGGAAGTGCTGGAACCGGGTATCACAGAACGCACAGCGCAAGTTACAGTGGGCCAGACGCACAAAGGTCGTCGGCTCGCCGATACGCCCGCCTTCTCCCTCGATGGAGTAGAAAATCTCGTTGACATGCAGCACGCCATCGTCACGCCATGGTGCCAACGTGTCTGGAAAGGGTGGGGCGGTTTCGTTCTGCGTGTCTGACGGACTGTGCATCGATCTCCCGTCTCATCTTTCCGGGGCAGTACCCCGGATCACACCGCTGGTAGGCGCGTGGCGTCAGAACCAGTCTGACAGTCTGGCCAGTTCCCAGCGAACGGTGTACGGATCCACGCGCACACCGCGCCTGAACCCCCGGCTGGCTGCCTGGGCTGCATCCAGTCGCTTGTAGCGGATTTCGAACTGCACCGGAGCGTCAAAGGTAAACGGCGCCACCTCACCGCAGCGCCGGGCCGCACGTTCCGCGCCCTGGCGTATCTCCTGGACCACGCGTCTGGGATGCTTGCTCACCGCGGCGTTCCAGCCGTGAGCGATCTTGGTGGTCACCGTCTGGATGCCCGGGAAAAATCGTTGCGCCTCGGCGACGCACTGGTGATCGCCGGCCACGAAGAGCAGCGGCACACCCTGCTCGCCGGCCATGGCGGCATCGATCTCCACTTCCCCCACTTCACAACCGTTGACTTTCATATACTGGTATGTGGCGGAACTGAAACTATGGCAAAGCACCCCATTGCCCGAATTGTCCATGGCATGGTACCCCACCAGCAACACCCCGTCGAATCCCGCCTCCAGCCCGGGCCACCGATGCGCGAACCCCGTTCCCAGGGCGATGTCGCAGCGTTCGTCCAGGGCATCGTAGTCCAGGTTCAGGCTGCCGCCGTGGTTGTCCCAGACGATCACCTGCTCGGCTCCGGCATCGAACAAACCGCGAGCCGCAGCGTCGGCTTCCCGGGTAGCCTGCCGCCTGGCCATGTCGAAGTTGGGCGAACCGGACAGCGAACCGCCGGCAGAACCGACGGCGCAGGCCACACCCTCGCAGTCTACAGCAACGATGAACTGCATCTTCCTTGCGTCTCCTTCAGAGGGGTCGAATCGCTCCGGACGTGCGCCAGACTCGGACACCGCGACCCGGGTGATGTCGATCTCCGGTTCAAAGGGTTCGGATCGCCCCGGTAGTCCGTCAGGTCCTCCGGGCGTCCGGTGATCCGGCAAGTTGCCTTGAGCGCAGCGCCGATTTCACCCGGAAGTGATGGTACGCCGCGTCGAAGAACGCAGCAAGGCACCCTAACCGAATTCCAGGTGAACAGATAGTGCGTCGCATGCTGCCACACTGACACCGGCACGCCATTCGAAGGCGAACGGCACTGTCATTGTGTCACAACATACGACACGATTCACAGCCCTCCGCCTTCTCGCCACACTCACATTAAATATAACATGTTTATTTTCAATATGTTACACTACAGCCAACGACCTCTGGCACATGACTTGCTTGAGGATATAGCGAAAGCGAAGACGACGGGAGCAGGGCTCCCAAGGCTGTAACCGGCTTTTCCACAAAGGAGGACCAAAATGTTGACCCGAGGCTTCTATCCCAGCACGTACCGCGGCGGCGAGCGTTCCTTGCATCCTTTCCGGGAACTGCAGCAGATCCAGGACGAGATGGACCGCCTGTTCCACCGCGCCTATCCACGCGCAACCGAATATCCTCCGCTCAACATATGGAGCAACGAGGAAGAGACGATCGTGCAGGCCGAGTTACCGGGTTACTCGCCCGATGAAATCGACATCTCCGTGGTTCAGAACACTTTGACGCTTCGCGGCGAACGCAAGCCCGATGCCCTGCAGCAGGGAGACACGTACCATCGCCGCGAACGCCGGACCGGGCGCTTCGTACGCACCGTCGAACTGCCGTTCGAAGTAGACAACAGTGCCGTGGAGGCGGAAAGCAAGGTTGGCATCCTGTCGATTCGCCTGCCGCGCGCCGAGGAGCACAAACCGAAGAAAATCCAGGTCAAGGCATCGTGAACGGCGCCACCGGACTCGACGCCCGGAGCGAGCAGACCCACGCGTCCGTGAGCTCCAGCAAAACCGCGCGTCCGTGAACGGTACAATAAGCTGATAAGCTGTGTATAGCATTCAGGAACGCAAGAGAAGAGGTGACATCATGGCCAACGACAATCAGGATTTGCAGACTCGCTCAGCCGAGAATCAAGCGGTACAATCGCCGGAGAGGACGCGTCAGCGTCCGGTGTTTTCCCCGCCGGCCGACGTTTTCGAAACCGGCGACAAGATCGTCATCGTTGCCGACATGCCCGGGGTGAGCGAAAAAGACGTGGACATCACGTTGGAGAAGAACATCCTCACCCTGTCGGGGAAGACCGAATCCCCGGGTCGCGAAGGCTACCGCCTCAGCTATGGCGAATACGATGAAGGGGATTACGAGCGCAGTTTCGCGCTGTCCGAGGGAGTGGATCGGAACGGTATACAGGCAGCGGTGCGCAACGGTGTGCTGCGCGTGACCCTGCCCAAGGCCAAAGAGGCGGCCGCGCGGAAGATACCGGTGCGTGCCGAATGACCGGGCTGCCGCCGTGCGGGTCACGGCGGATTTGGCCACGCCAGACAGTCATCAGCCACAAAGCAAGCGCGGATCAGTCACTAAGCAGGCGGGGGGACCGGGCTGAGCCTGGTCCCCCCGCCTGTATTCCCGCTGGTGCAGGGGTCAGTCGTTTCGCCCTCCCAGCAGTCCGGCACGAATCAGGAAGTAGAGCAGTTGGGCCACCGAGGCAGCAGCTGCCGCCACGTACGTCATAGCAGCGGCGTTGAGCACGGCCGCCACACCCTGGTATTCTTCGCCGCGAACGATGCCATGTTCGTACAGCAGCTGCTTGGCCCGCGACGAAGCATTGAATTCCACGGGAAGCGTCACGATCTGGAACGCCACCAGGAAAGAGAACAAGACAATTCCGAGGTGGATCAGGCCCATGGCACCCATCATGAAACCGATGAAGATCAGCCAGAACGCCAGGTTGCTGCCCACTGACGCAGGCTTGGCCAGGGCCTGCCATGCAGTCATCACGGCATAGCCGGTATCGTGTTGGATGGCGTGGCCCGTCTCATGGGCGGCAATGCCGGCCGCCGCAACGGACTTGCCGTTGTACACGCCGGAGGATAGACGCAGTTTGCGCTCATTAGGCGAGTAGTGATCCGACAGCCAGCCGCGCGTTTCCTCCACATCCACATCCGTTACCCCATTGGCCCGGAGAATCTGCCTGGCGATCTGAGCGCCGGTCATGCCGGAACGCAGCCCATATTTCGAATAGGTCTGGTACCGGGACTTGACCAGCCACTGGGCATACAGGGAAAAGATGAGCACCGGTGCCATGATGATCAGGTAAAGGGGATCAAAAAGCGCCAACATCGCTCCAGGACTCCTGTCTAAGCTGTTGATTCGGTAGCAATTTACCGCACCTCATGGCCAGGCGGCCATATTGTGTTATATATATAACCGGTTGAGGCGGCTGTCAATCGGACCTCAGGGTTTCTTTTCGACCGGTGCGATGCAGAAACGGCATGAGACCGTGGTATTCACTTGCTTTTTGCGTAGATTACTATGGTAAGGTATGTGTCGCAACCACGTCCACGGACTCAGGAGGTCATGATGTCTGCCGTACGCCGGCCCGCCGTGGCCGGTTTGTTTTACCCCGAAGATCCGGAGCAGTTGCGCGCTCAGGTACGATATTTCCTGGACCAGGCGTCGAACCCCGTTATCGACGCGCCCAAGGCCCTCATCGTTCCGCACGCCGGGTACCCCTATTCGGGTCCGGTGGCGGGAACAGCCTATACTCAACTAAAGTCTATAGCCACAGGTATCGAGCGCGTCGTCCTGCTGGGCCCGGCGCACCGGGTTCCACTCAGCGGTGTCGCACTGCCGGAGGCGGAGGCGTTTCAGAGCCCCTTGGGGCAGGTTCCCCTGGATGGGGATGCTTGTGACGTCCTGCGCCAACTGCCGCAGGTCAGCATGAATGATCGCGCCCATGCCATGGAGCATAGCCTGGAGGTGCAGCTGCCGTTTCTCCAGCACATCCTGCCGCACGGCTTTCTGCTGACGCCTCTGCTGGTCGGAAACGCCACGGTTACCCAGGTTGCAGCTGTTCTGAACGCAGTCTGGGGTGAATCGGAAACGCTGATCGTGGTAAGCTCCGACCTGAGTCACTACAAGGATTACGCCACTGCCCGCTCCATGGACGAGCTCACATCGCGTGCCATCATCAATCTGGACCCTGACGGCCTGCATCCGGAAACCGCTTGCGGGTGCACAGGCATACAAGGTCTGCTGGCGGTCGCACGCCAGCGCGGGCTCAAGGTGCACCAGTTGGATCTGCGCAACTCGGGTGATACGGCCGGGACCCGGGACCAGGTGGTCGGATACGGTGCCTATGCCTTCTACTGAATCGTCGTCAACCCCGGCAACGGGTGTCAGCCCGGAAGGACGGCGGACCTTACTCGGTGTGGCCTGGCAGACCGTGATCCAACGTGCCGCAGACAGGCCGACGCCGGTGATAAACGCCCGGGACTATCCACCCGAGCTTCGGCAGGTGCGTGCCACCTTCGTCACCCTGCGGGTGAACGAGGCGTTGCGGGGGTGTATCGGTACTTGCCAGGCGGTTCGTCCGCTGGTGGAAGACGTGGCCCACAATGCCGCGGCAGCCGCGTCCATGGATCCGCGATTTCCGCCCCTGACTATGTCGGACATCCCGGGATTGCACCTCGAGATCTCGCTTCTCAGCGTTCCGGAGCCCCTGCCGGTCCATTCGGAAGAGGAACTGTTGGATCAGGTACGCCCCGGCGTGGACGGGCTACTGCTGGAGGAAGGTCCACACCGGGGCACGCTGCTCCCGGGCGTGTGGGAGGCTCTGCCTGAACCCCGGGACTTCGTGCGACAGCTGAAGCTGAAGGCCGGGCTCCCGGCGGATTACTGGTCTCCGGACATCGCCGTATACCGGTATACAGTGGAGTCCATTGAGGAAGACTGATATTCGTGTGGTGCCTCTTATGCAATCCGTGGCCAGCATGTATTCAGCTCCCGTGACCGCAGCGCCAGGATCGGAGGCCTCTGCTTGTCATGCCGCCGGCGACGGTCGACCTTGTCGCGCCGGCATCAGGCGGTGTTGTCGCGGATCTTGTATCATTCCTCTGCGTCGAGTCTGCGAATGCGTACGACGCAGGTAGGAGCACTACCTGGCGGTGGTACGTTCCACGGGTGCATCCGGAACTCGTACCGGCCTCGCCAGTGCCGGGATCAATCCATCGCATCATCCATGGAGGAGTCCATCATGGGCACTCTGCTGACTGTTGCCGTCGTGCTTGCCGGAATCGGGGCAAGCCATGCCGACGTGCATTTCGTCGAGGAAATCGTCAACCGGGGATTCGGCCCGCAGCGGATCGGTGCGCGCCGCACGACGAACGAGGTGTACATCAAGGGGGCGCGCCAGAAAGTGAAGTCCACCATCAGCACCTCGGAACAGACGGCGCGCCAGCTGCGCGATCAGGGCCGATCGCTGCAGACGACCACCATCCTGCGCCTGGACGACAAGAATGTGTACGAGGTTGATCTGGAGTCGCAGACTTACGTGCAGCGGCCGGTACCACCAGCGTCCAAACCGGCGGCCAAAAAGGCTGCGGAACCCGCCAGCACAGATCCGCGTATACGCTTTACCGTCACCGAGACCGGAGACACCACGCGCATAGCGGGCGTGCTGAGCAGACGGGTGATCGCTCGGATGCAGGCCCGGTACATGGACCCGGAGACCGGAGCGGTTCGCCGGGAAAACCGCTACACCTATGATGCCTGGCTGGCGGCGGACTTCCCTGGCTACAAGGAGATCAAGGCCTTCCAGCAGCTCCAGGAAGAGTCCACCTCGTTTCCGCCGTTGATCAGCGGCGGCATCCAGCAACTTCAGGAGGTCGTGCAGGACTCGGATGAGCTGGAAGCGCACCTGCAGGCGCTGGAGGGTTTCCCCATGCGC
Source organism: Candidatus Latescibacterota bacterium (assembly GCA_007136405.1). GTDB lineage: Bacteria > Latescibacterota > UBA2968 > UBA8231 > UBA8231 > SLHA01. The sequence goes on from SLHA01000007.1 coordinate 35,639, forward strand.
TCCACCATCCGCGTGACCGTGATGCGGCCAGGCCAGGAAGCAGAGACCGAGGTCTTCCGCCTGGACCGGCAGATCACGAAGTTTCAACACCATCCCCTGGATGACACCGTGTTCCAGGTGTCCGAAGGGCTGAGTCAGATCAAGACACGGTAAGGCCGGACAGAGAAAGGTTGCCATGAAAAAGGGTGGACGAAACGCCCTGGTTGCGGTTGTGGCCGGTGTCGGGAGCATGCTGCTGCTGGGACTGTTCACTCCGGCCGGTCCCTGGTTGACTACGCGAATCGTGAAGTTGCTGAGCGCAGGTGAGGGTTGGGAATTGTCGGTCGACGCGCACACGGGGTCGTTCTTCACCGGATTTGCCTTACACCAGGTAGAAGCCCACAGTGTCGAGTCGGGTATCCATATCAGCCTGGAGCGACTGGACGCATCCCTGTGGGACAGATCCCTGGCCCTGTCCAGTCCGGCCATCCGCATGGATATCACACCGGTCAAGCCGGCGCCACCGGACACCATCGCACCGGAACCGCTGCGCCTGCCTGTGAACTGGCTTCCGGCCATGCAGCTTACGGACGGAAGTCTGGATGTCCATTGGACCGATACCGGCGAGCGACTGCAACTGAGAGGCGTGGGCGCACACTACAGCCCCGGCCCCACGGAGCAGGGCGTGCTGGAACTGGGCGTGTCGCACTGGGTTTTGCGGAGTACGGAAACCGACAGCCTGCCGGGCCACTTCAAGGCAGCCTTGCGGCTGGCGCCGGCAAGCGTATGGCTGGACTCCATGGCCTTCGGGTTGACGCTGGACACGCTGCATGTCGATCTGGAAGGCAGCGGCCGCCTGCTGCTGGAGCACGGGTATCCCGTGGATGTGGCGCTGCAAACGCGGCTCCACGATACGGCCCGTACCATACATGGCCGCATGGATCTGGAAACCAGCGGCCTGCTGGAACCGCTGGATATGCAATTCGGCATCGCCGGTGATGCCGAGCATCCGCTGACCGCGGCGGTGAACTGGGCGGCTCGCGGCCGCGCCGAAGGCCCTCGCCTGACGCTGGACTCTCTTCATGTGGCGCTGCTGGGCGGCCATGTGGCCGCCAGTGGCGGGTACGACCTGGACACCGACCGGCTGAACCTCCGGCTGGACGCTGAGGATATGAACCTCTCCGGACTCCTGGAAGGGTGGATCTTCGGTCCGTCGCAGCTGAACCTGCAGATGACCGCGGACCTGGCGGCGAAACACTATGACCTGGAAGGAAGATTGATCATTCGGGATCTGGTCCTCGGTGACGCGGAACCGTTCACCGTGCAGGCGGATCTTCGGCATCGGCCTGATCATACCACCAGCATCGAGCTGTCCAGTCGCCTGGGCTGGCTGGAAGCGGCCGGCACCCTGAATCCGGTAGCGGGCCTGGATCCAGGCCAGTACGATCTGGTGCTGGAAGGTCAACTGGACGTCGAGCCCTGGTTGGGCCTCACCAGCGCACCTGTCCGTGTAGGCGGCCGGCTGAGGGGCGCCGATCACCAGGTGCTTTTGTCCACAGACCACGCCCCAGGGCCACTGGGGGAGCGTTTCGGCGTCCTGGCCCTGGATCTGCACTTGCGCGACCACCGCGACCTGCAAGCCCGCCTGACGCTGGAAGAGCAGCAATTACAGATGCTCGCCAGTATAGACCTGGCCACGGAACGCCTGGACACCCTGAAGACCACGCTTGCGCCCCTTGCCCTGGAGCGCCTGGCCGCCGGCGTGGATGGCACGGTATCCGGAAACGTGCAGGCCTCCGGCCGATTCTCGGGCGAGCAATTGCAGGCGCAGGGCAGCCTGCATCTGGACGGTCTGGCATACCAGGAGTGGCATACCGGACCCGTACGATTGGAGCTGGCGTATGCGGATCAACGTCTGCACGCCATCCTGGAAGGCAGCGGTCTGAATATCGACGCCGTGGTCGACACCACCATGCACATGGATCTGACCGCCACCTTTACGGGAGCAATGTTGTATACCCGGGCGGGGGTCATCAACCCGGCTGACCGCAGCGACAACGGACCGGACACCACTGCCGGAAACCGGACGGACGCATCCTCCGCACAGGATGAAAGGGTCGCTGCCAGCCTCACCGGTCAGCTGACCTGGCAGGGCCCGCTGGCGCAGCCGGAAGCGGCCACCGGGAAGCTGGATCTGGAAGATCTGGAGCTTTCATACCAGGAGTGGAGCGTGTATACGCTGTCGCCTCTGGCGCTGGTGTGGAGCCACGGCCGACTGACCGTGGACCAGGCGGAGTTGAATACCCCCCTGGGCCCATTGAACCTCAGAGGCAGCCTGGCGGCAGACTCGCTGTCGCTGAACGCAGTGTTGCCGGCCGTGGATTGGAGCCGGATGACGCCGGGTCTGGAGGCCACCGGTTCGGTGCACCTGAAGCTGTCCGGCAGCACGGACGTGCCCCATGCACATGGCACTGTCACACTGAACGACATCATGCTGGACAAACGTCCGGTCGGTTCCGCCAAGGCCGTGCTGGCCTTTGACGACAGCCTGCGCCTGGATCTGTCACTGGACCAGACGGCGCTCGCACAGTCGAATACGGACCCTGCTGAACCTGCGGCGGAGATCGTTCTGCGGTTTCCGTCAGGCCCCCTGCGCGGCCTGCTGAACGGTGCTGACGCCAACGCCGCGTACGATATCCAGGATACCCGGGCTACGCTCGAGCTGGCGGCCCGTCAGGTCAACCTGAATGCCGTTCTCACACACCTTACGGAACACCCCAGCAAAGGCCATATCACCCTGGACGGGACTGTAGCGCTGCCCATCCGGGTCATACTGGAGGAGCTTGCAGGCTCACTACCGGGTGATGCTGGCGCCACATACGCTGAAGCGGCATTGCCGGGCAGCAGCTTGCTGACCGCCCTGGACGGAACGGTCACCTTCAGGGCCCTGCACTTCGAAACCGAGTTGAACGGCACTCCGGTCACCGCGGATCTGGTCCCGGGCGGAACGCTGGTCGCCCACAACCGTGAGCTTGTCCTGAGCGACCTGCAAGTGGTCATGCAGCGATTTGACCGTGATCTGAGACGCGACGTCAAGGCAGGCCGGGTCCGGTTCGACGGTGCATTATCCGGCGAGGCGTTGTCGCGGTTGGAGCTGCTTGTCGAGGATCTGGATCTGGAGCTTTTCGACGGACCGGATGGCACTGCCAACATGCGGGCCGTCATCAGTGGCACGCCGCAGCAGCCAGAGCTGGACGTCGCTCTGGACTTGACCATCGGCGGATTGGGGCAGGTCAACGCCCGCCTGGCACGCGCACATCACGCTGATGCCATCGAACTGGGCGCAACCTTCGCCACGGTGCTGGGCGACACCCTGGTGGTGCACGGCCAGGTTCCCTGGAACCACGCATCCGGCTTGCCGGACCTTGCCGGTGGCACGGCCAGTCTGCGAACTGACGGACTGGACCTCCAGTTGATAGCCGATATGTTGGCGGACTTCGCGATCGACCACGTGGAAGGCAGGTTGACTGCCGCAGTCGACATCGTCGGGCTTACCCTGAACGCCGAGTTGCACGGACAGATCACCGTAGACGATCTGGGGGTCAGAATAGCTGACATCGATCCTACCTACCGCTTCCCCCAGGGGCGTCTGGTTTTCACCGGTCATCGCCTTGACCTGGAGAATTTTCACAGCCCTGCCTCCCGTCAGAACGGCCGCATGGATCTTACCGGTCATATCGTGCTGGAACAGCTTGATGCGCCGGAATACGACCTGCAACTGCGCACCGACGGTCTGCGCCTCATGTTTCTGGATGTTTTCGACGCGGACCACATCGATCTGCGCATTGACCTGACCGGAACCACCACCAGCGCCCGTCTGGCGGGCGAGGTTCGCATCAGGAGAGCACTGGCCGAACCTTTGCTGGTCGCCTTCAACGCCCCTCCCGTGCCGCCACCGCCGCCCACCCTGAGAGACGAGTTTCTCGAACAGACAGCACTGGATCTGGTCGTCGATATCCGTAATCTGAAATTCGATACCGAACTGGCCAACGCAGACGTCTCCGGTGCTATCGATATCGGCGGCACCTTCCAGAAGCCGATATTTCAGGGGGGCATTCAGATCGATGAGGGCTCGGTCTTCATCCTGAACCGTGAATTCCTCTTCGAGCACGGCCGCATCGTGCTCAACAACCTGGAACCCACGCGCTCACTGCTGGATGTGGCCTATGATCCGCTGATTCTCAATCCGGAGCTCGATCTGAGCGCCCAGTCCAGCGTGATCGATCGTGACAGTCGTGATGAATACGTGGTGCAACTGGATGTCAGGGGAACGGCGCGTAACCCAGCACCGCAGTTCACGTCGATGCCTGCCCTGGATTTCAACAGCATCTTCCGCCTGCTGGCCTTTGGTTCCACTCAATCGCAGATGGAATACAGCGCCGCCCTGGGCACCGCTGCGGGCCAGCTGTTGAGCAAACACGTGGAGCGGGTCGGGCTGGACGAATTCACCGTGCTGCCTTCGGGCTCGGTCATCGGCACGGTGGGTTTGACGACACTGAGGCTGGGCAAGTATTTCGAGAATCTCCCCTTGCCGGTTTGGGTGCAGTACGAAGCGGCGTTGACGGATATGTCTTCCGGTGAGGTGCGGCTCGAGCACCGGCTGCTCAACTACCTCACCGTGTCCGGCACGGCGCACAGTAAGTATGAACGATATGGCTTGGGATTAGGACTGAGGAGGAGATTCTGATGTCGCAGGATTCGGCGCCGTACGGCGGCCGGCATCGGAGCCTCCGCAGCGCGGCTATGCGTGTCAACAGCACGTTGCGCCATGGTGACTGGCTGCGCCCTGCGCTCGTATGGATACTGATCATCCCGTTCCTGATGCTGCCCTGCGCCGACGCGGCGGAGACCGGTGCGGATCGCCAGGTATCGCCGCGCGAAGCGGACGGTCTGCGGGTCGAGGCGATCCGATTCGTGTACCCTGGTGAGCAGGCATTGAGCAACAGAGACCTGCGCAGCGCTATGCGCATCCAGGAAGGAGGACGCTTCCGCCACGGTTTTTTCCGGGGAGACCTGGCCACCCTGGTGGCGCTGTACCAGAGCCGCGGCTACCGCGAGGCCCAGATCACGCGGCGACAGCTCATAGTGGACGAAAACGACCGTCTGCGCATAACCATCGAACTGGACAGCGGTCCCCGCTGGCGCGTGCGCCAGGTGAGTGTCGTCGGCACCGAGACCTTTTCCGTACCCGAGTTGCTGGCCCAGGTTCCCGTGGCAACGGGAGACGACCTGAACTACGGTCGGGTGCTGGAGGGCGAGCGCAATTTGCAGATCTACCTCAACCGGCGCGGACATGCACGGGCAACCATCTCCAACGAATGGATCGACTACCCGGAATCCCATATCGCCGACGTGATCTACCATGTCAACGCCGGCCCGCGGATGTACATCGGCGAGATCACCATTCAGGACGAGGACGATCTGCAGACGCGCAGCAGCCTGGTCTGGAACGCGCTGACGTTCAAAGAGGGTGACCTGTACGATCCGGGCGAACTGTCGCGCAGCCGCCAGGCGTTGACCGAGACCGAACTGTTCCGCTCCGTTTTCTTCTCCACCCCTGAACGGGCCATTGAAGATAGTCTCCAACCGGTCCATATCCGGTTGCAGGAACGCAAGTTCATCGTGCTGGACGCCAACGCGTACGTCAACTACGTTCCCGGCGATATCAATCCGCGCGTGGCCGGCTCCATACAGCACATCAACTGGCTGGGACGCGGTATGAAGCTGGGCCTGGATGCCAGCTGGGGTGAACCGCTTCAGGGTGGAACCGTGTTCATGATGGAGCGCGACCTGTTGCGCTCCGGCGCGGACCTGGTCCTGTCGGTAGGTGTAACTGACCGTTGGGGCGGCACACAGGTATTCGCCGACCCGGATGAAGAGCGGCAATTCGACCTCCTCACCACCAACGACTCCGTCCTGGAGGGACTGCTGCTGTTTGGCGGCGAGGACGTCGCCCGGCAGTACATACAGACCGTCGTCTACGACTACACGGCCATCACCCGGCGGAAGGAAATCTCGGGAACCTTGTCGCGCCGCTGGTTCGAGAGCTTCAACACCCAGGCCCGGGTCGACTATACGCGGGCCCGAAGTGCGCCGGACCCGACGCGGAACATCCGCTATACGCCCAGTGACATTCACACAGGCCCCACGGACCCGGGAGACGACGATCCCTGGGATGACGATCCGTGGGATGACCCCTGGGATGATGACCCCTGGAACGATGATCCGTGGAACGATGATCCGTGGGGCAATGGCGACAACGGCAACGCGGCCAATGGCACCGCGCCGGGCTACCTGGACTACAGCGATGGCCATATCCCCATCGACGGTACTTGGAAGTCCATCCTCACGGACCGGTCTCGATCCATCAACCTGTCCACGGAAATCGTCCGGGACACCCGCGACAGCCAGATCGCTCCCAGCCGCGGATCGTTCGTGCGCCTGAGCGGATTGTACGCTATCCAGCTGGATGCCCGCACCACGGATGTGGTGGACGGTACCGCCGAGGTCCGCCAGTATCAGCGTCTTTCCAGGCGCTTCACACTGGCCATGGCCGGACAGTACACCCGCACCGCCGCCGTTGACAAAGATCGCGCCTTGCCGCAGGTCTACTGGAAGCGGTTTGGGGGCGACGGCAGCGTGCGCGGAGTGGAGCGGGACGGTATCGTCGCCATCGGCGGCGGCCGCACAGGGGTCAACCTGCGCGCCGAATTGCGTTACCAGTCCGGAGCCTTCGGCATGGTGGGTTTCCTGGACCGGGGCAATGTATGGCGACGATCCAGCGACTACGAGTGGCACGACCTGATACGCCCCAGCGGTATGGTCGACGGCTACGGCATCGGACTGCGCTATGTGGTGGGTTTCCCGTTCCGGCTGGACATCGCATTTTCAGACGGCTTCAACACCGAGGACAGATTCCGGATCTACTTCAGCATCGGCCAGGCATTCTGAACACCGGTCCGTCACTACAGGCGGATTCGCAGAGAGGAGAACTTGGATGGCCAGTGGCAGATACCGCAGCAGCGCGACCACGCAGGGTCGCCGCATGGCTGGCGCCCGCGCTCTCTGGCGCGCCACGGGCATGACTAGTGAGGATTTTGACAAACCCATCGTCGCCATCGCCAATTCGTTCACCCAGTTCGTTCCGGGGCATGTGCACCTGCACGCCGTCGGTCAGCAGGTCAAAAAGGTGATCGAAGCAAACGGCGGTGTCGGCGTGGAGTTCAACACCATCGCCGTAGACGACGGCATTGCCATGGGCCACGATGGCATGCTCTATTCGTTGCCCAGCCGTGATCTGATCGCGGACAGCATCGAATACATGGTAAACGCCCACAAGGCGGATGCGTTGTTCTGCATCTCCAATTGCGACAAGATCACTCCCGGGATGCAGATCGCCGCGCTCCGGCTCAACCTGCCCACCATTTTCGTCTCCGGCGGTCCCATGGAAGCCGGCAAGGCGCATCTGCCATCCGGGGAAACCAAGCTCGACCTGATCGATTCGATGATCGCCGCCGGGGATGCCTCGGTCAGTGACGAGGAACTGGAGCAGATCGAAGCCATGGCCTGTCCTACATGCGGTTCCTGCTCCGGAATGTTCACCGCCAACTCGATGAACTGCCTGTGCGAGGCCATCGGCCTGGCACTGCCCGGCAACGGTACCATCCTGGCCAGTCACAAACTCCGCTGGGAGCTGTTCGAACAGGCCGGAGCCCGTATCGTGGAGATGGCACGCGCCTACTATCTGCAGGGTGACCACTCCGTGCTGCCACGCAGCATCTGCACCATGGCAGCCTTCGAGAACGCCATGTCCCTGGACATCGCCATGGGCGGCTCCACCAACACCGTACTGCACCTGCTGGCCATGGCCCGTGCCGCCGAAGTTCCGTTCACCATGGCCGACATCGACCGGCTGTCGCGTCAGGTGCCGTGCATTTGTAAAGTGGCGCCCTCCACGAACCAATACCATATCGAGGATGTGGCCCGTGCCGGCGGCATTGCCGCCATTCTCGGCGAACTGCACCGGGCCGGCAGGATCCACGGTGAACCGCATACCGTACTCGGCCTCACCCAGGAAGAGCAACTCGGCTGCAGCGACATCCGCGACCCCCGCGGCACAGCCGACCGGTTCGCCCATCAACGCAGCCTGGCCGCACCCGGCAACCAGCGGTCCATCGTCGCCTTCAGCCAGGAATCGTGGTTCGACACCGCGGATACGGACGCGCGCCACGGCTGTATCCGCGCCGTGGAACACGCGTATTCGCAAGATGGCGGCCTGGCGGTGCTGTATGGCAACATCGCCACGGAGGGTTGCATCGTGAAGACGGCCGGCGTGGACGAGTCCATTCTGGTATTCGAAGGTCCGGCGAAAATCTACGAGAGCCAGGAGGAGGCCTGCGATGCCATTCTCGACGGCCAGGTGCAGGCCGGCGACGTGGTCGTCATCCGGTACGAGGGGCCCAAAGGCGGCCCGGGCATGCAGGAGATGCTGTACCCCACCTCATACATCAAGTCGCGCAAACTGGGCACGCAGTGTGCCCTGCTCACGGACGGCCGGTTCAGCGGCGGCACTTCCGGACTGTCCATCGGTCACGTCTCGCCGGAGGCGGCGGAAGGTGGCGCCATCGCGCTGCTCGAGGACGGAGACCTGGTCCGGATCGACATCCCCAACCGGTCGATCGACGTGCAACTGTCCGACGCCGCGTTGAATGAGCGGCGCCAGCGACTGGAAGCCACCAGCGACAAGGCCTACAAGCCCGCCCGCCGCCAACGGCAGGTTTCCGAAGCGCTGCGGACCTACGCCGCGTTGACCACCAGCGCCGCCCGGGGCGCCGTCCGCGACGTCAGCCAGGTGGAATAGAAACAGTGGAGATATCAGGGCTGTAGCATTGTGGCGCCGCTGCTGGCAGTGGCGTGGCCGCGGGGGACTGAGCCGGGGCTGACGGCCGGTGAGCGCCCGTGACCCATCAACCCCCCAGCGGAGATGAGCACTTGAAGAAGAAGGTTCTACTGACAGGCATCAACGGTACCGTAGCGCAAGCGCTGAAGAGGCAGCTGTCGGAGCGCTACGATATTACGGGTATCAGCGTCGCCCGCATGGACTCGGTTATCGACCGGATCGGCACGCTTCCAGAGCCAACCTGGCGCGCCCAGCTGCAAGCGTACGGCCAGCAGGTGATGGAGCAGCTCACTTCCGCCCTGCATGGGGTGGATGCCGTGGCGCACCTGGGCTGGAATACCCGCGACGAACACTGCGGCGCGGGTCTGGATCCCCTCAACATATTCGTGGTCGACTGCGTATACCGCGCCGCCATCGCTGAAAAGATCCCGCGCATCTACATGGCCAGCTCGGTACACGCGTATGATTTTCCACGCTTCTACCAACAGGACGTGGAGCCTGTCAAGCCATTCCCGGACGTGCGGCAGGATCCCTTCGGCGTTCCGCCCACCAGTCTGTACGGCGTGAGTAAACGCTGGATGGAGATTGCCGGCCAGTATTATGCCAACCAGCTGCATGACGGTCAAAAAATCCTGGTGGTGCGGCTGGGTGCCGTGAATGGGAACGGCCTGCCGTATCGCCCCGGCAGCCGGCTGTGGAACAGCCATCAGGACCTGGGCGGGCTGTTGACGGCGTTCATCGAATGTGAGAATGCACCCAGATTCTGGGTGTCGTTCGGCGTCTCCAACAACCATGGGGGGGCGTTTACCCAGCCGCTCTTCGACCCCGTCAACCCCTATGGCTTCGAACCCGGCGGCAATGCCTTCGAGGTAGACATGCCGGATCGGACTTGACGGCTGCTGAGCGCGCGGCCGCAGTGTCCTCGGCGTAACGGCCTCAGGGAAGGCCTGTCAACCAGATCCCGGCGACCGCCTGCCACCACGAATTCGCCGATCTGCCAGAGTGGCCCGGCATTTCGAATATGGGCTGCCGCGCCATCCGTTCCGGTGCTGACACAGCCGGAAGCACACGCCCGAAAACACCAGGAGGTTGTCCATGGCTCTTCATCTGGGTCTCGCCCGTGCCGACATCACGCCACCAGTGGGCATACCTATGGTCGGTTTTGCCGGCCGTGACGACTCGACGGACGTGCACGATCCGCTTACTGCCACGGCCTTGCTGCTGGTTGACGCCGGAGACCCATTGCTGCTCGTATGCATGGATCTCCTGCAATTGACCGGGGACACGGTGGCCACGTGCCGCCAGGCCATGGCCGTCGCGTCCGGCGTCCCGGCCGAACGCATCATGCTGGCTTGCGCCCATAATCACTACGGGCCCAACGTCGACCGGGGTGAGGGACGGGACGTCGTCGACGCCTATCGCAATCACTTGCTGCACGTGCTGGCCGGGCTGGCCCAACGTGCCGCGGCGGCGCCGGTGGAGACCCGCCTCGGCGTGGGCTGGGGCTCGTCGGACATCGGCATCAACCGGCGCGAACGGCGCTCCGACGGCCAGATCGTCCTGGGTAACAACCCGGACGGACCCGTCGACCGGGATGTGGGAGTGGCGCGTTTCGACGCGCCCGACGGCACGCCGTTGGCCGTCCTCGCCCATTTCGCCTGTCACCCGGTCTGCCAGGGCAGCCGCATGACCGCGTTGTCGGCGGATTACCCGGGCAGCATGCGCCAGGTGGTGGAGTCATTGGCGGGCGCGCCCTGTCTGTTCCTGCAGGGCGCCGGAGCCAACATCAACCCGATCCGCATGGAACACGCGTATGAACCGGCACGGACGCTGGGCACGCGACTGGGCTGCGAAGTGGCGCGCGTCTGGGAAACCATCGAACCGCGGGAATCCGGCGGCGTGGCCGCGGTAACCGAGTGGGTCGAACTGCCCGGGTACCGGTACGACTCGGAAGCCAACGCCCGGACGCTGCGGGACGAGTTGCGCCAGCAGGCGGAGAAACTGGATGTCCCGGGGGCATCGGCCAGCGCGCGCTACTGGACTCAGGCCCGGCTGGAGCGGGTCGAGCAGGTGGTGGCGGCCTGGTCCGGGCAAGGAACGCTGGAACCGATCAGGGCCGAGTTGCAGGCCTGGCGAATCGGCGAGCTGGCACTCACCAGTGCTCCCGGCGAGATATTCAACGAAATCGGCCGCCGGGTAAAACAGGCCTCGCCGTTCCGGCACACCTTCTTCGCTGCCTACGCCAACGGCTCCATCGGTTACGTGCCCGTGCGCGAAGCGTATCCGGAGGGGGGCTACGAAGTGACCCACGCCTGTCGCGTGGACCCGGAAGCCGGTGATCTGATCGTCGACGCCGGTGTCCGCCTGCTCGGCCAGCTGGTGTCCTGAGTCGCTGATGGACCGGGCAGCGGGGCGAGATAATGCGCCGAGGGCGCGGACGCAGCGCGTCGCGCCTCCAGCCCAGGTGCGCCACGGCATCCACCTCGTGCAGAGCGGAAGTGAGCTGCTCCATCGACAGCCTGCGCCCGTTATCTGGCATTTCGGAGCTCGTTACCTCGCGGAGACGGGCGGCGGCCTTTGGCGCTAGTCGCCGCAGTTCCTTCGTCACTGCCGTGTGTCTGCCCGGCCCGCGCACCCGGAGAACGACGATGACCATGACACCGACCGCGCCCGTTTCGCCGCGCCACAAGCCGGTGCGCAGCACCACGCTGGAACGGCTCCGCCTCACCCGCCAGGCGGACCTCGACGTCACCGGCCTGCCGCAGCCCCTGCAGCTGGGCGAGGGCTTCCGGCGTCTCCTCGACGCCATCGACGTGCCGGTGGAACTGGACGATCTCATCGTCGGGCGCATCCGCGAGGAAGTACCAGACGCGGCCGGGGAAGCCGAACTGCAGCAGATCGTGGCGGCGTGGAACGGACGCCCGGTACCGCCGTGGATGCTGGACGGAGGGCACGAGTGCTTCGCCTGGGAACGGCTGCTGCGCCTGGGCCTGACCGGGCTGGAAGCTGAGGCCCGCCAGCGGCTGACCGCGGCCAGGGAGGCCGCGGAACCGCAGGCGGTGCAGGACTTTCTGGCCGGAGCGGAGCGCGTATACCAGGCCTTCCAGCGCTATGCCGAACGTTATGCCCGGGCCGCCGCCAGGGCCGGGCTGCCCGAGGCGGCGCAGGCCTGCCGGGCCGCCTCCCAGGGTCCCCCCGGGACGTTTCACCAGGCCTTGCAGCTGGTGTGGCTGGTGGGCCATGTGTACTGCACCATGACCTGTGCCAATCCCACGCTGACCTTTGGCCGGCTGGACCTGCTTCTGGCGCCGTTCTATCGGAAAGACCTGCGCGCCGGACGCCTGTCGCGCCAGCAGGCCGGCGACCTGATCGCCGACTTCTACCTCAAGAACGAACTCATTCTGGGCCGCGGCGAGCACCAGATGAGCGGCGGCTCGGAACACGACACAGGCTGGATCCGCAACCTGACCTACGATGCGCCCCAGTACGTGGTTCTGGGGGGACGCCGTCCCGCCGGCGTGCCGTCGTTCGATGCAGTCACGCAACTGTTCCTGGAGCGCATCGAACCCTCCAACGAAAATCCCGTGATCGTGCTCCGCTACCACCGTGAGCTGTCGGCGCGGCTGTGGGCGACCGCCTGCGGCAAGATGGCGACCAACGCGTCCATGATGGTCTACAACGACGAATGCGTGATCCCGGCCATGGAAGCGTGCGGAATTCCCTCTGCGGATGCGGTGACCTACACCCTGCACGGCTGCAACTGGCCGGACATTCCGGGCGTGCAGCGGGCGCTGGACTACCCCATGCCGGTATTGCCCGCACTGGTGCGGGAGGCGTTGCTGGACCTGGAGGGAGAACTGGACACCATCGAGCCGTTGTACGCTAGCTTCACCGCGCGCTTCGCTGCCCAGGCGGACGATATCTGCGCGCGTTTTCGCCAGTCCCGCGGCACCTGGGACGACAAGGCTCCCGGGCCGCTGCGGGTGGACGACTGTTTCCTGGACGGTCCGGTACAGACGGGCCGCTCCTGGAGCCTGGGGGGCGTGCGTTACGCCAATATCGTCTGCGCCTTGATTGCGCTGGCCACCGCGGCGGACTCCGTGGCTGCCGTGGAGGAATTGGTGGTGCGGCAGCGCCGGGTGCCGCTGCACGAGCTGCAGGCCGCCCTGCAAGATGACTTCGCCGGCCACGAACCCCTGCGACACCTGTGCCTGCAGGCTCCCAAGTTCGGGCAGGACGACGACCGCGCCGACGTTCACGCCCGGCGGCTCCTGCAGATCACCCAACACCAGCTCGACCTGGCCTCGCGTCCGGGCACGCCGGACCAGGTAATCGTCTTCCGCAGCCTGGAGACGGACATGCGGCACATTCCCTTCGGCCGGCAGGTCGGGGCCACACCGGACGGACGCCGGGCTGGTGAACCACTCAGCGAGAACACGTCGCCGTATCCCGGATCGTGCCGCCGCGGACTGACGGCCATGCTGTGCTCGGTGGCCAGCCTGCCGCTGCAAAGGATCTGTTCCGGAGCGCTCAACGTCCGTCTGAATCCCACCCTGGTGACCGGACCGGACGGACAGAAACGCCTGGAAGGACTGCTGCGGGCTTTTTTTGACATGGGAGGCCTGCAGGCCCAACTGTCTATCGTCGACACAGACGAGTTGCACCGGGCACAGGCTAATCCGGAAGGGCACCGCGACCTGATGGTGCGCATCACCGGGTACAGCGCCGTTTTCGTCGACATGGCGCCGCAGGCGCAGAAGGAGATCTTCCGGCGCGAGGAGATGAGCCAGGCTTGACGCCTGATCCGGGAAGAACCAGCTTTGGTCGCGATCCCGGACCATCACGGCGCCCTGAACGATGCAGCAAGCCGTGGCAGCTCCGATCCGGCCACCGGTCCGGCCACCGATCCCGACGGGCGGCTACCCTGTTCCGGACAGGACCTGGCTCTCGCCGTGCTCGCCGGACACAAAACGACACAGAAGGATCCACCATGCCCAGGATCGTCATCATCGGCGCCGGCAGCGGTTTCGGCGGGCGTCTCTCCGTGGACATCATGTCCCGCCCGGTGTTGCGGGACTCGGAAATCGGCCTGTGCGACATCCACGCCGGTCGCCTCGAGCGGGTCAGCGACTATGTCCGCCGCACCGCTGAGCACCACGGCCTGCCTACCCGTGTGCGTGCCGACCAGGACCGTCGCAAACTGCTGCCCGGGGCGGATTTCGTCATCACCTCGGTGGCCGTGGGCGGTGCCGCTTACTCCGGTTCGCCGGCCCTGGAGGAGGTGGAGATTCCCCGCAAGTACGGCATCGAGCAGTCCGTGGCGGACACGGTGGGCGTGGGCGGCGTGTTCCGTTTCCTGCGCACCGGACCCGTGCAGCACCAGTTCTTCCGGGACATGGAGGAGCTCTGCCCGGACGCCTGCGTGCTCAACCACACCAACCCCATGGCCATGCTGACCTGGCTGCACTCGCTGGATTCCAGCGTGCGCAACGTGGGATTGTGCCACAGCGTCCAGGGCACCACGGCCAAGCTGGCCCGCATCGCCGGGGTCCCGCCGGAGGAAACCTCGCACTGGGTGGCGGGGATCAACCATCAGGCCTGGGTGCTGCAACTGCGTCACGGTAAGGAGGACCTGTACCCCCGCCTGCGCGCCGCGCTGGATGACCCGGTAGTGGTTCGGGACGATACGGTGCGGTTCGAGCTGATGAAGCAGTTCGGGTATTTCGTCACGGAGAGTACTCGCCACAATTCCGAATACCTGCCGTACTTCCGCCGCACGCCGGAGCTGATGGAACGCTTCGGACTGGAGAAGCGGCAGATCGGTGCGGCGCCGCCGCGCGTACGGGAGTGGATGAAGGATACGGGCGTGGAAGGCGGCGACGGCCCGGTGGGAGCATTGCGCCCGTCCCAGGAGTTCACCACCGGCATCATGGAGGCCATGCTGACCGACGTACCCTACCGCTTCAACGGCAATGTGATGAACTCCGGCCTCATCGACAATCTGCCTTCCGGATGTTGCGTGGAGGTTCCTTGCATGGTGGACGCGCGCGGCGTACACCCCTGTCATGTGGGCGCCCTGCCACCCCAACTGGCCGCGCTCAACCGCTCCAATGTGGCCGTCCAGGAACTGGCCGTCCGCGCCGTGCTGGAGCGGGACCGGGAAGCCGCCTTCCACGCCTGCGCCCTGGACCCCCTGACCGCGGCCGTGGCCTCGCTGGACCAGATCCGCGCCATGTTCGACGAGTTGTGGGCCGCGGAGGAACATCTGCTCAAGTGGTTCGATCCGGCGCACACCGGACCGCTGCCGGAGCTCTGCGCGGCCCACTGAAAGAGGCAGCTGCCATGTCGCAGATGGGCGCCGCCGGGTGTCGGTTCAGAAGGATTTCACCTGTCCCCAACTCACCGGTTCGACAGGGGTCATGACTCGCCCGCCCAACCGGAAATCGTCCAGGCCGACGACCAGGTCACCGGCGCCGTGCAGGCGAATTTCGGTGGTGTAGACGTTGGCCATGGTCTGCTGGAATGAAGGCGAGTTGGATTCCTGCACCCAGCCGGCTTCGACAGCCTCGGCATCCGACCAGGTCGGATCGAAGAGAATGCGGGTCCGATGCCAGACCCCCGGCGTGAAGTCCTGCGTCAGACGGCGATGCCAGCCGTTGTAGGCGCCGCTCGAGTAGCGGACGCGGAAAAACGCGTTGGTGAAAGTTCCCTCGATGAACTGGAGCGCCACCTCCACGTAGGTATAGCCATGAGCCGTAAAGTCACCCACATAGGGCTCGTTGCGTTGCAGCGCTCCGACGATGTTGAAGCCGTCATCAACCTCGTAGGAACGCAGGTAGCCGCTGTTGTTCATCCCGCCTTCAGCATGGACCTCGATGGCGGTTTTGCTGGTGTTGGGTTCCCATCCACCGGTAGTTCCCGCATTCCATCCTTCATATATTCCGCTGGCCAGGACGGAACCTGACGCGACCAGCACGGATAAAAGGCCTGATGCACATACTCGACCAAACATATGGAACCCTCCCCGGGTTGACGGTGTCCGCGGCACACCACGAGCCGCCGGGCAGACGTGCTCGTGGGTCTTTGTCATCCACAGGAAGATCACTCCGAGTATACGCATCGCGTTGCGATCGTGCCAGCTCGCGGTTCCGCGACCGCCGTCGGGCCGGCCGAAGGGTCCGCTGCCCGGCGCCAGGTCCTGTTCGCATAGCCCCCTCGTCCAAGTATGGGTTTCGGCTGGTCAAGCAAGTTTCTGAACAGCTGCATCTCCGTGGACCTGCTGACTGGAGCTGAGCCCCAACTGCCTAGCAAGGAATACAGCATGACAGCCGCGATACCCATCGGTACCAACAGAGAGCTTTGCGTCGACTTAGAGCTCATCCACTCGACCAACGCCAGGCTCGCGCTGCAGAAACCCACGCAGAAGGAACTGTGCTTCCGCTTCGACGCGCCGCACGACGGCTCGTACAACGGATACCACGTGCTCATCCGGGACGGAGACACCCTGCGCCTGTACTACAGGGCGGGAGACCTGATCACGCCGGACGGGAAAAAGATGCTGGAACTGAAGCAGGCCACCTACACCTGCGTGATCGAGAGCACAGACGGGGTGAACTGGTACCGCCCTTCTCTGGGGCTGGTGGAAGTCAACGGCAGTACGGACAACAACATCGTGTCGAACCAACCGTCGATCAACGCCGCGTTCATACCTTTCATCGACACCAACCCGGCCTGCCCCGCCGACGCGCGCTACAAGGCCCTGGACTACACCCGGAGCAGCGACGCCGCTGGCAAGCCCGCTTCCAGACTGGCCGCCTTCAAGTCAGCCGACGGATTCCGGTGGACACCCATGTTCGACCAGCCTCTGGCCATGGACGGTGCCTTTGACTCCTCCAACCTCGCTTTCTGGGACCCGACACGACAGACCTACTGGGCCTACATCCGCAACTTCCACGACGTTCCGGGGTTTCCCCGCGATGACCGCGACCATCCGGACCTCAACCGGAGGATCCGCGACATCCGATGGTCACAGTCGGCGGATTTCCGCCGCTGGAGCCCCCCCGAGCAGCTCGATTTCGGTGGCAGCGCCGATATCCCGTTGTATGTGAGCGCCGTCGTACCATACTACCGCGCACCCGGCTTCTTTCTGGGGTTCCCGGCGCGTTACATCGAAAGGCACGACTGGTCGCCGTCGTACGGGCAGTTGCCGGATCCCGTGTTCCGCCGAACCGTGATGGAGCACCATCCGCGGTATGGGCTGGCCCTGACGGACTGCGCGTTCATGTCCAGCAGAGACGGTAAAAGCTGGCGCCGCTCAGAGGAAGCGTTCCTGCGTCCTGGACTGGGCCACGCCACCAACTGGCGCTACGGCGACGGTTTCCTGTCCATCGGCATGCAGGAAACGCCACCGGATCTGCAGGGAGCGGTCAACGATATCTCCATGTATGTTCTGGAGCACTCCTGGCGAGGCAACAAGGAACTGCGCCGCTACACCATCCGACCAGACGGTTTCATGGCTCTGGCGGCCGGTTCTGTAGTAAGCGAGACCTTGACCAAACCCTTCACCTTTGCGGGAACCCAGCTCAGCCTGAACGTGTCCACATCGGTCATGGGCGGTATGAAAGTGGAAATGCAGGATGCCGGCGGCCGGGCCATCGAAGGCTTTACCATGAACGATTGTGACGAGATACTGGGCGACCGTCTGGACTACATCGTACACTGGAACGGCGCCAGCGACGTTAGTCGTCTGGCCGGCAAAGCGGTACGCATGAGGCTGGTGATGGCCGACGCAGACCTGTTTTCGTTCAGGTTCGAGCCGTAAAAGGTTATGTACTTCGAGAGTATGTCAAACTGATTGGCTCGCTACGGTAAGCAGGTGTCCATTCGCGCTTCCGACGTCATGTTGGCGTGGCGGCAACCCACTACAAGGCAGCGCAGGAGAACGAGCGGATGAAGCAGACGTTGTTGAGACTCTGGATCGTGCGTCATGGCGAGACGGAGGCGAACCAGAAGCAGTATATCCAGGGTCAATCCGAATCACCGCTGACAGCGATGGGTATCAGTCAGGCGAACAGACTCGCAAAACGTCTGCGAGGTTTTCGTTTCGATGCCGTTTTCTCCAGTGATCTTTCCCGCGCCGTAGACACCGCAACCATCATCGCCCCGAAGAACGAGATCATCACGCTCAGACACCTGCGTGAACGGGCTCTGGGTCCCCTTGAAGGAAAGTCGTTCGAGGAAGCTGAGGCGGAGTATCCTGTCCTCCTGGCTGCCGTACGCTCGTATGCGGCCGCTGAAGACGCCGTGCCTGAGAGCATGGAGACCCGTACCCGACTGGTCGCCCGGGCGGGTGAGGCACTGGAGGATATCCGGGCCCGTTGCCCGGAAGGGGCGGCGGTGGCCGTTTCGCATGGCGGGCTGCTATCCGCCATATTCTGCCATGTCATCGGCACCATCCCGCCGTATCGACCCAGGGTGACCAATACCTCGCTCAGTCTCATCGTTCATGACGGCCGCCGCTGGCAGCTGAGCACCTGGAACGATACCCTCCATCTGCACGAACCGGGCGAGCCCGCCATTCCGTGGTGACGGGTGACAGGCAGCAACGGCCTGGTCCATGGCGCCCTGGTTTCGCTTGCAGCCGGCAAGCGGGTTCAACGAGCCGGCGATCCAGTTATCCGGGGAGTGCAGGGCCGCATGCGGCAAGACCCGGGTCATGGGTGTTTTCCACACCGGCGATCATCTCCGCCTACGCGCTCCCACCGCGCGCCAGCGGGTACGGCTGCGGCTACTGGCGCCCAGACAGCGCCATAGGTTACTTGTTCGCCATGGCTTCGCGCCGGTGGCTGCCGTACTGGTTCATCGCCATGGCATCGCACCGGTGGTGTCCATATCGCTTCATCGCACCCTTTCGGCTGGAGGTCTTGGTATGTCGTCTGTGAAAGTAACCGTTGTCGGCGCCGGCAGCGTCGTCTTCTCGCTCGGTCTGGTGAAAGACCTGTGCCTTACCGCAGGTTTGACAGGCAGCATGGTCCACTTCATGGATATCGATGAGGAACGGCTGGATGTGGTATACCGGCTGGCGCAGCGCTACGCCGAAGACCTGGGGGCGGATCTCCAATTCGCCCGTACGCTGGACCGCGCCAAAGCCCTGGACGGAGCTGATTTCGTCATCAACACGGCGACGGTCACCCACAACGAGCACTTCATGAAGCGCCGCCGCGAGATGGTTGCCGGGCACGGCTATTTCTACGGACGCACCGGAATGCCGGAGTATCACAACCTGCAGTTGATGCTGGATGTGGCGCAGGACGTGGAGCGCGTGGCGCCGGAGGCGTGGATTCTGCTGGCAGGCAATCCCGTCTTCGACGGCACCACTCTGATGGGGCGGGAAACCGAGGTGAAGGTGTGCGGCCTGTGCCACGGACATTACGGCTACCGTCAGGTCGCCCGCGCCATCGGCCTCGACCCTGACCAGGTGACGTGGCAGGCGCCCGGCCTCAACCACAATATCTGGCTGACCCACTTCCACTACCAGGGCCAGGATGCCTATCCCCTGCTGGACCAGTGGATTGCCGCGAGCATCGAGCAGTACTGGCAGGAAAACGAGGAGAAGGGCGTGCCGGCGCAGTTGTCGCCCGCGGCCATCCACCAGTACCGGATGTACGGCCTGTTCCCCATCGGCGATACCCCGCGGCGCGGCGGCTGGTGGTATCACACGGATCTGGAGACGCGGATGCGCTGGTACGGTGCCGGCGGCGGCGGTGATACGCCGGCCGGCCGGGACCGCATTCTCAAGGGCAAAGAGGAGAAGTACGCGCAGATGAAATCCGCTGCCTACGACGCCCAGGTACGTCCCATCACCCTGTTCGGCGACACGAAGACGACGGAGCAGCACATTCCCATCATCGATGGACTCGTCAACGACAACGAATACCGGGCCCAGGTCAACGTCATGAACGAGGGCGCACTGCCCGGCCTGCCGGACGATGTGGCGGTGGAAGTGCCCGCCGTCGTCAACCGGATGGGCATTCAGCCGCTCCGCGTCGAGCCGCTGCCCAACAAGGTCATGGTGGAGTGCATCTACCCGGACTGGCTGGCGATGGAACAGGCGCTGGAAGCCCTGCTCAGCGGCGACAAGTCGATGATGCTATACGGCGTTCTCCATAGTCACCAGACGCGCTCCTATGAGCAGGCGGTGGATGTGCTGGAGGCCCTGTTCGACATCGAACCCAACGAGCCCATGGCCTACATCGAGGACATTCGCGACCACTATGCGTGGCCGGAGCATTGGGCCCAGCCGTGATCCGGCCTTTCCACCAGGAAAAACGCCAGCGCCGTGGGGTCCACGCCGGCGACCTCGAGCATGAGTCTCAGGTAGATTGCCAGGAGAAGGATCAGCAGGACGATCACCACCCCGAGCCCGAGCAGCATCGCATTGGCTCTCTTCATCACTCGCCTCCTTTCCGGTGCCTGCCGCCGGCGCGCACAGCAGGCTCGCGCACCGGCGGCAGGCGCTCCCCTTCATGACGCGATGCGCGTCGCGCCCTTACACCGTTACGCCGATCCGCTCCGTCCTGAGCCTGGATCGCTATCGTCTCAGGACACTGCATCGCTCACCTCGGTTTCGTGCAGACGGACACAGGTGGCGATCCAGAAGAATGGCGCCAGAAGCGCCTGGTAGATCACTCCCACGACGACCCGGACGATGCCCGAGGTAGCAGCCAGAGACTCATGCCAGGGCGTATCTTTACCGGCATTCCGAAGTAACTCGAGCAGGCTGGCCTGCGGCATCATGCCGTCAAAGTAACCCGTGAAGACGATCCTGAAAACGGCCGCGGCGACCCACGACAGGGCGATGAAGAACACCACCAGCGACAGTATCGTCTTGATGAAATGCAGCTTCCGGAAATAGGCCGCGCCGAAAAGGAAGATCGACTGCATGATCCAGTAGTTGTGCACCGCCCGCAGCGCCTCCCGATCGAGCGGGTTGAAGATGCCCGGAGAGCTCCCGGTCAGCACGCCGGCGATTCCAGCGGCCAGGACTGTCGCCAGAAAGTAGCCGACAAGCACCGCTGAGGCGTAGCCGACGCTGGTGAGGAGCAATCTGGCGACGAACTTCTCGGCGGTCGACGCCGGCAGCATGAACCAGTCGTGGTTTCGCGCCTTGTCATGCACCTCGCGGAAGGCCCTCGAGGTGACGATCAAACCACCGATGTACAGGAGCTGCCTGAAGACGGCCTGATGACCGCCTGCCGTGCCGATGACGAGCGTCGGCGTGTGCGTGGAGATGCCGTGCATCAGGTAGAAGAGAAGAACGATACCCGCGACCGTCGCCGCACTCAGTGCCACCGGCCGCAGGACCTCGGCGATGTCGCGCTTGAGCAGAAGCCGGATCCTCCGGAGGGTCCCGTTCATCACCGGCCTCCTTCCACGCACGCCTGTTCGACCCGTTCGGGTGCCTGGATGATGGCGTTGAACAGGAGCTCCAGATCCACGGGCGTACCGTCGCCGCGACGGCGGCGGAGCACGGTGTATCCGTCCATCGTCTGCTCCGCATACACCGCGTCATCGGCCGGCGGAACCGGTTCGTGAGACATCGCCAGCGCCCGCGAGACCACGTCAAGCTCGTGGAAGAAGACGATTCTGCCATTCTCGAGCACGATGATCGGATCGATCAGATTCTCCATGTCGCGAACCTGATGGGTGCTGATGAGGATAACCTGTCCTGCAGCCAGCGATGCCGCCACGGTTCGTCTGAACTGCCGCTTGGAGGGGATGTCGAGACCGTTCGTCGGCTCGTCGAAAAAGAGCATCCTGCACCCCGTAGCGAGGGCAAAGGCGAGCAGAAACTTCTTTTTTTGCCCGAACGACAGCGTCGAGAGCCGTTGGTCCAGGTTTACCTCGAGTTCCAGGGCAAGCGTCGTGAAGCGGCTCGAGTCGAACCCCGGGTAGAAAGGCGCGTACAGGCTGACGTACGCGTGTCCCGTGATGGCGGGGACCCGGAACTCCTCCGGCAGGAAGAACATATTCCTCAGAAGCTCCGGTGCACGATCGGCCGGATCCCTGTCCAGCACCGTGCAGCGGCCGCCGTGCGGGAACAGCTGGCCCGACATAAGCCGAAGCAGCGTTGTCTTCCCCGTGCCATTGCGCCCGAGCAATCCGTAGATGCCTCCGTGGGCGATGTCCAGCGAAAGCTCCCTGAACAACGGCTCTCGACTGTGTCCGCTATATGAGAAGGACAGGGCCTCGATGCTGATCACATCAGCCTCCAGGTGTATTCGAAGAAGAGTGAACTATACAACATCGTGTATTGCCGGCACGCGTCGTCAGAGTCAATGCTGGGCGCCGGCTACCGCACCTCCGGCGAAGCCCTGGTATTCGTCCAGAAACCACTCGGCCGCCTTCACCATGAGGACCGACACCTCGTCGTTCTTGAAGGCCATACTGATCCTGAGCGAGCCCAGATAATGGTCGGTGATATAGATGAGCATATCGAGCTTGTGGGGTTCCACCCAGGCGGCCGAAGCCAGGCATCGGTACGGCGTGCCGGGGGCTGTGCCGATCCTGGGGCCGAAGTAGTTCCGCTGAGGGAACTCGCCGGCAACCATACCGCCGATACCGAACCGCAGCCGGTTGTCACCCTGGGCATTGGTGTATTCCCAGGTGCCCTCATCGCCGTCGAACACCAGACGCATCCGCTCTATGCCCATGGGATTGTCCGCCATCGCATACCAGGTGCCATCGATCCTGCCGGCCATGGCCGATTTACGCGCTCCGTCCTGCGGCAGGATGGTCAACGTGCCGATCTTCCGTTCAAGGGAGCGGTGGGCGCCGGGGTTTGCCGGTAACGCGGCATCAGACAGTTCAGCGTACAACTCCTGCCGCATCGCGTCTAGAATACCCCTGCGTCCGCCTTCTTTGTTGAGATCGGCCCCCTGAGTATCGGCAGTGCAGGCGAAGAGAAAGTCCTTATCCGGATAACAGATGGCCAACTGACTGCCCATCCCCCGGAAAGCGAATCCGTTGTCCTTTTCGCGCCAGATCTGATATCCGTAACCCCGATTACCGCCGAGGGAATTGTCGATCTGTTTTGACGTCGCCGCCTGGACGTACCCCTCGGGGAGGAGCTGTCGCGATCCCCAGCGACCGCCGTTCATGCAGACCCAGGCGACCTTGGCCATATCCCGCAGGGTGCAGATCACGCCCGAACCGCCCCACGAGGTGCCTTCGGGGCATTGTATGCACCAGGCATCCGGCGAAAAACCGATGGGATCGAGCAGGAAGGGACGCATGTATTCGAGGAAGGGTAGACCGCTGATCCGTTCCACGATGGTGGTCAAGGTGACCGTAGCGGAGGTATCGTAGGAGAAAATGGTCCCCGGCGGATGACTCGGTATCTTGTTGAAGAACGTCCAGGCCCAGTCCTTGTCTGTACGGGTGTACGTCGTGCTGTTATGTGGAGTGGCCATCATCAGCAGATCCCTGACCGTGGCACTCTCCAGGTAGGGATGGACCTGTTCCGGTTGCTTGTCAGAAAAAAACTTGACCACCTGATCATCGAGGTGCATTTTGCCTTGATCGACCATCAACCCGACTGCCAGGGAGACGAAACTCTTGCTCACCGAGTACATGCGGTGCATGCTGTCGCCGGAATACGGCGACCAGTATCCCTCCGCGGCCACCTTGCCGTGACGCACGAGCAGGAATCCGTGCATGCAGATGCGCTCGGTATCGAGCCGTTCGACAAAACGCCGCACCGCCTGTGAAGGTATACCTGCTGATTCCGGTGTGCTTGCCGGTGTAAAAACCGTGGTGTCGCTCATATCGGCAGCTCCGTCGAATAGGTGTTAGGTGTGTTGATACTGCCGGGGCGGCCGGCGCCATTCGACCCTGAGACCCTGGTTCGCGGCGCGCCCCCTGAAGGTTGTCCGTGTCAATGTGTATCTACACGGCTGCGGCAGCGCAAGCCGGCATCCGGGTAGCCCAGCCTGTCGAGCGGGTGCGGATCAGGCGAGCCAATCGGGCGTGGGCAAGCCCTTTTCGCGCAGGAAAACCGGGTTGAACAGCCTGCTCTTGTAGCGCGATCCATGGTCGCAGAGGATGGTCACTATGGTATGGCCTGGCCCCAGTTCGCGCGCCACCCGAATCGCCCCGGCAATGTTGATTCCAGACGAGCCGCCGAGAATCAGCCCCTGTTCACGCACCAACCCGAAGATGATGGGCAAGGCCTCGGCATCAGCGATCTGGAACTGGTCATCGGGCCGGAACCCTTCCAGGTTAGCGGTGATCCGCCCCTGGCCGATGCCTTCAGTGATGGAATCCCCCTCGTCCGCCAGCTCACCGTGCGCGTAGTAGTGATAGAGCGCCGCGCCCATGGGATCGGCCAGATAGATCCTGACGTCCCTGTTGCGCTCCCGCAGCGCCATCGCCACGCCTGCAAGCGTGCCGCCGGTGCCGACAGCGCAGACGAACGCGTCCACCGTGCCCCCAGTCTGTTGCCAGATCTCCGGTCCCAGATGGCGGGCATGGCCATCACGGTTGGCGACATTGTCGAACTGGTTGGCCCATATCGCCCCATTCGGGTCTGTCTCGGCCCGTTCCGCGGCGATGCGGCCCGAGACCTTCACGTAGTTGTCGGGATCGCTGTAGGGGACGGCCGGCACCTCGATCAGCTCCGCGCCGGCGAGCCTCAGCATATCTTTCTTTTCCGGGCTCTGCGTCTCCGGAATGACGATAACGGTGCGATATCCCCTGGCGCTGCCGATGACGGCGAGACCGATGCCGGTATTGCCGGCCGTGCCCTCGATGATGGTCCCGCCAGTCCGAAGCAGTCCCTTCGCCTCCGCGTCCTCGATGATCGCCAGGGCGGCCCGGTCCTTGATACTCCCGCCTGGATTGAGGAATTCGCACTTGCCGAGGATCCTGCAACCGGTCTCCTCCGACGCCCGGCGCAGGCGCAGAAGCGGCGTATTGCCGACCAGGTCCGCCAGCGAATCAGCCATCGGACGTCACCTCCCCCAGGTTGAATTGCGGTATCCGCAGCAGCTCGCCATCGTGCAGCGCCGACTGGTGCGCCATGATCCCGCCGACCGTCATGTTGAGCGCCTGCGCCACGTCGATCAGCGGCGCACGGTCCATCAGGATGGCTTCCACGAACTCGCTCATCAGGTACCCGTGCGACCCCCCGTGGCCGCCGGCCGCCACGCCGGGCGGCAACGGGGGCCGGCGGATTTCGGGCAGCGCGACGCCTTCCTGGCCGCTGGCATAGTTGCCGTAATACGTGCCGTGCTGGGTCCGGATGCGGCCAGTCTCGCCGCCTTGTCCCGGGGTATCCCAGCTCACTGCCATACGCGCCATACCGCCCTCACTGGTGCGAAACAGCGCTACCTCGGTGCCGAAGGGATTGCCGAACGAGTTGTTCTCCGGCTTCAGGTGATCGATGTGACTGGGCATGCCCATGCAGCTGACTTCGGTGAAACTTCCACCGGTGACCCCGACATAGTAGGCGTTGGAGTGGGTCGGGTACCACTGGGGTGGCAGCCCGGTGCGCCAGCCCTCGTGGGACGCCAGAGGCGTGCCGAAATAATGCCAGTACTCGCCCTCCGCATACACGACCCTTCCCAGCCTGCCGGCGCGATACAGCTCCCGCATGCAGTAAAGGTCCGCGTGATAGTAGGAGGTCTCGAACATCATGTAGTGCCGGCCGGTGGTCCGGACCGTGTCGAACAACGCGTGAGCGTCCTCCAGGGACCCGAACACCGCCGGCACGGCACAGGCCACGTGCTTACCCGCCCGCAGCGCTGCCATGGTCAGACGGGCATGACTGGGCGCATCCGTGGCCACGAAGACGGCCTCGATGGAATGGTCGGCCAGCATCGCCTCGCACGACTCATAGGTGGTCGCGCAACGGCAGGCGCGCGCCAACTCGGCGCGCTTGTCGGCATCCAGCTCGGCAACCGCCGCGATCGTCACGTTGGGATGGTCCTGAAAATGGAACGCGGCACCGAAACGGCAGACGCCGTAACCGGCGATGCCCACCCGGAGCTTCCGGTCGGATACCGGTTGCCACGCCTCACTGCTCGACGGATCGGCAGCCGATGTCTCGAATCCCTGAATGGTGTTCGACGGATCTATCGGAACCGCGCCGTGCTGCGATGCTTCGTTCATAATTCGGTCTCCTGTTGTCGGCCGCGCCGGGACGTCCCCGAACTCCAGGCCCCAGTATAACGTAGTTCCTCCACTCGGGTCCCGTCGGACCCGTTTCCGTGCGCACCGGGAGCGTCGAGGCATCCGAACAGGAAAAGCCTCTTTGGCGCCGCGATGGGCTCGATGTAGCGCATCCGCCGGACTGGGCCCCAGGCCCGGGAATAGACGCAGGACCGTTGCTCCGGCGATCTATAGCTATAGCGCCCTGCCCTCCGTTCTGCCTGTTTCAAGAGGATCGAAGTCCCGTTTGAGCTGGCATCGTGGGGAACCGGTAAGAAGGGGTTCCGGCACCGCGTTCGAGGCCGATAGTCAGGCGGATCTGGGTGCCGGGCGGCAGCATTACGGCAAAGTGGCTATCCGCCACCTCCGCCTGCTGATTGCCGATCTTCAGGCTCGCGTCGGCGTGTTCGCCTACGGCTCCCGGGTACTCGCTTTGACGCCGGGTGCAGGTCACCGTGGTGAAGCGATGTTCGCCCAGTGTGCCGGCCTGAAGGATCAGCCGGCGGCTTTCCACACCGCTGAGATTGACCAGGTGCACGACGATCTGCTGCTGTTCCACCTGCTCGACCAGGGCAGCGACATCGGGCGGCAGTCCCGGACGGCGGCGCTGGGCGTCGAAATAGCGCAACGGCGCCAGCAGCAGTCCGCCGTTATAGATCAGCTGCGGCGCTCCCAGGGTGAGTTGCACCAGGGCTTCGGTGGTCACGGGATTGAGTTGCTGCCACCAGTGGATATGGTTGTCGCGCGGGTCGGTACGATCCTGGCGGATCTGTTCCAGCCGCCGATAGACCTGGGCCAGTGCGGCCTGCAGAATCCGCTCTGGATAATGCGGATTGTCGCCGTGCAGGAAGCAGAACCAGGGTTGCTCGTGGCCCGCATCTTCCTTGGTGCGAAAGGAGAAGACGTGCCGCCAGTCGTAGTCTTCGCACCGGCGCAATTCTTCCAGCATGGTCCTGTCCTCCGGCGCGCCGGTGACATTCCACAAGGCTGCCGGGAAAATCGGTGACAGCGGTTGATAGTCGGACCAGCCATTCTCGCCGTAGCAATAGGGTACCAACCAGCTCTGACGCTGTTCTCCCAGGGCGCGCATCTGGCCGATCCAGTGATGCTCCAGGCTCATCGGCCGGGCATGCACGTCGGCCATTTCACCCTGGTCCATGATTTTGCGAAGCTGGGTTCGAGGCAGTTCCAGCCAATGCGCTTCCCCGGTCGCCAGGTAACAGCATATCCCGGCGACCAGCGTGGCATAACCGATGTTGTAGAAACCATGCGGCCAGGTCCAGCCGTACATGCTGCCGTACCAGCGGCCCTCCATGTATTCGCCCACTTGGCCGGACAGACCCACATTGTCCGGAATCAGGCCGTCGTTGGCCGCGGCCCGTTCGACCCAGGCGCCCACGTAATCCTGCAGCCAGGCCCGGTACTTGTCCTCGCCGGTCAACAGGTAGGCATTGGTCACCAGTGAGCAAACGCCCAGGTTGGCGACGGCGTCGCCCCGGCTCATGCGTGCCTTCATGGCCTCTCCCATGCGCCGCGCCTTGACCGGATCCTTCAGGTCCTCGATACCCTGGATACCGTCCAGGTCTTCGTAGGGCAATCCATACACCGCCATACCCGGCGAGTAGCCGTAAGAAGGCTTGTCGTTGTCGCCGTAAAGCCAGCGCGGCCCCTTGCTACCGTTGTGAGCGCATCGGATGATCTTTCTGTCCGCATCGTAGTTCGGCGCTTCCGGATCCTCGTTCAGGTAGAAACCGGCGAAACGCGTGGCCCGTTCGCGGTTGTCCGCATGGTGCGGGTCTGCCATGCACAACAGGTAGAAATAGATGTAGCTCTCGCTCTGGTGGAACTGATCGTAGCCGATTTCGTATTCCTTGTGCAGGTGCCCCAGTTCCTCCAGCAGACGGGTGGTGGCCTCCCACTGCCGCTGACCGAGGTCCAGCATCCGGTCGCTGCCACCGAGCAGGTAGAGCAGCGGCCAGTTGTAGAAGCTCTCGTAGAAATCATCGGCGCCATCGCGGCCCGGATGCGGTCCGGTCCGCCAGATCAACCGGCCGTCCGGATGGGTGTATTTGTCCAGAAACGGCTGGACGGCCTGCTCCATGACATCAAAAAGGCGACGTTCCAGCACCGCCCAGGCCGGAGCATCGACCAGGGGGATGTTCGCTTCGATTTCGATCACGGATCAGCTCCTGCAGGGTGAATGACCAGAAGACCGGAGTTCTCGTGTCCACGCCATCATGGCAAGATAAAGGGAATGGAGCCCGCCGGCGACTGGATTCACAGGTTCCGTCGGTCCGCGCGCAGGATTCCGCCTGCCGGACTCCGGTCCAGGGGCCATGGACGGCGCGCCTCGGCAACCCCGACGCGCCCCCTCAATCCCGTCCACGCCTGGCGGGTATCCGCTTGCCGAACAACGTGGCTGCTCTCACGCTGTTCAGCTCCAAGCAGCTTCCGCGGACCGCTGCCTGGGCGAATGCCCGCATTCCACCGGGCGCGAGCGCCGCCGCCACGAAATCCTGCGCCAGGGTGGCGACCTCAGTCAATCCGAGCAACACCGGCTCAGCCTGCGCCGGCTCGCCGTCCGTCGCGGCGTTGACCGCCTCCAGTTTAGCCCGGCCGACCACCTGGCCGGCCCGCAGCTCCGTGCTGCCAGGCGCGGTCACGCGCACGTGGCCCACCAGTTGGCGAACCACCACTTCGATATGGCGCTCGTCCAGACGCACGCCCTGCATTCGGTAGATCGAGCCGATTTCTTCCACCAGGTGTTCCCCTGTGGGCACGGCTCCCCGCAGCTGCATCATCTCCTCCAGCCGGCGTCTCTCCGCCGCATCCGGCGGCCCTGGTTGACGACCTATTTCCAGCAGCTGATCCAAGCGCGGCAAGCCGCCGATGGGCTCTCCGAGTCGACGACAGCCAGCCGCGACTCCGACGTAAAAAGTGCGGAAGGTCAACTGGGTGGCCGGTTCACCCAGAGCCTGCGCCGCCCGGATGCCCACGGGCAGTCCCGGCGTGGCGCGTCGACCATCGGCCGGATCCGCACCGTAACAGCGGGCGCAGATTCCCGTGGCCGACCGGCAACCGAGCGGTGAGCGAACCGCGACGCTATGGCGTCCACTGTGCGTGAGCTGTTCGGCGACAGACCTGCCGATGATCTCGTTCTCGACCACCAGCTCCGGTTCTCCGCCGGGCAGGGCCTCCCGCTCCTCTCCGGAAATAGCCCTGTCTTCCGCTGCGGTTCGCCCTGCCAGGCGCAGGGCAAAGGCTGCCTGGGCTTCGCCGTCGCCTCTGGTCTTGATCAAGCCCACGGAGGTGCCGCAATCCTCTTCGGTGACGAGGATATCCTGCGTGGCATTGACGATGCGCTTGAACAGGAACCCGGCCCTGGCGCTTGCCAGCGCCGTGTGTACCAGCCCCTTGCGTGCACCCATGACGCCGGCCAGGTGTTCCAGCGGACTCTGACCACGCAGAAAACTGGTCGTACACGGCGCCGCGATGATCTGCCGGTCCGGCGTGGCCAGCAGGCCGCGCAGGGCCAGCGCCTGCTGCACCTGGGAACGGTTGCCGCGGGCTCCGGACACGAGCATCAGGTGCACCGGATTCAGCCCGTCGCGATCCGCCGCCAGCTGACTCAAAGCTGATTCGGTCATGGCGCTGGTGACCTGCGTCCAGTGCGCCACCCATGCCTGGGTTGCCTTCGCTTTAGCTTGTTCTTGTTTGCCCGCAGCCGCCTGCAGTCGATCCGACTGTCCCCACGCGGCCGCGAGTTCGCGCTCGTACGCCGCGTACGGCGGCAGCGTGCCGCGCCCGATGGACAAGCCGGACAAGGTGGCGTGACGAAATCCCGCCCGCATGAGGACATCACCCAGCCGGGCCGCTTCTTCGGCGCCCAGCTCCTCCCGGCAGTGCTTCAACAGCCCGGTGAGCAGACGCTTGTGCGCCGGCGCCTCCACCCAGCGCAACGGCGGTGGCAACAGGTTGTTCAGCAGGGCCCGGCCCACCGTGGTGCGCCTCCCATCCACCGTGATGGCATCGTGCACGTGCAACACGCCCCGCGCATGGGCGGCCGCCACCTGGTCGAGCGTGGCCACGGGGTGCGCGCGGCCGGCGGGATCGCGTACCGTGGCATAGTACCAACCGAGCACCATATCCTGCGTGAGACCGTTCATGTAGTCGCCCGAGGCCGTGCCGAGCAGATTGACCACCGGTCGCATGGCGTCCGCCTCGGCCTGCGCCGCCATGGACAGGGGCAGGAACACATCCATCTCGTCGCCATCGAAATCGGCGTTGAAACCGACCATGATCAACGGATGCAAACGAATCACGTTTTCATCGGTGAGCACAGGACGGAAGGCCTGGATGCCCCAGGCATGCAGCACCGGCGCCCGGCGCAGAAGCACCCGGTGCTCCGCCGCCACCTGTTGCAACACCGCCAGTGCTCCCGAATCATCCATCGCCAGCGCGGCGCGCGCCTCGGCGCGACTGCCGGCCCGGCCTGTGCGCATCAGCACGCCGGCCACCATGGGCTCGAACAATACCTTCGCCAGCCTTCGCGGCAGACCACATTCGTCGTGATGCAGATGACAGCCCGGAGCGATGACCGACCGCGCCGAAAAGTCCACGGTCTTGCCGGAAATGGCCGACGCTATCCAACCACGCTTGCCGTACAGCGCGCGCGTCAAGCCGCGCTCCCCGTAGAGCGCGTCAACGGCTGCCTGCAGGTCGCCCTCGCCTGTGGCTGCCCGGGCCACCGCCGTATACAACCGGTCGAAGCCGGCACCCGGAAGCAGGCTGGACGGCAGCACCGGCAGGATGCGGATCGCCGGCAGCGACTCGGCCAGATCCGGGATCAGGTGACGCCAGGGGTGCGCCACGGCCGCGGGTAGATGCAGGATGGGCAGGCGAAGACCGCTGTCGAGGGTCGCGGTGCCGGGGACAGACTGGTCGTCCGCGGGCGGCGTCATGCGGGCGCGCGGTGGATCCGCGGGCGGCACCTTGCGGCCGGACAGCAGATCCGCTGGCGCGACCGGCACCGCTTCCCACTGGCGTACGCGCTCCGGCGCGGCAAAGGCCAGCGTGGCGCGGGTCGCCTGATCCACCGTGGACGTGTCCGCGAACACGTCCACCTCCGAGCCGTCAGCCCGGTAGAGACGCAGGTCCAGACACAAACCGCGCAGCCGGGCCACCAGGACCCGCACCGAGTGCGGCACGGTGACGTCCGGTATCGCCGCGCCTTCCAGCAGAGCCGCCGTCAGCCGCTGTCTGGCAGCCACGTCGTCGGACTGCACCGTCAGGAGTTCCTGCAGCAGATGCGCGGCACCATGGGCCTGCAGAGCCCAGGTATCCATGATGCCCACGCGCAGACCGCCTCCCTGACCGCGGCCGCCCACCGGCTGCTGGGTGTGCGCCTCATACGGGCCCACGCCGCGGGCCTGGTGCCGGTCATCGACCATGTGGGCCAGCTTCATCACGTACTGATAACCTACGGTTGATTCCGCGTCGAACAGGCGGCCCGTGCGGCCGTCGCGCAGGCGCAGCATGCCGCTGGCCGGCAAGCCGGCCTCGGTCAACAGCGCCTCCACGTCCGCCGCCGTGGCGCCGGCAAATGCAGGCGTGACGATGGCGCAACCCAGTTCGTGGGCCGCCAGACCCAGATGCGTCTCCAGCACCTGGCCGAGATTCATGCGGCTCGGTACGCTCAGTGGACTGAACACCAGGTCCAGAGACCTGCCATCCGGCAGCACGGGCATCTCGTCCTCCGGCAGGATGAGACCCACCGTGCCCTTGGCACCGTGCCGGTTGGCCAGCTTGTCGCCCACCTGGAGCCGGCGGCGTACGGCCACCGTGACGCGCACCAGCCGGCTGATCCCCGGTTCCAGGGGATGACCGGCGGCCGCGTCGTACCGCTCGACGCGGATCACCGTACCGCGCTGTCCCATGGGCAGGCGCACGGAGGTGTCGCACGCCGCGTCACCAGTGGTTGTC
>SLHA01000091.1 GCA_007136405.1 Candidatus Latescibacterota bacterium
GCCGCATGTTCAACTACGCAGCGGCGTTCGACGGAGCTATCGGCGCCTGGGATGTGTCCGCGGTCACCGACATGAACCGCATGTTCAGCCACGCGACGGCGTTCAACCAGGATATCGGCGCATGGGATGTGTCCCGCGTCCGCAACATGCGCGAAATGTTCGAGAGCGCCACTTCGTTCAACCAGGACCTCGATGACTGGGCTCCATCCAACGTCACCGACATGCAGCGCATGTTCTACCACGCGGCAGCGTTCGACGGGGCTATCGGCAACTGGGACGTCGCCCAGGTCACCGACATGCGTGGAATGTTCGAGCGCGCCACCTCGTTCAACCAGAACCTCGAGGGCTGGAATACATCCAGCGTCACCGACATGCAGCGCATGTTCTACCACGCGGCAGCGTTCGACGGGGCTATCGGCCATTGGGACGTCGCCCAGGTCACCGACATGCGTGAAATGTTCGAGCGCGCCGCGTCGTTCAACCAGGACCTCGACGACTGGAATCCATCCAGCGTCACCGACACGCAGCGCATGTTCTACCGCGCCGCAGCGTTCGACGGGGCTATCGGCAGCTGGAACGTCGCCCAGGTCACCGACATGCGCCAAATGTTCGAGGGCGCCGCCTCCTTCAACCAGGACCTCGACGGCTGGAATCCATCCAACGTCACCGACATGAGCCGCATGTTCTACCAGGCGGCGACATTCAACGGCGACATCGGCAGTTGGGGCGTCGCCAGCGTCACCGACATGCACCAGATGTTCGCAGGCGCCGCGTCGTTCAATCAGGACCTCGACGGCTGGGACACGGCCAACGTCACTGACATGAATCGCATGTTCTACAAAGCGTCGGCATTCGATGGGGCTATCGGCAGCTGGGATGTGTCGCGCGTCAGCAACATGCGCGAAATGTTCGAGAGCGCCGCGTCATTCAACCAGGATCTCGACGGCTGGGATACGTCCAATGTCACTGACATGCATCGCATGTTCTACCACGCGGCAGCGTTCGACGGGGCTATCGGCAGCTGGGACGTGTCCCACGTCACCGACATGCGCGGAATGTTGGAAGGCGCCGCGTCGTTCAACCAGGACCTCGACGGCTGGCATGTTTCCGACTTCACCTACATGGGCCGCATGTTCTACCACGCGGCGGCATTCAACGGCAACATCGGCAGCTGGGACGTTGCCAGCGTCACCGACATGCACCAGATGTTCGAAGGCGCCGCGTCGTTCAACCAGGACCTCGACGGCTGGGATACGTCCAATGTCACCGACATGAGCCGCATGTTTTACCAGGCGGCGGCATTCAACGGCAACATCGGCCACTGGGACGTCACCAACGTCACCGACATGCACCAGATGTTCGAAGGCGCCACGTCGTTCAACCAGGACCTTGACGGCTGGGACACATCCAACGTCACCGACATGAGCCGCATGTTCTACGACACGGCAGCGTTCGACGGGGCTATCGGCGCCTGGGATGTATCCGGGGTCACCGACATAAACCGCATGTTCAGCTACGCGGCGGCATTCAACCACGATATCGACAACTGGGATGTGTCGCGCGTCACCAACATGCGCCAAATGTTCGAGCGCGCCGCGTCATTCAACCAGGATCTCGACAGCTGGGATACGTCCAATGTCACTGACATGAATCGCATGTTCTACCACGCGGCAGCGTTCGACGGCAACATCGGCAACTGGGACGTTGCCAACGTCACCGACATGCGCCAGATATTCGAAGGTGCCGCGTCGTTCAACCAGGATCTCGACGGCTGGGATACGTCCAACTTCACCTACATGGGTCGCATGTTCTACCAGGCGGCGGCATTCAACGGCAACATCGGCAACTGGGACGTCGCCAACGTCACCGACATGCGCCACATGTTCGACGGTGCCGTTTCATTCAACCAGGATATCGGTGGATGGGATGTCTCACAGGTCACCCTCATGGTGTGGATGTTTTCCGGGGCAGAGGTGTTCGATCAAGATATCGGCAACTGGGACGTCGCCAACGTCATCGACATGCGCCACATGTTCCAGGGTGCCTCGTCCTTCGATCAGGACATCGGTGCCTGGGATGTCTCCGGCGTTGCCGACATGCGCCACATGTTCGACGGTGCCGTTTCATTCAACCAGGACATCGGCAGATGGAATGTCGCCCAGGTGGTCCACATGGAAGGCATGTTCGCCGGGGCAGAGGTGTTCGACCAGGACATCGGCGGCTGGGATGTCGCCCGCGTATGGGTCATGAACAGGATGTTCTCCGGGGCCGCTTCATTCAACCAGGATATCGGCGGATGGGATGTATCCCGGGTGCTCTACATGGAAGGCATGTTCGCCGGAGCAGAGGCGTTCGATCAAGATATCGGCGGCTGGAACGTCGCCAACGTCACCATGATGCGCCACATGTTCCAGGGGGCGGTATCCTTCAACCGGGATCTGTCCGGCTGGCATGTGTCGCGCATCCCTGACCGCCCGGTGGGATTCGACGACGGCGCGGTGGGCTGGGTGCTGCCCCGCCCGTTGTGGGGCTCGATCCCAACCGGCATATCCGCCC
>SLHA01000094.1 GCA_007136405.1 Candidatus Latescibacterota bacterium
CATTGTGCACCGGGGTCTCACCCTGGACCGTGTCCTGCACCCAACCGCTGGTACGACCGCGGTGCCCTCGGTTGCTCCCCCTTTCGATGCCGTTGACCGGCCCTGGGTTCCGCCGGTTTGACGGCAGATGACGCGAATCCGTTGGTGAAATGGCGTTGCCAAGCTTTCCCACGCGCTTCCCAAGCATTCGCGAGGGGGCTTCAACGGGTTCCCGTGTGTATCCCGTACCCCGCAGTCATGGCGCAGAATCGCCACACCGCGGGACTGCCACTTTGACAGTTCGGCGGTGTGGCGAGGTAAGATGCCCGGGACTCAGGCCACGACCTCGAGGTCGAAGCCCTGGGCGTCACTACCGCCCTGGTTGTTGAGCACGCGGAAGGTCAAGGTGTGGTAACCCAGGTGGCGTTGCTGCGGACGGGCGGTGAGGACGCCGCTACAGGCCTCCAGCGCGACGAAGTCCGGAGCCTCGTCCAGCACGAAGCGTAATTCGTCACCGTTTCTGAACGCCGACAGGTAGCGCTGGGAACCCTCGCTCTCCGACTGCAGGTCGCCGCAGGAAGTCAGCGCCTGTATCGCATACCGGTATTCCTGGCCGGCCATGGCGCGAGGCGGGGGCAGCGTATGAATGAAGGGGCGCGGAGCTTCGACGAAGTCCGACGGGCCGGAGCGGCGCCCGTGACTGTCCACGGCGACGACGCGATAGTAGACGCGGTTGCCGCGTCCGGCGTGAATGTCCGGACCGGCTACGGTGAGTTCCGTATCCGTGGTGGTGGCCAGGTAGTTTCCCGGCACCTGGTGTTCACCCGCTTCGCTTCCGCCGAACAGGGTGTACGCATCCCGATGCGCGCTGAAACCGCGCTCGTCGCTGCCGTACACCTCATAATGCGCGGCCGGGGCTCCCCGCGGGTTGTCTCGCCAGCGAAGCTTGATCGTGCGCCGGGTCCAGTCCGGGATCAGTTGCAGGTCCATGGGTACGCCCGGGCCCTCCGCGGTGAAACGCCATACCGGACTCCACGGACCCCACAGACCCTCGGCGCTGCGGCCGCGAATCTGCCAGTAGTAACTCTGACCGGGATTCAGCAGTCCCACATCCGGTACGCGCCAAAGGGCGTTACCGCTACCGGGCGTGCGCGAGACGAGTTTCTCGAAGACAGGGGACAAGGCCCAGCGCATGTCCGCATACTCGCTCAGGCGGAATTCGTAATCCATGGCCCCGGGGGCTGCTTCCCAGACGAAAGTGATCTGGGCACAATCCACCGTGATTCCCGGCTCGGGATGACGGGGACGAGGGCCCAGCCGGGGGGGATGGACACTGCCGCGTTCGGTCCACCGGTGGGTGACTCGCACATGCCTTGGACCTTCTGTGGTGTCCATGTAGCGGATGGAATTGTCGCCCACGGTCAGCGCCGGCAGGGAAAGGGGCGCCATCTGCAGATCCGTCTGAATATCCACGGCATGCAGGCGGGAGCCGGTGGCGCGGAAGCGCAGTAGATAACCGTAGCGCGCCGGTCCGGCGGGCGGGAAGTGCGGATCCAGGTTGCCCGCGTCCACCGGTACCCAGGATTCGCCCTCGAAGGACAGCTCCACCTGCCAGTCCGGAACGCGTACCTGGCCGCCGACGCAGACGTAGGGGGAACGGATGCGGTACACGGCGCTGGACTCCTTCTCCGGATCCACCGGTGCCAGCCCCTGGCTGTCCGGAGTCAGGTTGTCGTTGTGCTCCATCCACTGCTGGAAGTGCTCGTCCAGACGCGGCCGGAAGCGCAGCCGGCCGTTGGCCAGCCGCGGGGGCCGCTCTTTCAGTCCGTGATACTTGCCCCGGTCCTCCCATTCCCAGATCAGGGCTTCGCCCGGTCGCAGATCCATGTCCATGCGATGGCGGGTGAGCATGGGGCGACCGCCGCCTCGCGGTCCCGGATGAACGAACAGGGAGGCTGCCTGCTCGTCGCGCCGGGCATCTTCCGGCGCCAGGATGCCGTAGGCGTGGCCCCGTTTCACCAGGTCGTGATCGCGGGCCAGGTCCGCCTCGGAAGCGACGGTGCGGTTGTCACGCAGCAGGTACAGCAGGTGTTCGTCGCTGTCCATCAGGTGGTAGGCGCCGTCGTAGTATACCTCCGTGGTGCAGTGTCCGTGGGGAAAACCGCGGCGAATCTTCAGACCGGCGGCCTGCCACAGATTGGCCACGGTATAGGCTTCGTCCCAGCAAAGGGTGTAACCGTACACATTGAGCATCTTCACCGTGTCCTTGACCTCGTCGTCACCGGTGGTGAAGTGGTAGCGGTGGCGCCGGGCAAACTCCCAGATCACCCGCGCCTTGTCAGCGTCCTGCATGTCAGGTTCCAGCAGGCTGTCCAGGATCTCCTCCAGCGAGCGCCACCGGCGCTGATCCCCGATGAGCACCCACGGATTGCGTACCGTCTGCGCGCCGAGGTTTTCCACGCAGACGGACACGTTGTTCTCCCACTTCTGTTCATACGGACCGTAACCGACCGGATCCCGGGTGCTGGAGCCGTCCATGGTCCCGGCGACATGGAGCTGATACGCATGGTCATGGTGGAAGATGTCTTCCACGTGTTCGCGCGATGTGCTGACGCTGTCTGCCAATCCTGTTCTCCTGTCCAAAGACGCTCTGGGCGGTACGGGAGGCCCGGCCCGGGGCGGGTGACATCAGTCCGGGTCTGCGCCAAATGTGGTGCAAGTGGCCTCGTCAAGCAACCCGGCTGTTGCTTCGGCTGCCGGGTGGCCGGTGTTGGGTATGTACCGAAACAGTACTGTGAGTCTATGGCGCCAGGACGGACCGCGATACGATGCCCTGCCCTGTACGGTAATCTCCTGTACACGGCACTTCCCGCGGGCGCAGCAGCAAGGCGGCGCTGCGGCACGGCCTTTGCAAACGGTTGGGGTGAACGCGCAGCTTTCGACCTGCCTGCCCCGTCTCCGGCTGGTGTTGCGGCCAGGGCGGTGCGGACCACCGCAGGAGGACATCGTGCCAACCGACTGGCAGCTCTCAGCATCCTCGCCGCAGGCACCTGCGCCTGGGCCTGCGTCTGCGCCTGCGTCTGCGCCTGAATGGCCGCAGTCCGTATCGCCCCTGACGGCAGACCCGGATGTGACCACGGACGCCGGGAATCCGGGTCTGGCCGGTACCCTGCTGGCTTGGCTGCTGTGCCTGGCGAGCCTGCTGGCAGCGATAACGGCCTGGCTGGGCTGGCATTTCGGCACCGCGGTGACGATCGAAGGCCAGGGCACGATCGTTCCCGGCGAACGTCGCCAGGTCAAGGCACCGGCCAGCGGCATTTTGCGCGAGATACAGGCCATCCAGGGCCGGCAGGTTCGCGCCGGCGACATCATGGCGAGGCTATGCGGACGCGAATGGACCGCGGCGTTGTCCCGGGTGGCGGACGATCTGGCCATCAACCGGCACCAGACCTTACGCCTACAGTCCGAGCTGCGCACCGAACGGGCGATGCTGGAGCGCGAGCGGGAACGCTGCCGGCTGGAACTGGAGGAAGCCCGTCTGCAGCTGGAGCGGTTGCGTGCCGAGGCTGAGCTGGAAAACGACAGCCCGCTGCTGCAGTCATGGCGGCGGGTGCCCTTCACCGAACGGTTGCCCGTGCGCCAGCAGTCGAGCCGGATCCAGCGTTATCAGCTGCAGCTGGAAACCGCCGATCAGCAGCTCGAAGCGCTGGCATACCGCCGCCTGGAGCTGGAGACGCTGGCCCGAAGGCGCGCCCAGCTGACACAGGACAGCGTCCTGGCGGCACAGCGTCTGGAACAGACCCGCATCCGGGCGCCGGCAGCGGGCACGGTGCTCACCGATCACCTGGACCTGCGCGCCGGCGACCAGGTGCATGCAGGCGAGGTGTTGCTGGAACTGGCCCCGCTGGACAGTTGGTACGCCGACATCGCCGTGTCGCAACAGGACGTGCGACGGGCCGTTCCGGGACAGTCGGTACGGCTGTTCGTCGAGGCCTTCCCGCACCTGCGCTACAAGGTGTTCAGCGGCACCGTGGCCTCCGTGTCGCTGGAACCGGCGGGTGACGGCAGCGGCTATCGCACGCGCCTGCGTATCGCCGATCCCACCGTCTGCGACGGGGAACGAACGCATTCGCTGGCCTACGGCATGCGGGCCCGGGCCCAGATCGTGGTGGAACAGGGGCGCATCGTGGAGCTGCTGTGGCGGCGGCTGATGCGGCATGCCGGAGGGGCATACCGGAGGCCGCTGTACGTCGCCGGAAAGGACGGCCCGGCATGAGGGTGCTCATCCGCCTGCT
Source organism: Candidatus Latescibacterota bacterium (assembly GCA_007136405.1). Taxonomy (GTDB): domain Bacteria; phylum Latescibacterota; class UBA2968; order UBA8231; family UBA8231; genus SLHA01. Next base: position 4,275 of record SLHA01000094.1, read on the forward strand.
GTTGCTGTTGCGTCCTTACTGGCGCTACATCGCCCAGTCGGTGCTGGCCGGTATACTGCTGTCGCTTCTGGCGCTGCCCGGGCCGTACATCACCAAGTTGCTCATCGACGAGGTGTACCCCAGACAGGATGTCCCGCTGCTGCATTTCGTGCTGCTCGCCGGGGCCGCCATCAGCCTGAGCCTGGCTCTGATCCAGGCGTTGGCCGGGCATTTCGGGCAGCGCGTGGGCGTGATCATCAGCTATGATTTTCAGGCCCGTCTGTACCAGCATCTGCAGGGCATGGACTTCGGTTTTTTCGACGGCCGGGACACTGGCGCGGTGCTGGCGCGCTTCGACGACCTGCAGACTTCCCTGGCTCAGGTCATCGGCCTGATCAACGCGCTGGTGCTGAATCTGCTGCAGCTCCTGGTATTTCCGGCTCTGCTGTTCTGGATGTCGTGGCGCCTGGCGCTGATCAGCCTGGCCGTGCTGCCGTTCGACACGGCGCTGGCAGCGTTCAGCCGGCGCTATTTCGGCAGGATCTCCAGAGCCATCGCCGAAGGCGGGGCGCGCCTGTCGGCGGGCGCCTACGAGTCGCTGGCCGGCATTCGCACGATCCAGGCGCTGGGAGCCGAGGCCTGCTTCACGGGACGCCTGCGGGCGCTGTTCATGGATGTGGCCGGGTTGCAGGTGCGGGCTTCGGCCATGGAAAACGCCACCGGTTTCGCCGGCACCGCGCTGCGTGCCGGCGGCAGTCTGGCTTACTCGTACTACGGCTGGATGCAGGTACTGCAGGGTGATCTGACGATGGGCACCTTCATGGCGTTTTCCGGCTATGTAGCCTACCTGTACGGGCCTTTGCAGCATCTGATCGGATTGATTCCCCAGGTGGAGGTCACCCTGGTGCACGCGCGCCGGTTTCTGGAGTTCTACGACCGGCAACCGGCCATCCGCGACGAACCCGGAGCCCTCGTGTTGCAGCAGACGAGTGGCGCCGTGGAGCTGCGCGACGTGTGGTTCGCCTACGGGGAAACACCGGTTCTGCGCGGAGTGAATCTGAGCATCGAACCCGGATCTACCGTGGCCCTGATCGGTCGCAGCGGCGCGGGCAAGTCAACCCTGGTGAAGCTGATTCCGCGGTTTTACGATCCGGAACGGGGCAGCGTGCTGCTGGACGGCACGGACGTACGGCGGTATCAGGTCGCCTCGCTCCGGCGGCACATCGGCTTCGCCCTGCAAGGCAGCTGCCTGTTCCATGCCTCCATACGCGACAACCTGTCTCTGGGCCGGCCGGTATCCTGGCGGGACCTGGAAGACGCGGCCCGGGCGGCCTGCATACACGACGTCATCCTGGCTCTGCCGGAAGGGTACGACACCATGGTCGGCGAGGGCGGCAGCGGTCTGTCGGAAGGCCAGAAACAGCGACTGGCGCTGGCGCGCGTACTGTTGCTGGACACGTCCGTACTGATTCTCGACGAACCGACCGCGGCGCTGGATACCGAGTCCGAAGCCGCGGTACGGCAGGCGCTGGAGACGGTTCGCCAGGGACGCACGACCATCATCATAGCGCACCGCCTGAGCACAGTGCAGACGGCGGACCGCCTTGTCGTCGTCGACGACGGACGCGTGGTGCAGCACGGACCTCCCGCCGAGCTGAGCCGGGAAAACGGCGCCTACGCACGGTTCCAGGCGGCGGCCAGGCAATGACGACGGCCACAGCGCCACACGAGTTGTCCGCGGGAAACCGCAACCATCAACCACCCTGTTCAGGAGGACGAATCATGCCACAACGTCTTGCACCCAGGCGCGCCCGCGCCTACACCAGCGAGGACCGCGACTGCGTCTACGCGTACGAGCATCCACTGCAGGTGTTCAGCCTGGATCCCAACAGTCCGTACCGCGGCCCCGAGGGCGCCGCCAGGTTGTGGCGGGAAATCCGCGGAGATTACAACAAGGACGGCAAAATAACCCTGGGCCAACACGGCATGCCCAATGGCAGCAATGTCTCCTACCGCTACATCCCGCCGGTATCCGGACGGGTGGAGGTGCGGGCGGACAGTACGATCATCTACAAGACCGTCAACCTGCCGGGCGGAGCCGGTTCCATCGAAACCCGGTACGCTACGGCCAATCGCTGACCTGGGGAAGCGGCGGAAGGCGGTATGCCGCCGTAGGGCGGGGCAGGCGGTCGCGGCAGGTTTGACGCCGCCGCAGCGGTTGCCAGGCCGCCACTCCGTCGACAGCACCTGACCTTCAGACGTATTCCACGATCACGGTTTCCCGCGGACAAACGCTCATGCATTGGAACGCCATCCCGGTCATACAGAATCCGCGCCGGACTCTGTGGCTGTTTGCCGGTCTGTTCGCCGCCAGGCAAGCGTTCGAGATCCTGTGGATCGTGGGCATGCGTACCGGCTTCGAGATCAGCAGCGTCGACGGGCTGGTGCGTATCACACCCGTATATGTCATCCAGACGGCCGTGCTGCTGCTCATCATGGGGCGGTTGGGGGTGCTACGGCGAGGCCACCCGCCCTGCATAACAGCTTGCCGGCCCCGGTGGATGCTCGCCGCCTGTACGGTTGTGGTTGCCGCACAGGTGCCGGCCATCGTGCGCAACCAGGCGGACTACGTCTACTTCCAGTTCGACGACTACGCCGCGTTCCTGGCCCTGGGAGGCCTGCGCATGGTGTTCCTGGATCCGTTGATGCAGGAGATCCTTTTCCGCGGCCTGCTGTACGAGGCTTTGCGGAACCGGGGCCGGCTGCCGGCGTACATCATTTCGACGGCAGTCTATGTGGCGACGCACGTGCCGTTCGTGGCGCTGTTGGTGGCGGGCGGATCGATGCTGTCCATGCACACCGCCGTGTCGCTGGCCGTCACCGGGCTGACCTGTGCATGGGTATTCCACCGTACCGGACGGCTGTTTGCTCCGGTCGTGGTGCACATGACGGCAGCGGCATCCACGTGGTACGCGCCGGCGGCTCGGTACGGTCTGCTGCTGCTGCAGGGCGGAAGCCTGTAATCCGGGACCAGCGTGCCTGGTCCATTCGATCAAACCTGCCCGGGCGGAATCTGCGACCGTCGCATACCGGTGGCGCCAACCGCGCCTCGATGTCCGCCCAGGGTCCGGTTACACAGGAGCTGAAAACGATGTTCACCGTGCATTCCTTCACGCCAGCCGACGCCAGGGAACTGGCCGAGTTCATCAACTGGATGCGAACCGAGCATTGGTCGCTGACATCGACGGCGTTTGCCCGCAGGCCGGAGCCGGTACCGCTGGTGCAGCCGGTCGACCTGGTGGCGGCCGGCCAGACACCGGCGCATATCGATACAGTCATGCTGCGGCACCACGGCCGGATCGTGTCCGTGCTCCGCCTGGACGACCGTTACGGCGATGGCCGGGTGGCGGTGTTCTCGCAGGTGGAGACCCATCCGGCGTATCAACGCCGCGGAACCGCCTGGCGCTTTCTGGGCAACCGATGTATGCGGCGAGCCTGCGCCACCGGGTACGAAAGGCTGGAAGCGGAGACCTGGCCGCTCAATCGCAAGGGTATCCCTTTGTACAAACGCGTCGGATTCCGTGGCGTGCCGGGCACCAGTCTGTACCTGGAAAATTATCTGCCCCTGATCCGGCGTCATCCGGCGGCGCAACCGTTTTTCGCCCGCTACGATTTTTTGCGCACGCTGCAGGTCCGGCGCAGTTACGGCCACGATGCCGTGCTGTTGGACGGTCTGGAGCTGTTCGAGTACGAGTGGCGCCGGGGCGATGCCGAATTGCGTGTCCAGGTGGACTGGCAGCGGCAGCAGATCGTGGGAGTGGGGACCCGGCAGTTCAGCCTGCGCTGCCGGCGCACCGAGCGGCAGCCGGAGTATGTGTTCTACCGGATCACCAACACCAGTCCGGAGACGGTCGCCGTCGCGGTCAGTACCGAGGAACGCTGCGCGCAGACTCCGATACGGCGCAGTCTGCTGCCGGCGCAGACCATCGGCGGACAGCTGCGGCTGGTGCGGCCGGATGGCCGTTCGCTGGTGACCTGCCTGATCGGTGGATACAGCATCCCACTGGCCCTGCGGGCGTGCGCGCCTGCCTGCCCGGGACGGCCGTGCGCAGCAGGGCCACGGAGGACGGGCAAACCGGTTGCGGTCGGTGCCGGGCCGTCGGCCCCTCACCGCGGCACCAAAGCGTACAGGGTGGCAAGATGATCGACTTTGCAGGACTGGACGGAGCCGGTGTCCGCGTGGCGGTGGTGGACAGTGGCATCCGCGCCGATCATCCAGATCTGCCGCCGCGGGCCGGTGGTATAGCTCTGACCGGCGCGCCGGAAGCGGCGGCCGGAGACATATCTGAGGCGCAGGCGACAGCCAGGCCGTTGCCGGATACGGCTACGCCGATGCCGGACTCGGCCGGTCGGGCGGCGGCGCTGATGGAAACGGGCCCGGCCTGCCGGGTGGATGAAACCGTCAGGGATGCCCCGGAACGAGCCGGTTGCGACGATGTATGCGGCCATGGCACTGCCTGCGGAGGCATCATCCACGCCAAGGCGCCCGCGGTGCGGCTGTATGCCGTGCGCGTCTTCGGGGCGGATCTGCGGACAGACGAGGATACGCTGATTCGGGCCCTCGACTGGGTGACCGAGCAGCGAATGGACGTGGCCAACCTCAGCCTGGGCATCGAGCGGCCGCGTGGTGATGCCCTGGAGGCGGCCTGCCGCCGGGCCACTGAGGCCGGAGTGATACTGGTGGCGGCGCATCACAACGACGGCGCGCGCAGTTATCCCGCGGCTTTCGACACCGTGATCAGCGTAGCCGGCGGAATCGGCTACGGGCGCTACGAATACCACTGGACCGGCAGGGCGGATCCGGAGTTTCTGGCGCGTGGCGACCGACAGCGTCTGTGCTGGATCGGGCCGGACTATGTCATGCTGGACGGAACGAGTTTCGCGGCAGCCCATCTCAGCGGCGTCGTGGCGTTGATTCGCCAGGCTCACCGCGGCGCTTCGCTGCCGCAGGTGCGCGGGCTGTTGCGGGAGAATGCGTCGATGGCCGAGGATGGAGTACCGGCGGGCGCGGGGACGGAGCCGGCGGGCGCGGGGATGTTGTCGGCAACCGAGAGTGCGCTGCCGGAGTGCGCCTTCGACGGCGAACAGGCAACCCCGGCAGCGTCTGTGCGTCGCGGCCGGACCGCCGTGCCGGTCGACGGCTGCGTCGGCGAAACCGGTGTAGAGGACGAAGGCATAGGGGGAGGGGTGTGCGGACCGGGACAGGGCTTTGCCTGGCTGGCGCGCGCTGCCCTGTACCCGTTCAACAAGGAGATGCACGCGCTGATCCGCGGCCGCGATCTGCTGCCGTTCGCGGTCACTGCGGTCGCTGATCCCGTGGGCAAGGGCCTGGTGGGCAGGGACGCCGGTGAAGCGATCGGCACGGCGCCGGCCGGGGTGCGGATCCAGGCACGGCTCGATGCGGCGCTGGAACAGGTGGACTCGCTGGTGCTGGGGTACGTGGACCGCCTGGGAAGGGCGCAACGGCAGGATGTGCTGCGGCATTGTGTGGCGGCGGCGGTGTCCCGTGGTAAGCATGTGTTCAGCCTGTTGCCGGTTCCCCCCGAGTCCTACGCCGAATTGCACCGCCAGGCCGCGGCTGCCGGGGTCCGCATCGTCACGCCGGGCATCGGTCCGGAACTGGCGGGACGCATTCTGGCGGATGCCGGCGGCGAACCAGTGGCGGATGTGCCGGTGTTAGGGGTGTTCGGGACCAGTTCGCACCAGGGCAAGTTCACCCTGCAACTGATCCTGCGCCGGCAGCTGCTGGCCATGGGGTACCGGGTGGCGCAGATCGGCACCGAGCACCATGCGGCCCTGTTCGGCATGGACCTGGCGTTCCCGATGGGCTACGCCAGTGCCGTGGACCTGCCGCTGGAGTTGTACGAACCCTTCCTGCAGGCCTGTGTGCGGCGCATCTGCCGCCG
>SLHA01000099.1 GCA_007136405.1 Candidatus Latescibacterota bacterium
CGTAGCGGGCGGACCACGGCTCCGGCAGACCGTGCGCCGGATATAACGGCGACGCCACCGCTTCCCTTGCATCCGGAGTGCCTGACGCATTCTCAGGAGCACCCACTGGGACCTTGGCCCCGGTTGTCGCATTCTCAGGAGCACCCACCGGGCCCTTGGCCCTGGTTGTCGCAGGCAGAAACTGGCGCTTGGTGCCGCTGGCGGCGGCGCCAAGAGGATCTATAACGCTTTGCAGCGCAATATGTCACTCAGGATACAGACGGGGAACGACCATGCTGGATCGTAACAATACGGCGTTGATTCTCATCGACATACAGGGTAAGCTGGCTTCATTGATGCATGATCGGGAGCACCTGTATCGTCAACTGCGGATCCTGATCCAGGGCGCGCAGGCCCTGAACCTGCCAATTGTATGGCTCGAACAGTATCCGCGCGGCCTGGGTCCCACCGTCCCGGAAGTCGCCGAACTGCTGCCCGGACAGCAACCGTTGTCCAAGACCTGTTTCAGCGCCTGCGCCCTGCCGGACTTCGCGGCACAACTGCGTCAGTCGCGACGCCGACAGTTGCTGCTGGCCGGCATAGAGACGCACATCTGCGTGTACCAGACGGCTTGCGACCTGCTGCACCGGGGCTTTCCGGTCCAGGTGGTGACGGACGCCGTCTCCTCGCGCACCCTGGAAAACAAGCGTATCGCCCTGGAACGCCTGAAAACGGCCGGAGCGGAACTGACCTCCGTGGAGATGTGCCTGTTCGAGATGCTGCGAGATGCACGGGATCCTGTCTTCAAGACCATCGCCGGCCTGGTGAAGTAGCGCCCAACCGGTATCCGTCCAACCGGTATCCGTCCATGCGGATACCGTTCGCTCGGGATGCCCTCAGATGCGCATCCCGTGCCGTCGGCGTGCGCCGCACTGACACACAGCCTGAACGTCGACCCGGAGATCGAGCGCGACCGGAGCGCCGCGTTACGGATCCGCCAACAACAGGATGATGATCACATGACCCGGAACTCCATGAACTCGGTGGAACGCGTCCTGGCGGCCCTGCGGCACCAGCCTGTGGATCGCCTCCCGTGGATCGAGGGCATCGTGCAGAATGGCATCGCCACCGCGGTGTGTGGGCAGCGCATCAACGTGGACTGGTCGGTGGCGCCAGACGGGTTTCCGCGTCAGCCCGGCGCGGAGCTGGCCGCGGAGCAGATCAAAGTCAACAGGGTCCTGGGTAAGGACAATGTGCAGTTCAGCGCCTTCGCCCCGATCTTCGCCCACAAGATGACCCCGGCCACAGACGGCAGCCCGGTACTGGTCGGCGACGGTATGATCAAGACCCGCGCCGAGTTCGACCGGTTGTTCCGACTGCCGTCGCCGGAGGACGACGCCTTCGTGCACAATGCCCGGCAGTTCATCGCCCACAAGGAGGACTACTGCTCCTGTGCCTGCGTGCGCCTGGGCATCGGAGCCACGCTCCTGTCGATGGGTATCGAAGCCTTCTCTTATGCCATGGCGGACGATCCACAGCTGATCACGGATGTGCACAACGAATATGCCGACTGGACCGCCAGAGTGGTGCCCGTCCTGGAGGATCTGGGCTTCGACGTCATCTGGGCCTTCGATGACGTGGCCTTCAACTCCGGTCCCGTCTTCAGCCCTGACTTCTACCGCGAGTACATCCTGCCCAGGGAACGCCTGGTGACCGAACGGTTCAGCCAGCCGTTGATCACCCACAGCGACGGCGATATGAATCCGTTGCTGACGGACTGGCTCAGCCTGGGGCAACAGGCCATCCACCCCATCCAACCCGACGTCATGGACATCGGCCAGGTCAAACGCCAGTACGGTGAGCGTGTCTGCCTGGTGGGTAACATCTTCATGGACGATCTGATCCACCGGACACCGGCGGACATCGAGGCTCAAGTCCTGGAACGCATCCGGATTGCCGGCGCCGGTGGTGGATATATCCTGTCGTCGTCCAACAGTCTGACGGATCCGATGAAACCAGAGAACATCCTGGCCATTCGCGCTGCCATCGACGCCTGGGGTCCTGGCGCCTGAGCCGGGCATTCATATCATACGTAGATATCGGGACACCATATCCGGTTTTACCGTGGCCTGATTCTGGTCCCGGAAAACCGGGTGTGGCCGGCAAGGCAACCCGTCGCTGGGAACATGGGTGCAGAACGGTTTTCGTTATTTCACCCACTCGCGTCTAACGGGCCCCGTGCCTGGCCGGATTGGCCCGGCGGTTAACCTGTCCGTACACTACAGTACAGTATCACAGGGCGGCTGACAGGGCATCCGATGAACTGCGGACGATGGGAGCCACAGGCTTTTTACCACCCAACAGGCCACATCGGACGGGACTTCGGCATGCACTGCCGTTGGCTGCGGAACTGCTGCTGAGGCGGTGCCCGGAACACTTCCCTGCCTGGATGAGGCCCGTGCTGTAGTCGTGCTTGAGGATCGGCATAGCCCATGAAAACTGGAACCGACAACTCAAGGCCAACGGCGTATACCACTGTCGTCATGCGCAGTCGTACGTCGAACAGACGTGGACATGCCGTGCCTTGCCATCAGCAGGGTATCCCATGACCTCCATCATTGAGTCTCATGCCGGTTTGATTTTCCAGTTCGCCATCAGGCTCCGCGAAGTCGATCCACCGGTGTGGCGCCGCATCCAGGTTCCGTCCACCTTCAGTTTCTGGGATCTGCACGTGGCTGTGCAAGATGCCATGGGATGGCTGGACTATCATCTGCATAGCTTCGCAGTGACGGACCCGCATACCAGACAAACGCTGAAAATCGGTATTCCGTTGGACGACGGTGTACAGATACAACCGGGTTGGGAGTTCAGGATTGCCGATGTATTCACCCTGGAATCTCCCCGGGCGGAGTACGAGTACGACTTCGGGGATGGCTGGCTGCACGACATCGTTCTGGAGTCCGTCGAACCCCGCCAGCCCGGCGTCATCTACCCGCGCTGTCTGGATGGAGCCCGCGCCTGTCCGCCAGAGGATGTGGGCGGTCCATGGGGATACGCCGAGTTTCTGCAAGCCATCAGCGATCCTGACGACGAGCAGTACCGCGAATACCTGGACTGGATTGGCGGCAGCTTCAACCCGGAGTCCTTCGATCCGAGTCAAGTGGCATTCGACGATCCTGAGTTGCGCTGGGAGCAGGCGTTCGGTCAGGAGTGTCGAGCCGCTCCGGCACCGGTGGATTTCCAGGGACTCACACCCAGAGAGGTGCATGAACTGCTGTATATTCCCCTGGGCAGTCCAGCTTCACCGCTACGCATTCAGACGGATCTGCCGGACGAAGCATTCGCGCCCGCGATCTTCCCGCGCGACTGCCGCCGTTATCTGTCGCTGCTGCGGGAATGGCAGCCGCTGAAACTGACGCAGAGCGGCAGTCTGCCCCGGCGGCTGGTAACCGAGTTGTGGACCAGCGGAGTGCTGAGCGAGGATAACGCCTGGTACACGGACACGCCGCCGCGCAATGCCGGTGATTCGCCTTATCTCACCACCATCGATGTGGTAACCCGAAACTGCCACCTGACCCGCAAACAGCACGGCAAGCTGCTGCTCACCCGCAGGGCCGCAAGCTTCCTGGATCGCCAGCCTGCCGGAATGCTGTACCGGCATCTGTTCGAGCATTATGTGCACCAGTTCAACTGGGCCTACCTGGACATGATGCCTCCCAGCTGGATCGTGCAGGGCGGTGCAGGCTTCCTGCTGTACCTGCTGCGGTGTCATGGTCATGTGGCGCATCCGGCCAGCTTCTACGCCGATTGTTTCCTGAACGCTTTTCCCGCGGGAGTGCGCGACTTCGGCACCCCCACTTGGACCTCGCCGGAGAAGCTTTTTGCGGACGCGTTTGCGCTGCGGGCGCTCAGACATTTCGCGGCGCGCTTCGGACTGGTCGAGTTGAGCGAGTCCGAGACCCCTCTCACTACCCCGTCCAACGCGCTGGTGCAGGCAACGCCATTGTTCTACCAGTTGGTACACTGGCGCGCCGACGACGAGGCCGACAGTCCAGCCGGAGAATGACGGGGACAGACCGGCGGCACTTCTTGCCGCGTTCTGAAGCCAAGTCACGCCCTCAGCCGGTAACCGGGCTGCGGGGAAGTCATGGCCGCCCGGTCACTGGTCCAGTGCATGCCCCATGCCGGGCTCCGCACCTGCCAGCGCCGGGTGTCATACGTGCGCGCCTGCGCCGTACTGGCGCTCGTACAACTCAGGATCGTACGGAGCACGACGGTTGGGGCAGTCCAGACGCGGACACAGCATGCAGCTCTCGAAACTCTCCTCGCGCGGAAAGCGCATACCCGAAACCGACTTGTTCGGAATCATCAGGTAGCTGGCCGACAGCGTCACGCCGATCCGCCTGGTCACATCGCCCAGAATCTGGAAGAGAGGCCGCTGCTGCTGGAGAGGCCAGTCCGCCAGGGATCCGGGTGCCATGGCCGAGGTGGGTCCGGGACGGTACCGGGTGGCGATATCCTGGTTGAGCGCCTGGATCGCCGCCTGCAGCGCCAGTTGCTTGACGGCATCCGCCCAGTAGGCTTCCAGAGGATCGGTCTTGCCCTGCGCCCATTCATCCAGCTCGGTGCCGCACGTGGCCACGTAGACGAAGACCCGATTCGCTTTGTCCAGATTGACGCGCAACACGCGGCTGCGCAGTGCCACCCCGTCGATGCGGACGCCCGTCTCATCCAGTGGTTCAGGGACGGCCAGACGGTACAAGGCCTTGGGTCGAGCCAGCGCGGCTGCTTCCTGTGCAATTGCCTCCACCGCCGCGTCGAAACCGGCCTCGGGTTCCATGCGCACCTGGCGCAGCAGCTTGTCCGGCGCTGGTGAGAACGGAATGTCCGTGAGCAGATGCTCCCAGTCAAAGCTCATCGCGACACTCCTGGGAAGAGATCCTGGTATTCACGCTCGAACTCCGCCGTGCCGTCGTCCAGGCGGATCTCCAGCTCGATGCCAGGCAGAAATCCGGTAATCTTGCCACTCAGGAAATCCGCCCGGTAACCGCCGTCCGGATGCCGGGTTACACGGCCGTCGGGCCACCGTATCGAGTGGATCTGACGGACAGGCTCCAAGGTGAAAGCATCGGCCACGCGGAACCGTTCCACCGCGTCCCAGTCGATGGCCACCCCGAGGCCCGGTTCGTCCGGAACCCGCAGGTAACCGCCTTCCACCCTGAACTCGGTCAGCAGCGTATGGGAATAGATATTGATGCAGTTGATGGATGGCCACCGGGCCTGCTGCAGCACGGCGCCCAGATGCGCCGCGAATGTTGTGGTCAACCCGGTGCCCACCATCTGCAACCAGAACGGCATCTTCGCCTGCTGGCACAGGATGCCGGATTCGATGGTGCGGCGCGCCCCGCCACCCAGCACGAAGCCATCGCACACTTCCTCGCGGATGGCCGTCATAGGTGGCGGCGATCCCATATGCATGGCGATCGGACTGCGGATCTTGCCGCGCAGCATCCGGTTGCCGGCCACATCGTCCTGCGGGATGGGCGATTCGACGATAGCCAGATGCGGATGCCGGTCTTCCAGTCTGCCGATCAACGGCACGGCCGCATCCACCCCCAGCAGCAGCCCGTTGAAATCGATGTCCATGCGGAAATGCCGCGGCACAACCGCACCCACGGCCTGCAGTTGGGCGTCGATGTCGTGCCAGGGCCGCGCCTTCACCTTCATGGTGGTGAAGCCATGCTCCTGGGCTGCCTGCGCTTCGGCGGCCCATTCCTGCGGCGTCATGCTCTGCGCCCACCAGGACAGCGGACAGGCATCCCGGTGCGGGACGCCCATCAGCCGGTGACAAGGCACACCCAGCAGCTTGCCGGCCGCGTCGAACAGCGCCATCTGCAATCCGGCGCCCAGGGAATCGTCCCACAGATGCTCGAACAGGTTGGCGCCGCGCACCCGGGCGAACTGCTTCTCGCCCGAATGCCCCCAGGTGTACCCCTGGATGGTCTCGCCGACGCCCACGACGCCACAGGCGGTGGTCACGCGGCACAGTTCGACGATGCACCAGCCGGGACCGTAAGCCTGCATGGTGGCGCGACAGCGTTCGTGAAAGGGCACGTGCAGCACGATGCGTTCGATCTCTTTGACAGTGGCGTCCAGCGCACCCATCTTCCTCTCCTTGGTGATTGGCTTGGCTTGCTTCCTCCGGATGTCCGGTGCAGGCCCTCGGACCCGCCGTGGTCGCGGCAGCCGAGAGACCGGCTTGGGCCAGATATCGGACCGGCGCGGACCGGTCGGGAGTGGAACCAGCAACAGACCCCATCAACCCGGGCCCCAAAGTGTAGGGTGCCTGCCGCGGTCCATCAACCTGAACCAGAAAGGACACCATCATGGCCAAGGTCGTATTCATCGGCGCCGGCAGCTTTGGCTTTACCCGCGGTCTGGTGCGCGACCTGCTCACCTTCCCCTTGCTTCGGGACGCGGAGATCGCCCTGGTCGACATCGACCAGGAACGTCTGGACTTCGCCCGGCAGGCCTGCGAGCGCATCGTCGCCGCCGGCGAATATCCCGCTACCATCACCTGCACCACCGATCGACGTGAGGTTTTGGAGGGCGCGGACGCGGTGATGGTCACCATCCTCTGCGGTGACACCAGCGTCTGGCAGCACGACATTCTGATACCCAAGAAGTACGGCGTCGATACCAATGTCGGCGACACCCGCGGACCCAGCGGCATTTTTCGCGCCTTGCGCACCATTCCCACCATGCTGGACATCGCCCGGGACATGCAGGAACTGTGCCCCAACGCCATCATGCTGAATTACACCAACCCCATGGCCATGCTCTGCCACGCCATGCAGCGGGAGACCCGCGTCGTCAGCACCGGCCTGTGCCACAGCGTCCAGGGAACAGCGGCCATGCTGGCCCGCTGGGCAAATATCGAACCGGAGCAGATGGACTACGTGTGCGCCGGGATCAACCACATGTCCTGGTTCCTTGAACTGAAGCACCAGGGGCAGGATCTCTATCCGCGCATACGCCAGAGGGTGGAGACGGATCCGGAGGTGTACAACCACGAGCAGGTGCGCAACGAGTTGTTCCTGGCATTGGACTACTACGTCACCGAATCCTCAGGACACAACTCGGAGTACAACTGGTGGTTCCGCAAGCGCGAGGACCTGATCGAGAAGTACTGCACCCACGGAACGGGCTGGAATCCAGGACACTACGCTTATATTCTGGATTCGTACCGCAGCCGGGAGGACACGTGGAAGCAGCAGGTGCGAGACTGGCTGGAAAGCAAGGAACCCATCGCGCTGCAGCGCGGTCACGAATACGCCGCCGCCATCGCCAGCGCCTGGATCGGCGGGGATCCCTACCGGTTCAATGGCAACGTCCCCAATGACCGGCTGATCGACAACCTGCCGGATCACTGCTGTGTGGAGGTTCCGGTGCTCGCCACGCGTAACCAGCTGCAACCGATCCGCGTGGGTGCGCTGCCGCCGCAGTGCGCCATGCTCACGGGACTGAGCGCGCAGATAGAAATGCTCACCGTGGACGGATGCCTGCAGGGCGATGCCCGCAAGGTGTACCAGGCCGTGGCCCACGATCCGCTGACCGCGGCCGTACTCTCCCTGGAGGAGATCAAGACCATGGTGACCGAGATGTTCCAGATCAATCGCGAGCACCTGCCCACTTTCAGCCACATCGACCTGTAGTTTTCCGGGTTTTACCGCCGGGGCGCCCGGGACCCGGGGCGCTCCGGTATCATCCCGGTCACTCGACCGACTGCACCACCGACACTACGATCGGCGCCGGCAGCAGCTCGCCGTACGGAAGGCTGCCGGCGCTACCGGAAAGGCGACGCTCTGGTGACTCCACGACAACGCATCCTCTGTGTATACGACGGCCGGACTCCGGATGTGGTGCCCTGCATGCTGGATCTGTCCCACTGGTTTTACTGGAAGAACCGCCAACCGTGGGACCTCAGCCTGGCCTACGAGGAACCCGAGTATGCCCTGATCGACTACCATCGGAACTGCGGCGCCGGCTTTTACATGCCCAACCTCGGCGCCTTCTACACGGCGACTTTTCCGGCTGGAGTACAAGCGACCACGCACAAACATGAGCGGTGCGGCGTGCCGGAGATCATCTGGCGCCTGGAGACCGCGACAGGCGCCATCGAACGCGCCCGCATCTGGGACGAACGCACCTACGCCTGGGGCATCAGCCGCTGGGGCATCCGCACCCCCGCCGAGTTGAGCATCTTCGCCGAAGCAATGCGTCACCGCACCTACGCGCCATTCTGGGACCGGTTCCAGGCCTGGGACGATTATGTCGGCGACGCCGGTGTGGTGTACCTCTCGGCCGGGTACAGCGCCATGGGTCACCTGCTCAACTACTGGATGGGCGTCGAGCAGGTCGCCTATGCCGCGGCGGACTACCCGGAGGAACTCGTGACGGCCGTGGACGCGGTCAACACCAACAACCTGGACCTGATCGACCTGCTCTGCGCCTCGCCGGCCGCGATCATCGTCATGGGAGACAATTTCTCCAGTGACATCCAACCGCCGGCATTTTTTCGGCGCTATTCGCAAGATTACTACACCGAAGCCATCCGCCGTCTGCACGCCGCCGGCAAGAAGGTCGCCGTGCATATCGACGGCCGGCTGCAGGCGGCCATCACCATGATCCGGGAGACCGGCGCGGACTGCGGCGATGCCATCACGCCGCAGCCCATGGGAGATCTGTCCGCCACCGCCTGCCGGCTGGAGGCCGGAGACCGGTTCATCCTCTCCGGCGGCGTGTCGCCGGACCTCTGGTTGCCGCACTCGCCGCTACCGGCCTTCGACCGGGCGGTCCTGGAATGGCTGGAACTGCGGCAGCAGAGTCCGGCGCTGATCGCCGCGGCCGGTGATCAGGTGCCTCCCGGCGCCGACGAACAGCGCATTCATCGCCTGCGCGCACTGGTGGAACGACACGGCGCCTATTGATCCGCTTGAAGTGCAAACGTGCAACTGCCAACAGGACACCATGAAGCCAGACATCCAGTCCATCGCTATCGCCGGAGCGTGGGGCTACATCGGCAGAAAACTGCTGGACGCTGCCCAGGAACTCGGTCTTACGACCTGCGTCCATGATCCCGGACCCGTGCCGGATGACGTGGATCCCGGCGCCATTCAACGGTACCAGGACCCGGCCGCTTTCTACCGCGTGCATGCCGACCTGTTCCACCTGGCCCTGCATCCGCAACACCGGCAGCAGGCGCTCGATATCCTGCTCGAACGCGCCTCCACCGAGCCGCTTCTCATCCTCAACGAAAAGCCCATGGCCGAACCGGAGACTCCAGGGCAGTGCGCCGCCACCATCCAGGCGGTGGAGGCGACTCGAGCCATGATGTTGTTCGACTTCATCGAACTGTACGATCCCATGACGCACGCCATCGTCGACCACCTGACCGGCTTCGAGCAGGTGCAAGTCACCCGAGTGTCGCTGTACCGGGGCAAGGACCGGGAAGACCCGACGCGGCCGCGAAACTACAAGAAGATGGTCCACATCCAGTACCAGGAGACAGTCCATTGCCTGGCTTTCCTGCTCAACCTGCTGGGAAACCTGGAAGGAGATCTGGAAGCGGTTCTGGACCGCGGCTGTCAGGTACAGGCGAATTCCGCGCCGTATGTACCACCGAATCCGGAGGCTTATCCTTACGTGGTCGATGGCCGGGTGGATTACCAGCTGCAGCTGGGTGAAGTGCAGGTGGACGGCCGCACGGACTTCAAGGCGGGGGCGCCTTTCTCCAAGCGCAAGGTGATCGAGGGTACGGCGGACGGACGGACGTTCGTCATCGAGGCCGAACACCTGGAAGGCAGCAAGCGTCTGGTGATCGATGGCGTCGATCAGGGTTTCGCCCCGGACGCCAGCGCTTACCAGCACATCATCCGCACGCTGGCGCGTTGGAGAAACAGCATCGAACCGGTATGGCTGATGCACGGCGTATATCCCAACCCGCGCTTCACGCGCCTGACCTACCAGCTCTCCAGCGTCATCTGGCGCAGTTGCTGGACGGGGTCGCCCATCAGCATCGCGTCACACCAGGATCTCGTCGGCTTCCAGGCCGGTTTTGCC
>SLHA01000106.1 GCA_007136405.1 Candidatus Latescibacterota bacterium
AAACCGCGGACATCGAGACTCCGTTACCGGTGGGACCGCTGCGCGTCCACCTGCGGCCGCCGGCCGAACGCACCGTCACCGCCGTGGATTGGCGCTATCCGGAACGCCGTGATTCGCTCGTTCTGGAGCATACCACCGACGCCGAGGGGATGGTCTGTTTCGATATTCCCCAGCTCATCGTGTACGGTCTCAGCGTCCTGCACCTGGGCTCTTCCTAGCCCGGTAACCGCCCATTTCGCAGCGTAGTGTACCGTCAGTGGCAGGAACGAGGTTGCCGCGCACCAGCCGTAGGTACTGATAGGAAGGCGACCCGTCGCTGCAAGCTGACGGTGATCGCTGCATCGTCCGGGATATGGCTTGGCGGCCTGCGTGGCGACAGCAGCGTATATCGTCATTGGAATACTGCTACCCAGGATGGGGATTGAACCGATGACAAGGCAGATTGGCACCCATGTCTATTAGAAAAGAAGCAATATCCCATCACGAAATTGAAGCGGGAAGAAAGACTGTTGCCGAACCCGCCAGGAAGATTCCTGTGGCCGGGGAATTCGATGTCATCGTTGCAGGAGGCAGCCTTACTGGTGTGTCTGCAGCGATCGCTGCGGCACGACATGGAGCGAAGACCCTCATCGTCGAAAGATTCGGTTTTTTCGGCGGAGCGATGACAGCGGGACTGGTATGCTCCATACACAATCCCATGCCAGCATCGAAAGGCGCAAACGAGCAATATCCCATTGCAGTAGAAGTCATTGAAAGATGCATGGATATATCTGGCTTGGAAGCTACCTGGGAGGAGGTAGAGTCAAGGCAATGCAGTGACGTTTTCCTGCATCCCGAGGTGGTCAAGTATGTGTTGGTAAAAATGCTGGAAGAAGCTGCCGTAGACACGTTGGTTCACACTTTTGTCGTGGACAGCATTGTGGAACATGGAGTCGTCAAAGGCATAATAGTAGAGAACAAAAGCGGCAGATCGGCTCTTTTGGCAAAAGTCGTCATCGATGCCACAGCAGATGGTGATGTATCTGCCAGAGCAGGCGTTCCCTATGAGCTGAGGGACCTTCGGAAGCCGTATTTTCGTAACGGTCATCAAATAACACTAAAAGGCCGCTGGGTTCCCGGTATGTTCTGTCTTGCCAACGGGGTACAGCTTGACAAGACCCTGCAATACTACAAAAATAATCCCGCAGAGTATGACGGTCCGCTATCGTTGGCGGAAATGGAATACAGGTTGAAGAGAGATCATCCTTTTACTCTTTCTGGCTTCAACAGATTACTCGCAAAAGCCCATGATGCCGGAGACCTTCCAGAAAACTTCAACCAGGTCAGAATATACAATATGGGTCAAGGCATGGTCCAAATTTCCAATCAGCCGTCGCCCAATGCGCTCCTTGAAAAACCTGTGGATTGTCTGGACTCAGACAGTCTGACCCACGCTGAAATGGTCTACAGGAAGTGGGTGTTCGAAAAGTGGGCTTTCTACAAAAGATATATACCGGGATTTGAGTTTTCTTGTTTGATGCAGACACCGTCAACGATCTCAGTCAGAGAATCGAGAAATATTGCAACAGAGAAGGAACTTGACCCTGTCGACATTTTCAATTCTCACAAACACGAAGACTCATTGGTGTGCATAAAAAACGCCAATAAAGCTTTTATATATCATATCGTTCCCTATCATCCCAGCGTGTCCATAGAGTACAAAACGCCCCATTTCAAGGAAGGCACTGCAGGCGATATATACATCCCCTACAGGATGATCATCGCCAGAGAAGTGGACAATCTGCTTGTAGCCGGCAGAACCGTAGCCTATCTGATCATACCGGGTGCCGTAGTAGGCCAGGCGGCAGGTACTGCTGCCGGGGTAGCGGTCAAAACGGGTAAAAGCGTGAGGGAAACCGATGTTGTCCGGATACAGGATGCACTCCAAGAGGATGGTATGGAATACGTGACTGCCGTCGTCTAGGCATTCCCGGGTGGAACGCCGGGCCCACGGCCACCACAGTTCGCCGCTGTTCCAGCCGGTGCGACTACCGGTCAACCGCACGGTCCTCAGCCGCGGAATCCGGCGCCGTTCTCCGCACTACAGGACACATTCACACCGCTCAGCTGGATGCCCTCGCAGTGCCGCAGGGTCAGTGCGTCGCCGCTTTCCACGGTCAGGTCGATGTCGCGGAAACTCACATTGCGTATGGTGGTCTCCTGGCTGCCCTGGACGACACATGCAGCGCCGCTGCGAATCCGCATATCGCTGAACGTGAGTTCGGCCAACCGTCGCAATCCGATACCCTCTTCCACGGTTACCGCGACAGGCCGGCGTCTGCAGTGGATGACGACACCGGTGAACACGATGTTGCTGACGTCGGCGCTGCAAATGCCGTCGCGCGGCAGGTACCGTTGCGGATTGTCGAAGACGATACCATTGTTGGCGCTGTCGATCACCAGGTTGGAGAAGGTGCAATTGCGGATGACGCCATCACCGGGACAACCGACGCGCACGCCCTGACAGCCGCTTTTGAGGACACAGTTGGTCACGGTGATGCTCTGGCACACGGCGGGAGCATCGTACAGCCGGCGCATGGAGCGCACGGCCAGGCAATCGTCTTCGGTGTCGAACAGGCAGTTGCTGATCGTCACGTTGCTGCAGGCGTCCACGTCGATACCGTCGACGTTGCGCATACGGCGGTTGCCGCGGACCGTGATGCGATCCACCTGCACGCCGTCGCATTGCATCAACCACAACGTCCAGCAGGCCGAATCCACCCACTCGCAGTCCTGGATACGCAACCCGCGACAATGGTAGAACATGCCCAGACGGGGACGCGGCGTATCCGGTTTGTCCAGCTTGCCTTGCCCCGCCCGCACCGCCTCCTGGTCGTAGAACGCCAGTCCGGCGCCGTCCAGCATTCCCGGACCGGTGATGGCGACATTCTCGGCATCGACGGCCCGCAACAGGCTGTGGGCAGAGCGTTCCGGGGCTGATTCAGCATGAAAACCAGCGGCGCTCATGGGCTCGTAATCGTCCAGGCTGGGACTGCCGCTCAGGCGGCATCCGGGCATCAGATGCAGTTCCACGTGGCTGCGCAGATCAAGGCAACCGCTGATCCAGGTTCCCGGGCCGCACACCACCCGGCCGCCACCCGCGGCGCTGCAGGCGTCGATGGCCTGCTGGATGGCCGCGGTGTTCACGGTTGTTCCGTCCGGTTTGGCACCGTACGCCGCGATGTAATAGTCGTGATGCATGATCGTAGACCTCATCGGTTGGAAATAGGGGCGGGAATGTGCCTCAGAAGGGTGATGATACAATCCAGCCATGACGGGCGATGGCGGCGGGCGACAGGGGGTCGCGTCGAGCCGGCGGCGCGAATCAACACGCGCGGGTGCGCCGCCCCAGGACAACACCCGCTCGGCATCGAAGCGTGGGTCAACACCCGTGATGTTGCCGCCCCAGGACAACACCAGCTCGTTACCGCCGCGCAGGTCGGCACCCGCGATGTTGCCACGCAAGTCAACATCGACTCGACACCACCAGCGCTGGCCAGCACTCATTCGACGCCGAAGAGCGGATCAACAACCGCGGTGTCACCGCCCTGGGCCCAAGGGCTCCGCCGACTGGTGCGGGACCGCGGGTCTGGCGTTATTACCGGGCGCGAAGGCGGACACCCCGGTAGCCAATGCCCCCCGCTGGGGGAGCCCGGGCGCGTGTGGGGGCGCGTCGATCCAGTCCGCTGCCAGCCCTACTGGGGGCGGATCCGGAGCGCATCCGGGGCACAATATACCGGAGATGCCCCTTGGGGTAAACGCCGACTCCGTTGGCGACTGCGCCGCCGCCCGACAAACGGCAGCCGCTGCCAACCTGTCTGCCGCCGCGGCCGGACAACGGGCACTCGTTGCGGCCGGTCTGCCGCCGCGGCCGGACCACCGGCAGCGATGGCGCCAGCAGTGCCGGTGCCGGAACCTGGCTCCATGTCGCGACGCCGCTGTCAACATCACGACCATGATGGGAGCAACTAGCGTGAAAATAACCGAACTCAAGCTGTACGTGCTGGATGCTGGGGAATCCACCCGTCGCCTCCACACCATCGTCCCCGTGGCCGGGCTGCAACGCACCCAGTACACCCACAGGGGAGGAGCGACCCGACCGGGACGCAACCGGCAAAGCTTTCTGGAAGTGCACACGGACGCGGGAATCAGCAGTCGCATCAACGCCGGACTCGCGCCCGCAACGATCGAGCTGCTGGCCGAGCAAGTGCGCGGCCAGAACCCGCTGCATCGGGAGCATTTGTTCCAGAAACTGTTCAAGGGCACGCGCTGGGTGTACCAACCCCAGGGCTGGTTCGGCGAATTCGACAACTGCTTGTGGGATATCGCCGGCAAAGCCGCCGGTCTGCCCTGCTGGGCGCTGATCGGACGCGTACGCGACCGCTTCGCCGCGTACCTGACCGGCGGCGACATGGATGTAGACGGATACCTGAAACACATCGAAGCCGGTCGCACGCTGGGTGTGCAAGCATACAAATTCCACACCTACAAGGGCGGCAAGGCGGATATCCCCATCTACCGGGCGGTGCGGGACGCTGTGGGCCCTGATTATGTGCTGATCACCGACCCGGTCTGTTCGTACACCCTGCGCGAAGCCATCGAAGTCGGCCATGTGCTCGAGGAGCTGGATTTTCTCTGGCTGGAGGAGCCTATGCACGAGCAGAAGATGCGCCAGTACCAGGAGTTGTGCGCCGTATTGACCATCCCGGTGATGGCCAACGAGACCTTGATGCACGACATGGGCATTTCCACCCAGTGGCTCATGCACGGCGCCACGGACCGCATTCGGGCACGCTCCACCTTCGGCGCTACCCAGGTGCTCAAGATGGCCCACTTCGCCGAAATGTACGACACCAACGTGGAGATGAACGGCGTCGGCAGTCTGTACGGGCTGGTACAAGCAGCGCTCGGTTGCTGTATCGACAACACGGACTACTACGAACTGACCGCCATTCGCGCCGATGCCGCACAACAGATGGGCGCCGTCTGGGGCATGACCAACGGCGTGGTGCTCGAGGACGGCAGCATCGCACCGCCGGACGGCCCGGGTTGGGGCGCGACCTGGGACGAAGAGCGATTCCGCTCGCTCGTGGTGGAGGAGCATGTGTTCTGAGTGCACCTGCCACATAAAGTCGCGGCGTCTGGCTCCCAGCCATGTACCCGCAGGGCGTCTGCGGGGCGTCTGCAAAGAACAGGCAGGACACAGGCAGGGCGACGGCAGGGCCACTGGCAGGGCGCCAGCGAGCGCACAGGCAAGGGGGGGGCGACGTGTCAGCTCGTGCTGCCCTTGTTCAGCCGCAGGAAGACCCGGACCAGGCACCGCAGCGAAAAGCACGGCACGCCGGCGCCCTGAGCCATGGCCGGAATCTGATGCGCCAGATGATACGCTGAATGATGCGCCAACTGACGCGCCAACTGACGCGCCAACGAAAGGATCTCCATGAAAGCATATGAAAAAGGTCTCGAGTGCGGTGAAGCGGCAGCATCGCAAGCAGGAGCGGATACGACCCGCAGCGTCACCGGTGACCGCATGTACGTGCGAACGCAGGGGTTTGGCTCCACCGATGAGGAACTCCGGTTCCTGCAGCGATGCGGCGTCCAGCACAAGGCCGCGGTCTTCCCTTTTCATCCCGGACGCGGCTGGGAAGTGGACGATCTGCTCCGGGAAAAGGAGCGCCATGAAGCCTTCGGCATCCACCTGGACATGAGCTTGTTGCCCATTTACCAGCACATGCCCAACATCATCTACTTCGGCAAAAGCCCGGAACGAGACCGCGAGCTCGACCTGGTGTGTGAGATGATCCGCACCGCGTCCCGGGCCGGCATCGACTCTTTGCGCTACAACACCTGCATTCTGCCCATCGACCGCACGGAACCCGAGGCTGGGCGCGGCGGGTTCGTGCATACCGCCTTCCGGCTGGACAAGGTTCCGCAGACGGAGCGGGAGGCGTGGACCGATGCTGGCCGCGTGACCGCGGAGATGCATTGGGAGCGGATCGAGTACCTGCTGGAACGGATCATCCCGGTGGCGGAGGAGTTCAAGGTGCGGCTGGGCAACTCCCAGGAAGATCCCCCCACACCGCCCGGATACAAGGGCGTGGACAAGGTACTCAACGACTTCGAGGGCATGAAGCGCTTCATCGATATCCAGCGCAGCCCGTATCACGGCTGGAATTTCTGCATCGGCTCCATCGCCGAGATGTGCGACGACCCAGCCACGGAGATCTACCGGTTTATCGAATACTTCGGCAGCCGCAACACGATCTTCCTGGTGCACTACCGCAACCTGCTGGGGAGGCGCTACAGTTTCCGCGAGGCGCTGCCGGACGAAGGCGACATGGATTTCCATCAGGTGCTCAAGGCGCTGCGGGATGTCGGCTACTGCTACGGGATCGATCCCGATCACGTTCCCCGCACCAGCGACGACCCCAAGGGCTCGTGGCAGGCCTACGCCTATTGTTTCGGGTACATCAATGCGATGATCCAGGCGGTCTACGGCTAGACGGGCAGGGCCGGTTTCCGGTAGATCCGCCCGCAGGTGGCAGGAAGCGAACAGCCCCTCGGGAGAGCGTGCTCCGGAGGGGCTGTTTCTATGGTTATGTTTCTGTGGGTATGTTTCTGTGGGTGTCGTATGGGTAGCGTGGAATGCGTGGACAGATCGACGTTGAGCAATGTCCGTGAGTCACCCTCGCGTCGCTGAGCCGTGCATCCCCATTCGGTACATCGCTGCAGCTCGCCCTGTCGCGCACCGCTGCGGCCCGGCCTGTCGCGACGCGCGCGCCGGGACAGGTCATCCCACCGGCGCAAGCGCTGACCGGTTGGTACGGCCTGCTCGATCACCCTCTCTACGCCCGGGCCGCGCGGTGTCGAGGCACTGCAGCGCTAGCAGCAGGCGCGGCAGCGCGGCAGCGCAGCAGCAGGCCGCGCGGTGTCGAGGCGCGGCAGACGCGACAGCCCGGCAGCAGCGGTTTTCAACGCAACAACACCATCGAACGGGTCATCGACCGGGATTCCTTACCGGCGTCTACGTTCAAACGGTACAGGTACATCCCGGAGGTCACTGCGTGGCCGGCGGCGTCGCGCCCGTCCCAGCGCACCTGATGCAGGCCGGCTCCGACGGACTCGTCCAGCAGCACCCGCACCCGCTGGCCCAGCAGGTTGTACACGTCCAGGCGCACCCGGCCCGCTGTCGCCAGCTGGAAGGGGATCACCGTGCCGCTGTTGAACGGGTTCGGGTAGTTGGGCAGCAGCGCCGCCCGGGGTGGTAACGGCCTCAACTCAGCCGCGTCCGTCACCGCGGTGACCGGCGGCGACTGGCGACCGAAGGGCTGCGGTCCGCCATACGCCCCCATGTCGTTCCGGGTGCCGTCCGCATCCTGGTAGATTGGATCCGGATCACCCGCGTCGCGACAGGGCGAGCCCGGCTGCAGACCGTAGTCGAAGGCCGGCACATCCGCCGCCAGGCGCGCCGCGACCCCGCGTTCGAGTCGGGGACGCCAGCGGTGCGCCTGGTTGGCCGCGTTGCGCAACACCGCCGCGTCTTCCGGCGACGGTGCCGCCCGCTTGGCGGCCACCGGCTTGACCAGCGAGGCCAGCGGACGGATATACAGCGGATCCACCGCCAGCGAGCCGCCCCCCGGCTCGATGCCCGAATGATCGTCCCAGCCGTTGTTCCACACGTTGTTATAGGCGATGGTCTGCCCTTCGCCGTCAAAGGGGAAACCGCGAATGCCGTACATACCGTTGTTGGTGATGATGTTATTGCGCACGTCGATCGTCACCGGCACGGCGGCTGTCGGCGCGAAGCCGGACCCGTTCTCCGCCGCATTCTTGCTGGCGATACGCGCGTCCACCTGCGCCGGTGCCGCCGGTGCGCTCAGGCTCAGGCCGGATTCGCCGTTGGCATCGATGGTGTTGTTGATCACCAGACCGCCAGCCTGAAAGATGGTGATACCCTGGGCCACGTTGCCGATGATCAGGTTGTTGGTGATCACCGGCCGGCTCACCGCCCCTTCCGCCGTCTGACTGCCCACGAAAATCGCCCACTGGCTATTGCCGATGATGGTGTTGCCGCGGATCACCGGCTGCGCCGCCGTGGCGATGCCCTGGTCACTGCCGGTGATCACGCAGTCCTCGATAATCGGCGAAGTGCTCCAGGCGAACACGCCCGCCGATCCGCCGTTGCGCAAGGTGAAGCCGCGCAGGTGCGCCTCGTCCGCGCCCCAGACCACGTTGCTGCCGCCGCCGTCTATGATCGTCGTCGCAGCGCCGGCGCCGATCACCGTCACGCCGGACTTGAGCCGGATGTTCTCCTCGTACACCGCCGGTCGCACGAATACCGTCTGCCCCGCGTCGGCCACATCGATGGCCGCCTGGATGGTTCCGTAATCGTCCGGAACCGTGATGTCGGCCTCCGGTTCGCCATCGTCAGGAGGTGACGGTTCGCCGGGTCCACGGTATTCGCCTTCCACATAGACCCGGTAGGTGCCCCAGTAGAAAGCGCGAGTATCCTTGCTCAGGTGGAGGTAGTAGGTGCCGGCTTCCTGATCCCCGAGTTCGTACCTCTGGGTTAGGCCGGGGCCCTGAGTCGTGCCCCAGACGAGACTCCGGCTGGCGTCGAAGATCTGCAGGCCAGGGTGGCGCAGGTTGAGGTTGCCGTCGCCGCTGTCTTCGTGATCCTCGCCGCCACTGGTGCGCACCTCCAGGAGCAGCTCACCTCCCTGATGCTCGAAAACCCAGTAGTCGGATAGATCCTGGTGGCCGGTTCCGGTGCGGGTCCCGAGGTTTCCGGTCACAGCCCGGCCGGGGTAAAGGGTGGCTGCTGCGTCGAATGTGTCGTTGGGCTCGGGATCGGGATCGCGGGTGAAGGGAGCAGGGAGGATGTCGAGGGTGTAGCTGCCCCAGTACATGTGCGTCCGGTAATCGATCTCCAGCTTGACAAGGTAGTCTCCGGGCGCCAGAGCGCTGATAACATGCTCCTCGTCCAGACCGGGTCCCTGGCGCGGGCCGTAAAGGGCATGGGTCGTGTCGTCAACACCGAAGAAGGCAACGCGGGAGAGGTTGAGCTGGCCGTCGGTGTAGCGGATGCCGGTTGCGCCGTCCTGGCCACCGCTGGTGGTAACCCGCATGGTGAGGTTCCCGTGCTCCGGGAGGGTGAACTGGTACCAA
Organism: Candidatus Latescibacterota bacterium; assembly: GCA_007136405.1. GTDB lineage: Bacteria > Latescibacterota > UBA2968 > UBA8231 > UBA8231 > SLHA01. The sequence goes on from SLHA01000106.1 coordinate 9,208, forward strand.
TCCTCGATATCGAGAGGGATTCCCTGCCCTCGGAATCCGAGCAGGCCAGAGACGGGGGTTCCAAGTGTCAGTGGAGCAGCAGCCTCGCGCGAATTGTTGCCCTGTTCTTCTTCGCTGCCGAGGGTGAGTACGGCGGAGACCTCGACGTGGTAAGATCCGAGGTACCAGCCTCTGCTGTCCTTGTGCAGGAGCAGGGTGTAAGCGCCGGGATTGAGGCTGTATATCTGGTGTTCGACCGTGGTGTCGGGGCTCTGGTTCGAGCTATAGAGGACCGTCTCTCCGTCGTTGTCCATCAGGTAGATACCAGGATTCAGGAGCAAGTCTTCGGAGGTCGTCACCCTGAGTACCATGGTGCCATGGCTCTGGATGGAGACCGTGTGGGTTCCGGTGGGGTTATCTCCGTCGAGATAGCCCTGGAAGCTATGCAGAGGCGGCGGTGGAGGTGTTGGTCCCGGCGCCTCTGCCCACAGCTCCGGCCTGTCGCTCAGATAGGGTGCGTAATCGACCAGATCGGTGACTTCGAAGCCGGCGCCGGCGGGGTTGTCCTTGTGTTGCGGACCCGTGGCATGTCCCCACCAGTTGTGGCGCGCGTCCACGTTGGCTGTGCCTTGGTTGTGGACGGCGTATCCCGACAGTTCCGCAAAGACGATATTCGGACTGAGAGCCGGCGCCGCGGTATCGTACAGGCGCACCCCGTCACCGGCACTGTGGGCGATCTCGCTGTATTGAACGGTGGGCGAGGCATTCCCGTCCAGGCGCAGCGCCGCCCTGCTCCAGCGGCCACCCGAGGGCGAGTCAAAACCGGCATACAGCACCCGGACATGGGACAGCGTGCCGCCACTGCC
>SLHA01000076.1 GCA_007136405.1 Candidatus Latescibacterota bacterium
CCACTCCTTCCCACCACCGCCCACCCCGCGACCCGGGCCGGCGAATCTATGCCTGTTCAGGCCCAATACGCCCCGTCCGGCCAGCTATTCGGCGCTCTCTGATCCAGTCTCCTGCCTCGGCGGCGCTGAGCGGCCGCTGAAGTGAACTGAACCGGGACCGACACCGGTCAAGACCACCCCGCGGCAGGCGCCACAGCCCACCAAACGAACCAACTCAGCCCACGTGGCCACCCAAATGCAGCCTTGACTAAGACGTTTGAATTTCCTATACATGCGCCGTTTGGAACGTCACGTATTCCCCACGCTCGGCCATCTTCCCATCAAGGAAACCCGAGAAGGCGCCTTCTTGACGTCGGCTATTGTCTTGAATCTAAGCCTGCTGCGGCAAACTACCAGAGTTGGTGGCAGCTGGCGTGCTGAAACAACCACGCCACCGGTTGGCCCTGCTCATCGTCCTATATAGGCACTCCGCCGCCAATCGAAAATCGCGCTACCGGTAGTCTGCGTGAAAGCCTATGCGGTAGTCGTCCTGGCAGTCGTACGCGTAGCTACTCAAACCACCGCCCTGGAGGACCCGATAAACGCTCATCCAATCTTGGGTGCCAGACGCGCCACCTTTGCCTGTTGAATGTACGACGACCCAACATTCTTACCGCAGCAACAGCATGCGCCTGACGGCCTTCTGTTGGCCAGTGGTCAGCCTGTACATATACACCCCCGTGGCGGCCGGTTGACCCCGGTCATCGCGGCCATCCCACACTACCTGGTTAGTGCCTGCCGCAATTTCACCTGCTATCAGCGTGCGCACCGGCTGACCCACCAGGTTGTACACGGTTAACCGCACCACTGAGGTGACCGACAGATCATATCTGATAAGGGTTTGATCGTTGAACGGGTTGGGGACGTTCGGATGCAGCCTGAATGACTGCGGTAAACCGCTTTCATAGCCATCAGCGACCGCGGTTACAGTAGCGGTCTGCGTAAAGTAGCGGTCACCGTTTTGCGCCGTGCCGGAAAACTTGATCCAGCCGATCATTTCACCCCAAGCATATCCTGAAAACTCGCCGGTGGCAGGATCAATACTGACGCCGCCGTGGGTGGGATTGAAGTTGACCCAACCAGCATTCGTTGCCCAGCCATACCCATAGAGGGCGCCACCTGCCCGATTGACGCCGTAGTTGGTAGCACTGGTGTTTTCATACCGGTGCGATCCGCCGCCGGTATGCGTGCCCAAACGGATCCAGCCGATGCTCCCGGCCCAGGCATACCCTTCCAGATGATCATCAAACAGCTGCACGCCGCCGTGGGTGGGGTTGAAGTTGATCCAGCTGGCATTCGTGGCCCAGGCCCATTTGTGTTCCTCATGGATGCTGCCGTCGGCGTGGCAGGGCACCGCCAGCGACAGCACCGTGATCAGGTAAATCAGACTCTGGATCATGGCGCCCATTCGGGTGTCAGCACCCGCATCGCGGCCGGCCGGGCAACCGCGCCGCCGCAGCAATCGGTTCACCGTGTTCATCGTTTGACTCCTTTGGGTAGCGCTGTGATCATATACTTACGGCTGAGCACCCTCAAGTTCTCCAACTGCCCGCGCAGTCGCAACAGAGATTCGGTCTTGGCAGGCGTGCTGTTAGCCTGGACGATGGTTTCCAGCACACCCAGCATCTGAGTGCGCAGATCCGTTCTGAGGGTGTATTTGCTGTACCGGCTGAAGCTCCGCACGATCTTCTCTGTATGCAGCCTCAGATCGTACGCCTGCCGGTAGTTGGGCAGATGCTCGGAGCGCGCCATCAGGCCCCGATGGCGGGTCATGTCAAAAACCAACGACAACAGCCAACAGCAATCACCCAAGGAATCAAAGAACCCAATACTCACTGTCCGGCGCGAACGGGCCACACATGGAAGTCGTACGTCTTATCGAGGTAGCCCACGAAGCCGTAGAAGAAGGGCACGACCCAGGCGTAGAACGTCTGGCTCGCGAACGTAGTACCCGACCAATAGGACGACGACACGACGCCGGTGAAGGGATGTCCCGAGGGGAGCGCGGGATTGTAATGTCCGTAGTCAACCAAACTCTGCAGCTCCTGGATGTTAGGCAGACGCCAGTCCGAGTAACCCCCATGGTTCAGGCTGTTGCAGTAAGCGATGGCGGCATTCCAGGTCTTTCGCCCGCCCAGATTTGCGTTCCTGGTCCACATCAATCCCGTCAGCTCGTCCGTCACCGTGCCGTCACCGTGGTCCGTAAATCGTGGGTCCGGCCAGGCCACGCCGTGTTGCAGATCGCCGTCGTCGCCATCCGTGTACGTGGTCGTCTGACCCGTCTGCGGCGTCCCTGCCGTGACCCCAGGGACGCCGGTTTCGGTCAAAGTGCCTGTCTGCGGCCCCCAACCTTCATCAGACCGCAACCCCCAGAAAGTCTTGCCGGCCACCACGTCGCCGGCAGCCGCACCAGAAACATCATCCATCGCCGGCGCTGCCTCCATGATGGCGTTGAGTGTCGGCTGTCCTCCCGCCACCGGACCGGCTTCCGGCTCCGTAAACGCAGACTTGGAACCGGCCAAACCGCCGGTCAGACGGTGATACAGATCCCACAGAGTATACGACGCCGAAGCCTCATCATCCGGCGCCCCTGGGGAATCCAGCGACCCAGCAAGGACTCCCGCACTGCAAACCAACAACATGAGCCCCACGCCCCCCAGGGCGGTCAGCGTCTGCTTGCGCGCAACACTCATAATCCTGCTCCTTGTGTGTGGTTGACGGGTGCGAAAAAGTCATCAGGGTATCACGAGAGGGCTACACTTGAATTTTGGCGCAGAAGACGAGTAAAGGCACAACCATGGCCAACACTAGCCCCAACCACGCAGAGAGTTCCAGCATAATATTTCCACTTGGCGACATACTGTTGTCGTTTCTCTGCCGGCAGCCAACTTATGCGTTTCGCGCTGGAACTCGCTGGCATCCACGAATCTGTATAATATGTGTAATCCTGAACCGGTATCCAAATCGGGAAGCTGGGGGGCCATGGCGGCATATCCCACAGCATGGGCGTGCGCCTTTCGCCATTGGGGACTTGACGCGGCAAACATGGTTCATTGGCCAGACTCCTCGTGGACATCCATCGGCCCATGCAGGCCTGATGGGCGCTGCAGGTGCCTGCTGACCAACAGGCGCAGTGTAAACACGACCTAGTCTTGGCGTTGGCTCATCAGCTCATCAATAACTATCACCAGGTGTGTTTTAGCAAACCCTTTGTGTCTATATTGGCTGAGACAACTCGTCCTGATAGTTTAAGGAGCACACCCCAGGGCGAAGGAGCTCAAGATCATGGCGAGTTCTGTGCGGGCGCACTACACGGCGGGGAAGGTCGAGGGCAAAGAGATTCCTTCCTATCACGATGCGGAGGGTGTCGACCCCGAACGCGGTGTCGAGACGTTCGCGCAGATCGACCTCCCTATCGACAACTGGCGATGGGGGGGACGGGCCGTTTATCCTGCGTTCGGGGAAAGCCCTGGAGCGAAATCGGCAGGAGATCCTCATCCAGTTCCGGGATGTACCGTATCATGCTTTCGGAAAAGAGAAGCCGCCGGGGCCCAACGTCCTCCGCCTCGCCTTTGAACCCGATCGGATGGCACTCGACCTGAACCTCAACGGTGCAGACGATCCTTTCGAGCTCGAACCTGCAACCCTCGAACTTGAACTGGCGCCGCAGCGGCTGCCCGCCTATGCCCGACTCCTGCTCGATGTGCTCAGCGGAGATCCAACAGTCGCGATCAGGGCGGACGATGCCGAAGAGTCGTGGCGGATCGTGGAGCCGGTAGTCGATGCGTGTAGCGAGGGGCTGGTCCCAATGCGGAGCTATCCCGCGGTGAGCTCGTTCGAGCCGTAGGATCAGTTCAACGGGGAAGACAAAAATATGAGAGGAAACCTATGACATTTGAACTTGATACCGGGCGCTACCTCGCAGGTGGCTGCAATGATTTACAGATCACTGATTTTCCGACCGGGATTGACAAGCTTTACGAGAAGAAAAAGCACTACAAGAAGCTACTGGCCAGGAACGTGAAGACGCTGCGCAACTTTCAGAGAAAGCTGTATGCCCACGACCGCTATGCGGTGTTGCTGGTGTTCCAGGGGATGGACGCGTCGGGCAAGGACGGAGCAGTACGACATGTGTTCTCGGGGGTGAACCCGCAGGGGATCCAGGTCTTCAGTTTCAAGCAACCCTCCAGCGAGGAATTGGATCACGATTATCTCTGGCGCATTCATAAACGCATGCCCGAGCGGGGAAGATTCGGCATCTTCAACCGGTCGCATTACGAAGAGGTGTTGATCGCGAAGCAGGAACCCGGGGTGATTGAAGGTCAGAGGTTGCCCGACGAATTTCGCAACCGTCCGCATTTTTGGGAGGAGCGATACCGGGATATTGTCCAGTTCGAGGATTACCTGTATCGCAATGGCACTGTGATCCTGAAGTTCTATTTGCACCTTTCTTATGAGGAACAACGAACGCGCCTGCTGAGCCGGATCGATAATCCGGACAAAAACTGGAAGTTCGCAGATTCCGATCTGGAAGTGAGGGGAAAATGGGATGAGTACGAGGCACTCTATGAGGAATGCCTGCGCAAGACCTCGAAACCCGGTGCGCCCTGGTATGTGGTGCCTGCAGACGATAAACGCAACGCGCGGCTGATCATTTCGCAGATCCTGGTGAACGAATTGACGGAGCTGCCGGTATCATTTCCGGAAGTGAGCGCTGAGCGGCGCAAAGCGCTGAAATCAATGCGCAAACGGCTTACCGACTGACAAAGCTGAAAAATTGCTGGTCATGAACAACATACTCGATATCCGCTATATCTGACACCACCGCCGACGTTGCCGGGTTGGGCGATATTCAATACGTTAAAAGAATAATGATGACCTTTCCAGTAACGGATCCAGTTCTTCAGTTTACTACGCTCCTCACTGTCTCTCTGATCGTGCAGCTGACGGTGGAGCGGATCCACCTTCCGGGCCTCATTGGTCTGCTGCTCATCGGGATGCTGCTCGGGCCAGGCGGGGCAAATGTCCTTCCTCGCGAACCCATGCTCGACCTACTGGGGTCGATCGGACTGGTCTACGTGATGTTCATGGCGGGGACGGAGATCGACTTTTCCACACTGAAAACCCACCCCCGCGAGACGGTGCTGTTTGGGCTTGGTTCGTTTTTTTTCTCGCTGATCCCCGCGATGGGTGTGGCCTTGCTGATGGACTGGGGCTGGGCCGGAGCTCTGCTGCTTGGAACCGTGATCAGTTCGCATACGCTGCTCGCCTACCCGGTTGTGGCAAAGCTCGGTCTTGTCCGACGTCGCTCCGTCGTTGCAGCTATCGGCGGCACACTGATTACCGACACGCTTGCACTGGTGCTGTTGGCTTTCGTCATTCAGATCCGTTCGGCCGGAAGTGCGGCGCATCCGCTGGAATCGCTCATCCCTCTTGGGCTGCTGGTGGTTGTGGTTGGAGCGTCGCTGGCAGTGGTTCCGAAAATGAGCCGCTGGATGATGTCGCGGAAAGCATCTCCGGCTCAGAAGGCGCTCTACGTCCTGGTAGTTCTGCTCATCCTCGCGTCAATCACCGAGTTGATCGGCACCGAAAAGATCCTGGGTGCGTTTCTGGCGGGCCTTTGCCTGAACCCGATCATGTCGCGTCGCGCGATCCTCCGTGAACACGTAAAGTTTGTCGGAAGGATGCTATTCATCCCGTTCTTTTTCGTTTCAACCGGAACCCTACTGGAAATCTCCGTGTTCACCGAATCGCTTCGCGTATGGATAATTGCCGCGATGCTGCTTGGTATGGTCGTACTGGGAAAGGCGTCCGCAACGTGGGCAGTGGGCTCTCTTTTTCAGTATCCATGGCGAGACCGGCTTCTACTCTTTAGTTTGACAATTCCGCAAGCTGCGGCCACGCTTGCTGTCACCATTACCGCACGGGACGCGGGTGTCTTTGACGATATCGTGGTGGACGCAGTTATCGTGCTGATCTTCATCACCTGTCTGGTCGGCCCGCTGCTCACCCAGCGGGTGGGCTTTCACTTGTCCCGACACAACACGATCGAAGGCTGATTGAAGTGCACCCACCCGTCAAGACCGAAAAGGGTACCGGGACTGCCTACGTCCCTTACGAGCATCGGCACCCGCTCTCACTCCACCAGTCCGCCACCATGGTGCCCACATCGCCGTGTGTAACGATCAGAGCGGATATGCGCTCCACGGCGGCCGTCAGATCATCCTCAAACGAGGCGGTCCCACAGGCAAAACACAACTCGGCGGCGGCTTGCCACTGTGGGTCACTGTTCAGCCGCAGCTCCTGCAGCGCCGATCGGCGGAAGGGCCAAGCAGGCGCCGCGTCTGCCTGGTGGGACCTCGTTAACAGTTGTTCGGTTGCACGCTAATACGCGGCCCAGAGTTGCTCTCGTGTCGCACTGTCGGGATCCTCCGGCCAGCTTTGCCAGTCTGGCCAAAGGCGGCAATGACGCCGCTGTGCTTGGAGAACGAAAGCCCCAGTGAAAGCAACAGCGCCTGAGCAGCGTAGAACATGGCATAGTACGCCCGTGACGCGGCGAAGCCATGGTAACCAGCCACGCGCAGCACACGGGCAGCGTCCAGGCTTGCCTGGGCCTGCTCAACCAGCGATGCCTGGTCTCCGGTCAAACCGGAACTCCCTCTCGTCGCACGTTGAGCATCAAAGGGCTGCCGCCCGTCTCATACTCATCGGCCGCGACGAAAGCACAGGATACCACGGCGTCGTGCTCGAGCGACAGCGCGGCAACCAGGTCTTCGGTTTTGGCGATCTCCTGGCATGGCGAGACCTGTCCCCGCAGGACCACGAGCACGTCGATGTCCGACTCGTCGTCGTCGTCGTTCCGAGCGCGCGAGCCAAACAGCACCAGGTGCGCCAGGCGATCGCCGTACAACGACGCCAGGCGTTTTCGGAGCTTGCAAAGCAATGCATCAGGACGAGACGACATCGGCACCTTACCCCCTGTGAACTGTCTGCTGGGCGGTTCTGCGGTCGCTTCGGTGAAGGTACAATGCCAAGGTCCTTGAACGCAGCGTGATGGGGGGAGCGACACAGAGCCGGCGGCGCCGTCGAGAAGTATAGAAATTTACAGCACCGAGTCAAGCCAGTGGGGCATAGCGTTTGATAGGTTCAATGGACTCGAAGACGTGGCGAGGGTCGACTTCAGTCGAACGGCCGCTGTTCTATCCCCAGCGGCTGACCTGTATGAGGCCGGATCGACGGAAAACTTCTCGAGGAGTATCCGGAAGTGGGCGGAGACGGGGGAAGCGTTGACCTGCGGGGGACAATTTCGTTCACTGCCCTCCCGTCCGCGTGATATTCACCCCGGCGCTCCGCCGGGCGCTGGCGCCCCACGCCACGGACACGGGATACGTGCACGGCCCGCGCGGGGTGGCCAACCCGGTCGTCGCCTTGCCTGCCGGGGTGGAAGTCACTCTGCTGGGGAGCGGCCATGAGGTCCACATCTGGGGACTGCGTTCCCGCGTCAACCTGATCGGACAGCGCGGCAAGGTGCGCCTCGAAGACCTCCACGGTGACGTGCGCCTCAAGTCCACCTCAACTTCGCTAATGAAAGGGATTACCGGCAATGTGTGGTGGTGTGATTACGACGGGGCCGGCGTGGAGTGGAACAACCAGATTGCCCGGCGGCAGGTCCGCGAAAGCACGGTGGAGGATGTCCGCGGCCAGTTGAGGATCGAGGTCGGCAAGCTGTATCTCGAGGTGAGTGATGTCCAGGGAACGGCAACGGTGCGGAACGGCTATGGCGCGACCCGTTACCGGATTGCCCACCATCAGCCCACGTGGAAGCACCGGATCGAGGCGGAAAGCGGTGAAGTGAAGCTGTTCCTCAAAGACGGCATGTGGCACGAACTCACGGTAACGCTGGCGACGCGCTGGGGTGCCGTGGATCACGCGGTGTTAGGGGAGTTCTCCTTGACCGCAGGTGGGAATCGCCCACAGCGCACGATCGTTTCCACCGCGCGACAAAACGCCTGGGCGACGCCGCTCACGGATCTCGATGCGGACATCGTCGTCGTCACCCAAAATGGCGACATCGCTTTGGAAAAGACTACCTAGTTGCCGACAGAGATGGAGGGTGAACGAGCCGAATCCGAAAGCATGAATGGAGCCCCGGATAGGGGTGTTGCAGGATGAGGCGGCTGGCATGCGATTAGCCGCCTGGTGGCGGTGGTCAGCCCGCGATTCAATCGCTATCGTTCTGAACCTGTCAACCAGCTCTACGTCGATGTACTGGTCTATGCCCTGACCCAGCCGAGTGCCATGGGCGGACGCTACGTTGTAGCCGGTGGAAGGGGTGGACGTGGCGCCGGCGGAAACCCACACCGCGTCCATGCCGCCGTAGGGAAACACTCCGCACGCGAGTGCCCGGCTCTGCGCTGCCGACGCCGTGCTGCGGATACCTGTCCGCGATCTGACGCAAGGAGAGGAACACATGAGCCGTCTCTACCTGGAAACCGAGCACCAGGAGCTGTTCGTGCTGGGAGCGGCGTTGACCGAGCCGGTGCCGATCCACATTCCCAGCGCCCTGGCTCGGTTGGGGTACTATGTGTGCGTACGGGTACCCACGCCCCTGGCGCCGCGGTTGCGCACAGTCCAGGTCCGCGTGCAGACAGGCGGCCTTCGCTCGGATGATGTGGGGCTGGGGTTCGGCGAAGGCATGCAGGATGTCGAAGCCGTGATTCCGGCCAAAGTCGATGGATTATGCTGGGTCATCCTGTGCCGCGCCTACGTCTCGCGGGGAGACGGCACAGTGACGCTGACGCGCATCCCGGCTGAGTTGACCCACGCCGATGTGCTGCTGTGCACCTGGACCCGGTTCCTGCACACCGGGCAGGCGGACGACTGGATCGCCTGCCAGCAGGATCCCGCGTGGGCCAGCGGCGGCATTCCGTTGGGCGGCATCGGCACCGGTAAGGTGGAACTGTGCCGTGATGGCCGCTTCCGCAACTTCAGCGGCAACAACAATCAGGACATGCCCCTGGAAGATCCGGACGGCCTGCCGGGAGCCGCGCTGAGCGTGGCGGCGGACGGCACGGAACGGGTGCTGGCCACTCGTTCCGCCCAGGGACTGCCCCCGGTGCCGGCGCTTACCGCCGACCAGCGTTTCCCGCAGATCACGCTGAAAGCGGTCGACGCTCTCCCCGGTCTTGGCGCGCAAGTGACCGCCACCGCGCCGTTCGTGCCGCACGACTTGCGCCTTTCGCCGCTGCCCGGTTTTCTGCTGCGCTGGACGCTGCACAACCGCGGTGCCGCGCCGTTGCGGGTCGCCTGCCGGCTGAAGTGGCCCAACCTGGTCGGCGAAGGCGGCGGTATCGGTGCGGAAGAAACCCGGACCGGGTACGGCGACGGCGTATACCGTTACTGGTCGCCGCCGCAGGAGCATACGGCGGCCCGGGTAGAAGCGGCCGATTACGTCGCCCTGCGGTACGCCAACGCGCCCAATCCACACGCAGCGGCAGCCGACGGCCACCATTACGTCGCCGTGGCCCTGACTACCGGGGAAGACTGTCCCATATCCACGGAGGCCATCGAGATCGACACGCATCCGCGCCGGGGCTCCGTGGCGTGCGCCGTGGACCTTGCACCGGGTCAGACCCGATGCGTGGACATGGTCGTGGTCTGGGAGATGCCGCGCTGGACCGACAGCAGAGGCACCGAACGAGGGTTGTTCTGGCATAACTACTGCCGTGATGGGGAGGAGGTTCTTCACCTGCTGCTGACCCGGAGGGCGCGCATCTGGCAGGAAGCAGGGGCGCTGAGATCGTTGCTGGCGCGCACCGATCTGCCCGCATGGTTGCAGGCGCGGCTGCAAAACTGCTGTTATCCGCTGATCACCAACAGCGTGCTGTTGCGGGATGGCCGCTTTTCGATCAACGAGGGGCCCACCGAAATGGCTGGTTGTTACGGGACTCTGGATCAGCGCCTGGCCGCCCATCCGGCGACCCTGCTGTTCTTTCCCGAACTCAACCGCCGCGAGCTGGGACAGTTCGCGGCGTATCAGGCTGCCGCGGGCGGCGTCAACCACGATCTGGGCGGCGGCCACCTGGAACGCGGTGCCCGCGAACAGCGCTGGCCCGATCTAACCTGTGCCTTCATCCTGCAGTTGGCTCGTCACGCCTGGCTGCTCGGGGACGGCAGCTTTGCCGCCACGTACTGGCCCCAGGCTCGTGCTGCTCTGTTGCGCCACGCGGAATGGGCCCGGGCGGGAGGCGGGGTAGCCCAGGTGGGTACGAACGGCATGGGCACCAGCTACGACGGGTACCATTACGAAGGCACGACGCCGTACCTGGGCACGCTCTGGATCGCCACGCTGCAGGTGGCGCGGGCCTGGGGCCAGGATGCGGGCGACGCGGCCATCGCCACGCTGACTACGGAGCTGGAAACCGCTGCGCGACGACGTCTGGAGGCGGATCTGTGGAATGGACGGTACTACGACACCTTCGGTAGTCCCCATGGGCCGCGTAACGGCCATTGCCACGCGGGCATGCTCGCCGGCGAGTTCTTCGCCCGCGCGCTGAGCGGTCACAGCGTGCTGCCCGAGGACCGGCTGATATCCTGCCGGGACGCCCTGCTGGAATGCAACGGTAGCGACCGCTTTGCCGTTCCTCCGGACGAGGTGGCACCCACGCTGGACGCCTGGACGGAGTATGGCTGGCTCCCGTACGTCGAGAGCTTCGGGCTCACGGCGCTTTCTCGTGGCGATGACGCGCGGATGCTGGCTCTGTGGGAACGTATCGTGCGTGCCATGGACGGCGATGGCCGTCATCCGTGCGATACGCGGTTGATCTACCGGCCGTTGACCGGTACGCCGAGTTGGGGCGCGTACTACATGACCGCGCCGGCCAGCTGGCTGGTGTACGAGGCACTGCTGGATTTCGTCTACCGGCCGGCGGCGCGGGTGCTGCGCCTGCAACCGCGGCTCCAGGGCGCATTTGCGGTGATCCATCCGCTGTTCTGGGCCCGCGGCTGGGCAGGTGAGGACAGGATCGAGCTTAGTATCGAGCGCGTCTTCGGCGGCGCCGAACTGTGGGTGAGTCAGTTGGAATACGACCGGCAGTGCGGACCGGTACGCATGCAGGACCGGCAACTGACGGTAGTGGCGGAATGGGGCGCGTATTGCCGGGTGGATATGATGGCACCGGTGCGACTGGCGCCGCAGGTAACGTTGGCGTGGGAAGTGGGCTGACATCTGGCGCCGCAGGTAACGCTGATGTGTGCCGCGGGCCGAGTCTCTGGAGCCGCGTGTAATGCTGGCACGAAAAGTGGGCTGAGCGTCCTTCCCGGAACAACCCGGACGGTGGTCGGCACTTGCTCCGCCGCCGGTTTTCGACCACGTAACAACCAGAGGTTTCTCAGGAGAAGCAATACGATGCACGATGAAGAATCAGGGGCGCCGGCCTGGCTGGAACGGTTGGATCACCCCGCCGACGAGATGATCCGCGTCCAGGCCGCCAGCCTGCCGGAGTTGTTCGAACGCGTGGCCTGGGCCATGTTCTACTGTATAACCGATATGGCGGCCGTCTGCCCGGCCACGGCGCGCGATGTGCAGGTCAACGCGCCGGATCGCGACGCCCTGCTGGTCCGCTGGCTGGCGGAACTGAACCGCCTGCATCATACGGAAGGCCTGTTGGGCGCGCAGTTCCGCGTGCTCCAACTGGACGCGACCGGACTAAGGGCGCGGGTCAGCGGGGAACCGATGGACCCGGCCCGCCACACGCTCCATGCGGAGATCAAGGGAGTGACCTTCCACGGTCTGCGGATCGAGTCCACGGGGACGGGTTGGCGGGCTACCGTGTTGTTCGATATGTAGACCTGATAATGAACGTGCAGTTCAACTACGCAACAGAAAGCCGGAAGTCATGCAGGAACGGGATTTGACGCAAAAGACGGAATATCTGTGGGAGATCCCGCCAACTGGGAAGATGCGGGTGCCGGGACGGCTGTATGCCACGCGCCGGCTGCTGGACCGCATCCTGGCGGACAACGCGCCCACTCAGGTCGCCAATGTCGCCACTCTGCCCGGCATCGTCAGCGCCTCCCTGGCCATGCCGGACATGCACTGGGGTTACGGTTTCCCCATCGGCGGCGTAGCGGCTTTCGACATCGATCAAGGCGTGGTTTCGCCGGGCGGTGTGGGTTACGATATCAACTGCGGCGTCCGGCTCATGGCCAGCGAACTCACCGAGGACGCGGTCAAGCCCCATATCCAGGACCTGGTAAACCGCATGTTCGCGCAAATACCCTGCGGCGTCGGCGCCGGCAGGGGCATCAAGCTGTCGGCCGCGGAACTGGCTGACGTGGCCACCTCGGGCGCGCGCTGGGCGGTGGCGCGTGACCTGGGTGACGCCGGCGATTTGACGTTCATCGAGGAAAACGGCTGCATCCCTGGCGCTGATCCGGACCAGGTGTCCAAGCACGCGACGCAGCGCGGCACCGATCAGATCGGCACCCTGGGTTCCGGCAACCATTTCCTGGAGATCGGCTGCGTGGAACGTATCTACGATCCAACGGCCGCCGCGGTCCTGGGTCTTTTTCCCGGACAGGTGACCGTGATCATCCATTGCGGTTCCAGGGGCTACGGACACCAGATCTGTGACGACTACCTGCCGCGCATGGACCGGGCGGCGCGTGCCTACGGCATCGAATTGCCGGACCGTCAATTGGCCTGCGCACCCCTGACGTCAAGCGAAGGCCAGGCCTACCTCGGCGCCATGCGTTGCGCGGTCAACTACTCCTTCGCCAACCGGCAGGTCATCGCCCACCAGCTCAGGCAGGTTTTCGCCGCGACGCTGAACCTGCAGGCGGATCGCATCGGCCTGCGTACCGTGTACGAGGTGGCGCACAACATCGCCAAGATAGAGACGCACCAGGTCGACGGCGTGGAGCGCCGGCTGTGCGTGCATCGCAAAGGCGCTACCCGGGCCTTTGCCGGCCAGCGCGACGAGGTTCCCCCGCCCTACCGCGCTATCGGCCAGCCCGTGCTCATCCCCGGTGACATGGGGCGGTATTCCTACGTGTTGACCGGAACCGCCCACGCCCTGCAAGAGACGTTCGGCAGCACCTGCCATGGCGCGGGGCGCGCCCTGAGCCGGCGCGGTGCCATCAAGGCGGCGGGTAAGCGCAATATCGTCGCAGAATTGGCCAAACAAGGGATTTTGGTCAAAAGCGCCGGGCGACGCACGGTGCAGGAGGAAATGTCCGAGGCATACAAGGATGTGACGGACGTGGTTGACGCCTGCGAGCAGGCCGGCATCTCGACCAAGGTGGCCCGGCTCCGACCGTTGGCCTGCGTCAAAGGGTGAGGCGGGTGGCCTGAAGCACCTTTTTGCTTACCATATCGTCCATCCAACTGCATCATACCTCATCTTTTTTACCGTACCTGCACCGGTACCGATTGATTGACCGGAGTGCCGGGCAGGAGGAGAGCATCGGCTGAGATGACTCACAACACTGTCGTGCACGAACCCGCCCGCGACCTTCCCGTAAGCGCTGAATACGACGTGGCCGTCGTCGGTGGCGGTATCGCGGGAGTGACGGCGGCGGTGGCCGCGGCGCGGAACGGCGCGCGGGTCTGCCTGCTGGAGCGGTATTGCGGTCTGGGTGGTCTGGCCACGCTTGGCAACGTCACCATCTGGCTACCGCTATGCGACGGCCGGGGCCGCCAGGTGATCGCCGGCATGGGGGAGGAGTTGCTCAAGCTCTCCGTCGCCGATCTGGAGGCGGACGATCCACCGGCGCGCTTCACCCGGATTCCCGCCTGCTGGCAACCCGGCGGTGATCCGGAGGAGCGGGCGCAGAAGCGGTATCGCGTCGGCTTCAATCCATCCACCTATATGCTGGCCCTGGAGCAATGGGTAGTGGATGCCGGTGTCGAGATTCTGTACGACACGCGGTTCTGTGCCGCGCTCCGGGCGGCGGACGGCCGGATCTCCCATCTCGTCGTGGAAAACAAGAGCGGACGCTCCGCCATCGCCTGTCGAACCGCCGTGGATGCCAGCGGCGACGCCGATCTTTGTCATGCCGCCGGCGAGGACACGGTGTCGCTGCACAGCAATGTGCTGACCGGCTGGTTCTACACGCTGACGGAGGGCCAGCTCAAGCTGCACCAATTGAGCAACCGCTATTGTCCGGAGGCCGGGACCCAGCGGTCCCAGGGGCCGTTCTTCGCCGGCGACGATGCCCGGCAGGTGACGGCTCACATTCTGCAGACCCGGAGCAAGATCCGTCAACGGCTGGCCGAACTGCGCGCCGCGGATCCTGGCAGCGACCCGCGGTTGCTCATGCCGCCGACCATGGCCTGCCTGCGCATGACCCGGCGTCTGGCCGCCCGTTTCACGCTCACCGCGGCGCACATGCACCAGTGGCTGGACGATGCGATCGGGTTGACAGGGGACTGGCGTCGCGCGGGTCCGGTGTACCCCGTGCCGTTCAGCAGCCTGCGCGCGGTGAAGACGGCGAACCTGCTGGCGGCGGGACGCTGCATCTCCGTGGATAACACGGTGTGGGACGTGCTGCGCGCCATTCCGCCTTGTGTGGTCACGGGCCAGGCTGCCGGTACGGCCGCGGCGCTGGCCGTGGCGCAGACCGACGGTGACGTGAACGCGCTGAAAACCGGCACCCTGCAGGAACATCTGGTGTCGCAGGGCGTGCTACTGGACCGGGCCTTGCTGGCACCGCCCGCCTGATCGCGGCGGCGCTTCAACGCTAGCCCGCAAAGCTCACGGAACGTCCGCTCACCGCTAGCCCGCGGAGCTCACGGAACGTCCTCATCGTGCCTGATGTGGTACTCGTATAATGATACGCTGCCTCTATCCGGAGAATGAACATGCCGCCCAACGCCACGTTGACCTGCACTCTCCATCCTTCCGGTTTTGCCCAAAGCGACTCCAACTTCGACTCGCTTTCCATCGCCAGTGACGGACGCGTTTACTACACTCTCTGCTCACACGACGTGGACACGCACGCGCGCATCTACCGATATGATCCGCATGCCGGCGGCGAGCCGGAGTGCCTGGGAAATCTGGGCGAAATAGTGGGCGAGGCCGGGCGCAAGACGATTCCGCAGGGCAAGTCGCACTCGCAATACTTCGAACACCAGGGCAAGCTCTATCTGGCCACCCACTACGGTTATTACAAGCCATCCAGCAACAAGGAGGAACCGGCCGAAACACCGCCTGGGTACAAACCCTATCCAGGGGGCCACTTCCTGGTATTCGATATGGATACGGGGCGCTTCCGGGAGTTGGCCAAGGCCGCCGCCGGCGAAGGCATCATCACCATGACCATGGACGCGGCGCGCGGTCGTCTCTATGGTCTCACCTGGCCCCGGGGGCACTTCATCCACTACGACCTTGGCGACGCCCGGCTGACGGATCTGGGTCCGGTTTCCCGAGGCGGCGAGATCGGTCAGGGAGAGGATTACTTCTGCCTGTGCCGCAGCCTGGGCCTGCACCCGGATGACGGGACGGTCTACTTCACCAACCCCGATGGCGAAGTCAAACGGTACGTCTACGCCCGTGATACCGTCGAATCGACGGGCGTGAGTTTCAAATTGGACATTTTTGGCTGCTGGGATCCGCACACGCCGGGCCATCAGGGATACAACTGGAGGAAGGCCTACTGGCACGCCGGTCGCCGCAAATTCTACGCCGTTCACGGCAAATCCGGCTTCCTCTTTTCTTTCGATCCCGCCTCAGGCCAGGTGGAGGTCATCGAGCGCATTGTGGCGGACCAGCTCAGACGCAACGGCGGTTACGAACCCTTCCGGTACGGCTATCTGAGTCTGGCTCCAGGAGCGGACGGGGAAACCTTCTATTACCTCACCGCGGCCAGGAACCATCGGGCCGACGGACGGGAAGTGCCCGAAGTGCTGCATCTGACCACCTACCGGTTGGCCTCCGGGGAGTACGCCGATCACGGCGCCCTGCGTCTAGCAGACGGCCGTTTCCCGACCATGACCCATTCCATCGCCGTGCACCCAGAGGGACGCATCTATACGGTCCCCTGGATCGAAAAAACCGGCGCGGCCAGCAGTGAACGGGTCAAACAGCAGGTGGACCTGCTCAGCCTGAGCAATCCGTTGAGCTGAGAGCGGCAGCTGCAGCCCCCGGCGGCCAGTGGCAGCGGGACCCGTTCCGTGAGGCCGATCAGCGCCGGTCCCGAAGGAGCCAGCTCCGGCACAGAGACCGGATGTACGCGGGTTGGTGAACCGGCGCGGCCTCCGCGGTAAGCGTAGCGCCAGTTACGGGGCGCGAATCAGTCCAACAGCGGCGGGCGAATCAGTCCAACAGCGGCGGGCGAATCAGTCCAACAGCGGCGGGCGGGTCAGTCCAGCAGTGCGGGCTCCGATCAGTCCAGCAGTCGGGGCGCTGATCGGTCAGAAAGCGGAGGGCGTATCCGTACAACAGTCCGGACGCGACTCGGCCCAACAGCGGCGGCCGAATCAGTCCAACAGCGGCGGGCGCGGATCATCCACCCAGCCGCTGGGCCGCTGGCCGAGGCCCTGCCGGTCATGGTCGCCCAGGTCGGCGCGGGCAGCGTCAGCGAGCCGGGTCAACCGCGCCACTACCTCCGGCTGGCTGGATGCCAGGTCGCGCTTCTCGTCGATATCGTCGTCGAGGTCGAACAGCATGGCCGGGGATGGACCGCACTGGTCATACAGCGGTCGCAGTTTGTCCAATTTGCGCTCCAGCGGCAGGTACAGTTTCCAAGGGCCGGAACGCACTGCCTGCAGCTGGTCCAGGTGATAGTAGAAGAATCCGTGGTCGGTGTACGCCGACTGCGCACCTTCCGCCCGGGTCAGCAATGGCAGCAGGTCGTGGCCGTCCAGGATGCGATCCGCTGGCAACGGGAAGCCGGCCAGAGCCGCTGCCGTCGGCCACAGGTCCATCATGGTCGACACCTGGTCACATTCCGTGTGCGCCGGAATGACCTCCGGCCAGCGCGCTATGCACGGAACCCGCTGCCCGCCTTCCGACGTGTCGTACCCCCATCCTTTCAAGGGCGCGTTGCTACCCTGCGGCGGATTCCGGCGCACCGCGCCGTTGTCCGAAGTCCATAGCACGAGCGTGCGATCATCCAGTCCCAGCTCCTGCAGCGCGGTCATGATCTGCCCGGTGGACCAGTCCAGTTCCTCCACGGCATCGCCGTACGGTCCATGGGCGGAACGGCCCTGAAAAGCGGGGCTGGCGAAAGGACGCGCCGTGCTCCCCGGCATGGCGTGGGACAGGTAGAGGAAGAATGGTCGATCATGGTGGGCACGGATGAAGTCCGCAGCGGCTTGGGTATAGCGTTGCGTCAGGTAGTCCCGGTCTACCGGGGCCTCGATGACGCGGTCGTCCTGCATCAGAGGTAGCGGCGGGCGCTCCGGATGCTGGGGCGTGGGGACCATGTCTTCGCTGTACGGCACGCCGAAGAAGGTGTCGAAACCGTGACGCCGGGGCAGGAATTCTGGCTGGTCACCCAAATGCCACTTGCCGATGCAGGCCGTGGCGTAGCCGGCTCCCTTGAGGGCGCGGGCCACGGTGATCTCCTCCGGGTGCAGACCCCTAAGATCGCCGGGCATGAGCACGGCCGTCTGGCGGCCGCCGATATGCATGCTGACCCGCCGCGGATAGCAGCCGGTCATCAGGCTGGCCCGTGACGGCGTGCACACTCCGCTGGTGCTATAGAAGCTGGTCAGGCGCATGCCCTCCGCGGCCAGGCGGTCCACGTGCGGCGTCCGGTGCACGGTGGATCCGAAGCAGCCCGGATCCCCGTACCCCAGGTTGTCCATCAGCATCACGACGATATTCGGTTTGACCATTCCTGTCGGCCTCCATGGGGGGTGACGCGAGGGGTGACGCGCGTGCCGTCAGTAAACCGCGTTACGCCCCAGTCAGCGTGCCGCGCGTTCTGCCGCAGTCAGCAAGCCGCTCGTTCCGGCGCATGCACAAAGACAGGGTTGGACCAGGCGCGTCGGCCGTCCTGGTCGACCAGCTCGATCCGTACGAACGTGTCGGGCCGGAACCCATCCGGCAGAGAGGCCCGGGTCAGGGTGGTACCCGCTTCCGCGTAGACCACATATCCCACTTTGCCGAACGTCCGCCAGCGGATCTGGCTCACGGGGCTGCAGGTCACGCTGATCGAATCCGCCTGAACCTCGATGCTGTCGAAAACCGGCCCTTGGGTCGAGAAAAAAGCCCCTTCTTTCAAGGCGTTGACGACGGGTTGCCGGCTGATATCGTCCGCCCATATTTCGACCCACCCCAGCCCCGCATCCGAATAGTAACGCTTCCTGGGGTTGAGATGCGCGTCATCTCCCGCTACACCCCAGATCCGCTTCCCCTGCCCCAGGACCATATCCCACAGCTCCAGGGCATATCCGTTGGCGTAGGCGGCATCGCAATAGGCATTGTAGATTTCCATCGCCATCAGATGAGGGCAGTCGACATAGTCTGCGGGCAGCACGCCGCAATACGTCGGATGAGCCGCGATGGTGAAGCCACCCTGCCCGGCCAGCATCGCGGCCCGTTCCGCCAACGGCAGGTCCGGCTCCACCGCCGTCTCCACACCGACTCCGATGATATCCGGCTGTCCGCCATTCTCCGTTGCGGCGATGGCGATGCAGTCCTCTACCCCGATATCCTCTACCGGCGTGACCTGGCGGTGATCCGTGATGCCGACGCACTCGAACCCTTTGGAGCGGTACCGGTCCACGGTCTCCCGAACCGACATACCGCCGTCCGAATGGGTGGTGTGGCAGTGGAAGCCGGCCTTGATCCTGCGACCTGTAAGGCAGCAGGCGGGCTGGTCAAACCGAAAGACGTCACTCATGCACGGTTCTCCTGTGGTCGTGGCTCGGGGTTTGCCACCGGCACCTGGTCCAGGTTCTCGAACACTTTACGAATGGCTGTGGCCAGAGCTTCGATCTGCTCCGAGCGGTTGGGTGGCCGGTGCAGGTTGATGCCCCACAGACAGGTGTCGATGCAGTCCTGGGCGACGGGCCACTGTCCCAGCGAGTAGTCGATATCCGGCCGCGCGTAGTGAGCCCAGGGTGCCCCCTTGCCGAAAGCGTTCTTGGCCTGGAAAACCCCGTGAGCCGGCAGCAGCCACTTGGCCCGGGAGAATGGTGTGCCCTCCGCCCTGAGCGCGGCGGCGATGCCGTCCGTGAGGTCGGAGAGCGGAACGCCGCGGTTGGCGGCGTACTTGGGGTCCGCGCGCAGGACGTAGGCGTAGCCGTTGGTGGGCTGATCCGGAGTGGAAAAACTGCGCACCAGATGCGGCGTGTCCGCCAGCAGGCTGTCGAGCTGATGCCAGTTTTCGATGGCCCAGGCGTTGGTCATGTTGAGCCGTCGCAGGCCGGCCAGGGCGAAAGCCGCGGGCAGATTGCCGTGGCCGTACTTGAATCCCAGACCGTACTGGTGGTAATCCCGCCCGGCGTCCGCAGGGCGCATATCGCTGAAACTCATCACGGCTTTGGCTTTGGCCAGGATCTCATCGTCGTCGGTGACGAAAATGCCGCCTTCGCCCCCGCAGAGGTTCTTGTTCTGGTTGAACGAGAAGGCGCCGCAGTCCCCCATGGTGCCGGCCTTGCGGTCTTTGAACAGCGAGCCATGGGCCTGGCAGGCGTCCTCGATGACGCGCAGACCGTGCTTGCGGGCGATGGCCGTGATGGCGTCCATGTCGCAGGCCACGCCCCAGTAGTGGACTACGAGTATAGCCCGGGTGCGCTCGGTGATCGCGGCCTCGATCCTGGCCGGATCCAGCAGCATGGATTCCCAGTCCACATCGACGAAAACCGGCACCGCCATATGATGGATGATGCAGGTGGCCGAAGTGGTCCAGCTCAGCGCTGTGGTGATCACTTCATCGCCGGCGCCGACATCGCAGCCGGCTATACCCATGTGCAGCGCGGCGCCGCCGTAACAGGTGGCGATGACGTGCCTGTTGCCGTTCCAGGCTCCGAACTCCTCCTCCAACTGCCGTACGTGCGGGCCTCCTCCCGAATGGTTGTTCTGCCGGACAGCCTCCAGGATGAGCTGTTCACCCGATTCGTCCAGAGGGGGAGGCCACTTGTGGAATGCGATCGACTCCGGCACTGCTGGTTGGCCGCCGTTGATGGCTAAGGTCTGGCTCATGGCTCGGTTCCGTGGGTTGAATAGGGTTGATTGGCGAAAACATCCTTCCTGACGATGTCCGCTGTGGTACCGTTGGCTTCTTGCGGGTAGCCGGGAGCCCGTCCGGACCGTGTAAGATGGTGCTGGTGGGAGCGGCAGTCAACCATGCTGAATCGCTGCAGCGAGGCCTTGTCACAACTCCGACGGCGGTGCTCGCCGACGGTAATCGAGCTTTCAACCGGCTCGGACGACACCGTTTGTTCTCAATCGATCCGGGCCGTGGCAAGCGCGGCGGCGGACTCTGTTGGATGGATTCCGGAGACCATGCAAATATGTAATACGAGTCTGTTTCCATGGCCGCAGTTCCGGCGCATGCGTACACCCGAATACCGTGCGAACAGGAGCGGTTGTCCCCTGTCCCGGAACTCCGAAATGTGTTATGATTATCCGCTGAAATGGCACCTTGGCTGGATCTCCATGGGGGTATTTCCCTGCACGCGGTCAGGATTCGTGCCAACAGGGTGGGGGGTGGGGCCAGCCATACCGGACGTCAACACGCAATACAGGCCGACACCAGAGACACAACGCCCGATCGTGTGTTGTCATGAACACATTGGGGCTACCGTATTGCTCAAACCCTAAATCCACTGCCTATGAAACGCAGAGCCATCGAATACCGGCTGCCGCTATCCATCTTCGGCATATGGCTGTTGTTGTTTATGGAGGTAACCCTGGCCATCGTGGTCACCGGCCTGGTGGTTACCTTGTTCGGCGGCATGATCTTGCTGCGGGTCTTCGGGGGGTTTCCGTGGCTGCCGGCCAGTCCGGATGCCATCGCTCTGGCGCCCAGAGACTCGATGGGCCGCGTGCTGGGGTATCTTCGCCAACTCTTTTTCGTCATCGTGTTCATCCCTGTTTTCATCGGCAAGGTACTGGCGGCGGGGATCCATATCGCCCGCTTGGCGCTGTCTCCATCCATGGATTTCTGGCCGGGCATCGTGCGGATCCAGGGCCACTCTCCAAGCCTGAATCACACGGCCCTGCTGGCTGTTCTCATCACGTTGACGCCGGGGACCCTGACGCTGGACTATGACGAGCAGGGCGACGATCTGTACGTACACTGGATCGATGTGACGGGATACGGTGATGCAGATATGGACGAACGGGTGGTCAGCGGCCTGCGACGCTGGGTCCGGAGGCTGCTGGGATGATGACCATACTGTTGGCTCTGCTGCTTTTTTCCTGTGCCTGCTTCTACCGGGCCTGGCGAGGGCCTACCCTGCTGGATCGGGTTGCCGCCATCGATGCTATCGGCATGCTCATGACGATTGTCCTGGTGTTGCTGGCGCATCTGTTCCAGCGCGTCATTTTCCTGGACATCGCCATGATCTACGCCCTGCTGATGTTTGCCGATCTGTTGATCATTTCAAAATATATCGAAACGGGCGAGGTCTCCTGATGTTTGGAACGGTTTTGCACATTGTCGGCTGGGGGTGCATCTGGGTGGGTACCTTCTTCGCCATGGCCATGACGGTGGCCATCATCCGCTTTCCGGATGCATATACCCGGCTTCATGCCGGAACCAAGGGTTTGACCATAGGCGCGGGTCTGTTACTGATGGGACTGGCCATGATCGCGCCGGACGCCGCGCATGCGGTGCGAACGCTGCTGGTGGGCTTGTTCCTGATGATCACCAACCCGATATCCACGCATGCCATAGCCCGTTCCAACTACCGCACCGAACACGAACGCCATCGCCTGGTCGTTGACGACTACCAGGAGTTCCTGGACAGCAGCGATGCCCATTGAATGGCCATTTGCGGTATTGCTCGTGTTGCTGGTGCTGGCTGCCGGTGGTGCCCTGTTGACCAGGGACCTGCTCACCTCAGTATTGCTGCTGTCGGTGTTCAGCATTGCTACGACGGCGGTATTCTCCTTTCTGCAAGCCGTCGATGTGGCCATGGCCGAGGTCGTCATCGGAGCGGGGTTGCTCACCGCGGTTTTCGTGACCGCCATTGCCAAAACCAAAGGCCCGGCATGATGCGTATACCTGCACGTCATGTGGCCGCCATTCTGCTGGCGGCCGCCATGTCCGTCTTCCTCATGGCAGCAATGATTCCGGCCGGTAGCCACAGCCAGGACAATGCGGTTCAGCGGGTTTCGGAGCACTATCTGGCGGCGGGCGTCCGGGAAACGGGTGCGGTGAATATCGTGACCGCCGTGCTGCTCGACTACCGCAGCTTCGACACCATGGGCGAGGCGATCGTGATCCTGGCCGCGGCCATGGCCGTGGGGGCGCTGCTGGGACAGGGCCGTCAGCCGCCTGCAGGAAGAGGTTTGTCCGTCCTGGTACGGCGCAGTATCGCCTTCCTGGTGCCGTTGTTCTGGTCCCTGCCAGCCTACATCGTGGTCAATGGGCATCTGTCACCCGGAGGTGGTTTCCAGGGCGGTGTGGGCTGGGCGGCGCTGCCGATCATGCTGGCGGTCGTCTACGGTGCCGCGGTGCCGGCTCGAGCATGGGCACACGGCAGGCTTCCCAAGATCGAGTACGCCGCTGCCTTCTGCTTCCTGGGTATCGGTCTGTTCGGGCTCCTGCATTCAGGTCACTTCCTCGCCAGCGGCGCGGCGGGTTTTCCCCTGGGCACGCCGGGTACGCTGCCCAGCGCCGGAGCCATTCCCTGGCTCAACCTGGCCATCGCCTGCAAGGTCATGGCGGGACTCAGCGCCATTTTCTTCTACATGCAACGCGACGGGACGCTGGAGCCATAATGCAGCTATCCGCATGGATCGCCGCGGCGCTGACCTTTTCCATGGGACTGTACAGCCTGTGTACCCAGCGCCATCTCATCCGGATCTGCGTGGCGTTGGCCGTCATGGAGTCTTCCGTGTTGATCGCCCTGATTGCATTGGCCTACAGCCCGGGTGGTGCCGCGCCTATCATGGACGGAGCTGGCGGCCCCTATGTAGATCCTCTGCCGCACGCCCTGGCTCTGACGGCTATCGTCATCGGAGCCGCGGTGCTGTCGCTGTCGCTGGCCCTGGCCATCCTGATACACCGCACGCATGGCTCTCTTGATATCGAGATGCTGAGGGACGGAGATGCCGCATGAGCGCTGTGCTGATATGGCTGATTCTGGCGCCCATCGTCCTTGCTCTGATCGCTGCTCTGATAGACAAGACCGTATTCCGGTGGGCGCTGGCCGGGGCTGGTAGCCTGGGGTATGCGGTGCTGGTCTCCATGACGGTCTGGTATGTGTGGGGGCAGGGTCCCGTACACGCCACCATCGGCGGTTGGAGCGTTCCATGGGGCATCGGTCTGCGCGTGGATGAATTGTCGGCGCTGTTCTACCTGCTCCTGGGCCTGGGGCTGGCCGGCGCCATGTTGTTCATCGGATCAACCCGGGGATTCAACCGTGGTGAAAGTCCATTGCTGTTCTTGCTGGCAGGTGCGGGAGCGGGCATCCTGGCGGCGGCGGATCTGTTCAACCTCTTCGTGTTCGTTGAACTGGCCGCCGTATGCACCGCGGCGCTGATCGCGTTGAAAGGAGCCGGTCCGGAGGGGCGGCGTGACAGCGGCGCGGCGGGATTTCTGTACCTGGTACTGGCCAGCGCGAGTGGCATGATTCTGCTGGTATCCATCATGCTGATATATGCCGCTACCGGGCAGCTGAACATGGACGAGATCGCCGGCAGGATTCACGCCATGGCACCCCTGCCGTATGCCGCCGCCGCGGCCGGCGTCGTCGCGGCGTTCGGTGTCAAGATCGGGCTCGTGCCTCTCCATTTCTGGCAAGCGCGGGCCTACGCAGCGGCTGGCAGCGCGCAGGCCGCATTCCTGTCAGGCGTCGCGATGAAGCTGTACCTCTATGCGATGCTGCGCATCCTGGGGCATCCGCTGGCTGTTGCGCAGCAGGCACCGGCCTTGCTAAGTGCATTGCTGGTCATCGGTGCGGTCAATGTGCTCCTTGGGCACATCATGGCGTTGGCTCAACGTGACCTCAGGCGCCTGCTGGCTTTCTCCAGCGTCGCGCATCTTGGCTACATTCTCATGGGCTTCGGCGCCGGAACCCGCCTGGGACTCGTGGCCGCCATTTTGCATGTCGTCAACCATGTCATGATGAAAACGGCCCTGTTCTGGTCCGGGCACGTCTTGTGCCGCCAGACACGTTCTGCCGACTGGCGGCGGTTCCGGGGTTGTGCCGAGGCGCAGCCGCTGATCTTCGCCGCATTTATCGTCGCTTCTCTGGCCATCGTTGGCGTTCCGCTCACCGGCGGGTTCGCCAGCAAATGGCTGGTGTCCGTAGCCGCCTTCGAGCAGTTCGGTCTCTGGCCGGTCCTGGTGGTTGCCATGGGCACCATCATCTCGGCGGTCTATTACGCACGCATCATCCGCATGTGCCTGGGGCGGCATTCCACGCAGGACCAGGAACGCAGTCGCGCGACAGCAACAGTTACGGCTCCGCGCTTCGTTGTGGCTGCGCGGGTGCCGCCGACGTTGGCCGCGGTTGCCTGTCTGGCTGTCGGCATGGGCATCCGCTGGGTGCTGCCCTGGGTGGAACGCGCAGCAGGAGCGCTTCATTAGCTCGTGGAACCCGCGCACCGATCGGGTACAACTTCACAAGCGTCGTGACATAGCACACAGACAGACTACAATAGCTTTTGGACGAACTCCATGCATGACCGGGCATTCATACCTTTTGCGGAATACGCCTTCGGGTTGCCCACGACGGGGGCGGAACAGGCTCTGTTCGCGTTTTTTGCGTTGCTTGGCTTGCTTGTCATACTGTTCATGCTCCCCGATCGCAAGCCGGGCATGCTCGTTGCGTCACTATTTCATGTTACCGGCGGTCTGCTCACCCTGGCGGCGAACGACCTGATCGGGATGCTGTTAGGCTTTGAGCTCATGACTTTCTCGGCCTTTGCCATCATCATTCAACGCCGTGACCGGGCGGCGTTGGGTTCAGGTCTGCGGTACATCGTCGTGCAGATCATCTCTGCGGGGTTGTTCTTTGCGGGGGCTGTCTGGCACTGGCATTTGACCGGATCGCTCGCGGTGGCACCGGCAGCGCCAGCAGCGCAACCGTTATTCCTGGCTTCCATATTGATCAAAACGGCCATGGTGCCGCTTCATTTCTGGCTGGTGGACGCCTATCCCCAGGCACCCTATTCCGGCGGTGTACTGCTGTCGGTGTTCACCACGAAAGCCGGTGTATATGCTGCGGCGCGATTGTTGCGGGTCGGCTGGTTGGGGCAACCGGTGGTGGCCTGGATCGGGGCTGTTGTGGCTGTGGTGGCCGTGGTGGGGGCGCTGAGGCAACGAGACGTCAGAAGGCTACTGGCATATCACATCGTCAGTCAGGTGGGTTACATGATGGCCGGTGTAGGCCTGGCCGGTGTCGATCGGGCGGGCGACATCGGTTTGAACGCCGGTTTGTTTCATGCTGTCAACCACATCGTATACAAGGCATTGCTGCTGATGGTGGCGGCTGCGATCTGTCCGTTGTTTCGACACGACGACCTATACCGCATGGGGGGCGCCCTGCGCCGCATGCCGAAGACATTCGTCATCGCCGTGATCGCGTCCGCGGCTATCGTCGGCGTGCCACCCCTGTCCGGATACGCCAGCAAGGAACTGCTCAAACAGGCGACAGACAACCAACTCATGATCGGGCTGTTGAGCCTCGCTTCGGTGGGAACCGGACTCTCCTTCATCAAGTTTGTATATTTGATTTTCGTTCGTCCATCCAAGGAACCGCTGCCCCCGTTGCGTGATCCCGGTCTTCTGCGGCTGACGCCCATGCTGATCCTTGCGGCTCTATGCCTGTTCAACGGTCTGTGGCCGGCGCTGGTATCATCTGATTTTGCCGCCGCGTACTATACACCCAAAGCGGTTGCGATCGGGCTGTTGCCACCCCTTGTGGCAGCCGGTATCTGGGTGGTGGGGCGCAGACAGGTATTGGACAAGATGCCCGCTGCCAAGGCCATACGCTGGCCCGAATGGGTAGAAAAGAAGATGGGTTCAAGCTACGCGCGGCTCAGGGCCTGGCATGGCATACACCCTCAGACCGTTTTCCTGGCCCTGTTTGTGTTCTGGATCGCGCTGGCTCTGGGGCTCAGCTGAGCGGTGGGGTTTCAGTATCGGGCCTCCACCAGGGCCTGGAGAAGTTCCTGCGGAGTTTGTGCGGCCAGAACGGTTTTCCGGTTGGCGGAGCGCTTGAGTATTCTGGCCATTGCGCCCAGAAAACAGATATGGGAATCCGACTCGTGTTTCGGGTACAATGTCATGATGAAAATCCGGGCGGGCTTTCCATCAAAGCTGTCCATATCCAGAGGTTCCCGCGTCACGGCGACTCCGGCGACAAACTCGTCCACGGTGTTCGTTGTGGCGTGCGGAATGGCGATACCGTGCTCCATACCCACAGACATGCGACTAACAGCATTATCCAGGTCAAGACGGGCCTGCTCGGGGTCGTTCACCTTGCCGGTGCGACATAGCATATCCAACATGAGTCGCATGACATCATCTCTGGTGCTCGCATCCAGAGCAGGTATGACAGTGGCCTCATCAAGTACGGACGCCAATATGGTCAATTCATAATCCCTCTGTCTGTCGTTACGACTGCCTGGTGCCTTTCGACACAGACAGCAAGTTGTCCGGGGATTTCTCCATAGGATAACCTCACGGCGTCAGGAATGCAAACCTGTCAAAATAGGAGAAACTCAGTTGCGGATCCATTGGCTGGTCGCGATGTCGGTCTTCCTGTTTTGCGTTGGCTTTCCCGCGGCCAGGGCAGAGGAAAGGCGCACCCTTACTATTCTGCACACCAATGATCTGCAAGGTAGGATGTTGCCGCAGTCCTATTCTGACGAGGAGGAACTCGGCGGATGGGCCCGGCTGTATTCCCTTCTACGAACGTTGAGCCGCGAACAGGAGTCGGTCCTTGTCGTCGATGGCGGCGATGCACTGGGCCCGGCCACGCTCTCGACATACGATTCGGGGCGTCTGGTGGCAACCTTGATGGAGCAGGCTGGATACGATGCCATGGTGCCGGGTAATCACGAGTTCGGTTACGGCCTGGATACGCTCAAGGTGAGAGTGAGGGACGCGGCTTTTCCGTTTCTCGGCGCCAATCTACGCGACCAGGCCAGCGGCGAGCCTCTGTTCGGTACGCACATCGTCGTCGAGCGTGCGGGCATCCGCATCGGTATCGTTGGATTGCTTTCCCCGGACCTGGTGAAACTGATCAACCCGATCAGGAATCCGGGTATTGAGATCGGCCATCCTGCGAGCGCTCTGCGGCAGGCATTGGATGATATGGAGGAGGAGATCGATCTGTGCCTGGTATTGACCCACATGTCTGAAGCGGAAGTTGAGCAACTGGTCGCCGAGTTTCCGGAAGTCAGTGTATACGTCGTCGGCGGATTCATCCGTCCCCCCAACAGGATGGCGCTGCGCCGTCTGTCGGTGTACACCGGAGGCGCCCGCGTAGTTACCACTCCGGGAGAGGGTTTCTTTCTCGGACGGATCGATCTTGACCTGGTTCGCGATGGCCATGGCTGGTCGATCGAAGACTGCCGCGCGGATCTCGTGCCTGTCGACAGCCGCGTGCCTGAGGATCCGCAGGTGGCTGCATCTATCCGGCACCTGCAGGAGATCTACCAGCAATTCAGTGAAGAGCAGATCGCCTATGCCACGGATCCGGTTGACGACACCCCGAACTGGATCGCCGCGTTGATGCGGGCGCGGCTGCAGCAGGAGGTGGCCATCATCAATCTAGGAACGCTGCGTGAGTCCACGTTGCATGGGCCGGTGACAAGAGGGGATATCGATCATCTGATTCGATTCGACGATCAGGTGGTTCCGATGCAGGTAACAGGCGCCCAGCTGCGGCGCATGGCGGCGAGCAGCCGGGCGCGCGAGCGCCATGGACAACGGCTGGTGTTCTCTGGATACGATCCGGAAAGCGCAACAGTGAACCAGCGACCGCTGGTGGATGACGAGGTCTACCAGGTAGCGACAACTGGCTTCCTGGCAACGGGTGGAGACGGGTATTTCAGCGAGCAGGATCTGCCGGACTTCGAACCTATCATGCTTACGGGCATCCTGATGAAGCATCTGCAGACGTACCCCAGGCTAAAGCGGTACGACGGTCTCGACTGGCGTCCCGGGGGTGTATGGAAATCTACCACTGAAATCAGTGGTTCGTTGTCACAGATCGGTCTCAACACTCACGCCCAGGACTATCGGGGTGTTTCGCTTCTGAGTGGAAGCGATGCTCTGGCCTGGAACAGCCGGGTCGATCATCGTATCAGCCATGAACGGGCAAGGGGTGTTTTTCTGAGCCGTTTCCGCTCCAACTTTGGACAGCTGCGGCGCGACGGACAGTTCAGCAAGGCCGCAGATCGTCTGCAATTGGATGGTCTGTATACTATACGCAAGAAATACGAGCCGTTTGTCTCGATCAACCTGAATACGGTATGGACCTATCCCGACGCTGACCGTCGTCCCATAACCGTTCGAGGCAGCTCCGGCACGCACATACGTCCCCGATCGGATTGGTCCATGCGTGTCGGCCTGGGAGCAGAACGCGATATCGTGCAGAAAAACAACGACATCGGCCTTGAGATCGTCTCCCAATTCAGGCGCACTTTTGCTCGAAAGAACAGTTTCTCGTCAACCGTGGAATTGTTTGCCGGGGCCACCGAAGGGCATAAAATATCACTACAGCACTACAACAGGATATCGATCAGTCTGTTGGACGACTTAGCCATCATGATCGACGCCAACTACTTTCTGCACAGAGACTCCCAGATGGCAGTGATCGGTCTGAAGAGCGAGCTGCAGCTCGGGCTAGGATACAGCTGGAATCGAAAGTGGTTCTGATCGATGCGGACGCGGCCCGCGGCTTGGTGAAGGTAGATTACCGGTTGCCGTATTTTGCCTGATCTTCAGGAGCTATCTGCCCGGCCATGTATGAATATCAGTATCCCCATCCGGCTGTATCGGTTGACTGCGTGGTCCTCGCGCTCGACAGGGCGTGTCCCCATGTCCATGGGACCTCGGTGCTGCTGATCCAGCGGGATCGCGAACCGTATGCCGGGGCATGGGCCTTACCGGGTGGTTTTGTGGATATTGATGAGGATCTGGAGGCGGCGGCTCACCGTGAACTGGCAGAGGAGACCGGGATTCGCGGGCTGGACCTCGAGCAGTTGCGCGCCTTTGGTGCCCCGGATCGTGACCCGCGTGAAAGGGTCATCAGCATCGCCTACATCGCTGTCGTTGGCGCAACCGAGCAGCCGCTGAAAGCGGGTTCCGACGCCAGGCAA
>SLHA01000002.1 GCA_007136405.1 Candidatus Latescibacterota bacterium
CCGGCGCCCGTTCATGCTGCCTGGCTACGGATTGCCCGGACCAGCGTGTTCAGCTGCATCTCGCGTGTCGCCTGCTGCGCTGAACCTCCGGGTATGATCAGGTCCGCATAACTCCGGGTGGGCGCGTTGTACCGTTCGTGCTGCAGCCGGACGGATTCCAGGTAGTAGTCAGCGACATCTTCCAGGGACATGCCGTTCTGCAGGTTGCGGCGAATACGCCGGACGATACGCTCATCCGCGTCCGCCTCAACGTACAGCCGGAGGTCCATGAGCTCCCTTGCCTCAGGATAGGACAACACCAGAATACCTTCGAGGACGGCTACATCCAGACTGTCCAGGGACCGGCAGCACTCCAGCATGGTGTTGACCTTGAAGGAGTCCGGGCGATTGTAATCCGGCCAGGGGCGATCGCGGGAAGGCGATGGAAAGGTGGGAAGCTCCGCGACTGGCTTGAAGAAGGTATCCTGTCCGATCACCCGGACACGAAGTGGCTGGAGTCTGTCGGCCAGGGCACGGGCCAGTGTACTTTTGCCTGACGCAGTACCGCCCGCCACACCGATCAGCACGGGGCGGCCTGCCGGGCGGTGTTGGCGTCGAGAGCTCAACAACCCAGCAATGCGGTCCTTGAGGTCCTGCGGTTCCTGATCATCCATGCCGTGATTCCTTGTCCTCTGGCAGCAGTCGGTGCAGTCGGTAGGGGGTCAGGTGGTGCAGTAGAAGTCCCTGGCTTCTGTCAGGCTCAACCCTCGCAAGTGGGCGCGGATCAGTTGGCGCGCGCCGCGTGACGCCACAGCCACCAGCAGAATGGGGCGGGACAGGCTGTGCCAGTGGGTTGGCAGCTCGCAGGGAGCGATGATCGGAGCACGGCGCAGGGTGCCGCCGATCTTGTCCGGAGCGATGTCGACGAAACAATGCGGCTGGCGACCACCGCGCTCCAGGTGTTTGGCCAGCCGGCGCCCCGTTTTTCCCGCACCCCAGATGATCGGATTCGTGCGCGTGCGCAGGGGGCCATCGAGCAGGTAACGGGCCTTGGCCCGTATGAAGTTCTCCACGGAGTAGCGACTGTCCGTATGGGTCATGCGAGCCGGATGCTCGCGCCAGCGAAACAGCGGCGCAGGAACCTTGGCGAAGCGTTTTCCGGCGGTATGGTAGCGGAGCCAGAGGTCATAGTCCTCAGGCCAGCCGTGGTCCTGGTACCCGCCGAGTGACAGGAGTTCCTCCCGGTACATCATGGCGGAAGGATGGACGATCGGGCTCTCGATGAATATCTCGCGGGCGATATCCGCGGGCTGCACCAGGGCGTTGAGCCAGTCAAGGTAGATCCGGAACCCCTCTCCCACCTGTTGCGGTGGAAAGGCTTCCACCAGGCAGCCGGCCACGCTGATATCCGACTGCTCGCAGAGCAGCAGTCGTTGCCGGTGCAGTCGTTCCGGGTGGCTCCAGTCATCCGCATCCATGCGTGCGACGTATTCCCCGGAGCAGTGATCGAGGCCGTGGTTGAGGGCCTGCACCAGACCTCGGTGCGGCGCAACGATAACCCGTATGCGACTATCACGAGCGGCCCAGCGTTGCAACTGCGTCAGGCTTGCGTCCGTGGAGCCGTCATCCACGGCGATCACTTCAAAGTCTGCAAAGGTCTGTGCGACGAGGCTTGCCAACGCGTGGTCACAGGTGGCTGCCGCATTGAACACAGGCATGAGAACCGAGATAGCGGGCGACAATTCGGAATTCACTCCGCGGGGGATGGGCCGTCACAGGCCGGACACAGAACCGGGCCGCCACCGCCGGGGTTGTCTGTCCGGCAGACGCACCTGACCGGCCATGGTGTCAAGGTGCCGCTCAACCGAGCCCGGGTGCCTTGCGAGGACCAATGTAAATCGCGTTCTTCAGGCGCGCAACGAACTCTATCGATGCCCTGGTTTGAATACGGGGAGGCGCATGATCCATCTCAAATCCGACCGCGAAATCGAGCGGATACGTTCCAGTTGCCGTATCGCCGCTGAGACCATGGCGTGCGTCATGGAGTACGTGAAGCCGGGGGTGACCACCGGTGAACTGGACCGGATAGCGGATCGGTTCATCCGTCGCCAGGGCGCCACATCCAGTGCCAAAGGATACCAGACAGCGGGTCGACCACCTTATCCGGGGGCCATCTGCATATCGGTCAACGACGAAGTGGTGCACGGGATTCCGGGCCCTAGGGTCCTGCAGTCCGGTGACATTCTGGCCATCGATATCGCGGTTCGGAAGAAAGGCTATCACGGAGACATGAACGTCACCATGGCGGCGGGCCAACCCGGTCCGGACGCGGCTCGGCTCATGCACACCACCAAACAGGCCATGGAGCTGGGACTGCTGGCCTCCGTATCCGGCAACCGGCTGGGCGATATCGGGCACGCCATCCAGGGCTATGTAGAGGCGGAGGGGTTTGCCATCGTGCGCGAATACTGTGGACACGGAATAGGCCGCAGCTTCCATGAAGAACCGCAGATATTGCACTATGGCCGTCCGGGAACGGACCGGCGTCTGCAGTCCGGTATGGTTTTTACCGTAGAGCCCATGGTCAACCAGGGATCCGCTGCTGTGCGTGAACTGGACGATGGCTGGACGGCAGTGACGGCGGATGGCCGGCTCTCGGCGCAGTTCGAGCACACGCTGGTGGTGACGGATGAGGGGCCGCAGGTGTTGTCCCGCTTCGACGACCTGCCTTTCTGAAACTATCGGAACCCCCGTCAGGCAACGCCGGCCAGGCAGATGCCCGGCGTGCCTGCGGGACGTGAACCTATAAAGGGAATACAGCAAGGAGTATTGCCATGTCGGAAGAAGACAAGGAGCAGGCAGGCAGCAGCGAAGAGAATACGGATCTGTCGTTCGATCCGGGCTCACAGATGGAGCTGGAGCTGGAGGACACCTGCTGCTTGACCGGCGAGCCTGTACCGAACAGCTTCTGCCGGTTCCCGGATTACGTCCGGGGTACCATGATGGTGATGTCGCGCCAGGCCATGTTGGAGCATCTGCGGGTGGGTGACACTATAGAGTGCTTCAAGAAGATACTGGTGGAACGTCATGGTCCACAGGTTCTGGAGGAATACTACAGCAACTACTGACTCGGGAACTCCTGCCGTCATCCCGTTCAACCGGAGTTTCAGTCCCGTCCAAGCAGTGTCTGTATTTCCCGGGTGAGTACGCCGCCCGGGTCCGGCCGCCCGCCCCGCTGCGGTAAGCCTTCATGGGTGCTGAACAGGTTGCCTTGCCGGTCAAGGACGAAAGTCATGGGTATGGCGACGCCGGTAAGGTCGCCCCTCACAAAGTGGCGCAGAAGGCCGAATTCGGGATCTACGATGATCGGATAGTTGATATCGTACTGCTCGACAAAGTGCGTCAGCAGCGGGCGTAACTGCTCCTTGCTGCCATGATCCAGCGATATGCCGATGATGGCCAGGTCCTCATCTGCATAGCTGCTGCGTAGTGCTACCAGGTGCGGAATCTCATACCGGCAGGGCGGGCACCAGGTGGCCCAGAAGTTGACGATCAGGATCCTGCCCGATAAATCCCTGAGGTCGACCTCCTTGCCAAGGTGGTCGGTGTACACGGAGTTTGCCGCAGGCGGGAACAGTGCCACGGGTCTCTTGCCGGCATCGGTCCGGATATCCGTCGGCTCGCTGAACCGGTTTCCGTTGCTATCGTCCGGGTGGGTCGTTCCGCTGCTGGCGTGGCCGAGGGAATCAAGGTGCCCCGGCATCACGGCCAGCATCAGAAGAAGCATAAGCGCTGCACATCGCATGAGTCTATACCCTCTGTCAGATGATGTGGGATCCGTCTGGGTCTGTCTATGCACCCTGGAAGCCGGATCCAGTTCTGATCCGTCCGGTGGCGTATGTATTCGTCCAGTCCTATCCATTGGATGCGACGCTGGCGGTATTGGATTCATGCCGATGCGCGCAACCCGCGTTGCTCCGCCGCAGTCGGCAGACGCCGCTCCCGCACCGACATGGTCAGCCATGTGGTGCCTCGTCCCAGCATGCGCTCTATGCCCAGCAGCAGCTCGTCACACGGTTCGACCCGCACATTACGCGAGCGAACGCAGGTCACAGCACCATCCTGCCGTTGCACGTGCAGAACGAGATCGCATGTGCCGGAGTGTCGTTCGCATAACTGGCGCAGCTCGTTCAGCAGCTCAGTACACGCATGCTCACGTTCGAGTTCGATGTTGACAGCTCGGGTAAGCTGCGAACGTGCGTCCTGCAGACGCATCGCCGTCTCGGCCTGAATGCCTATACGGCCGTTGCGTTCGGTGACCTTACCATCCACGAGTATAGCTTCGTCCTGCTGTACAAGCTGCTCGTGCGCGGCGTACACCTCACTGAAGAAGGCAATATCGCCCTTGTCGCCCAAGTGATCCTCCAGAGTGACGAAGGCAAGCGGCTGGTTGCGCCGGTCCATGCGCCGGGCCACTCTGGTGATCAGACCGCCGATTCTGAGGGGGGTTCCAGCCTGCTGTTGCCCCAGTTGCGCGAGAGGTGTGGTGAGGCTCTCCAGTTCACGCACGAAGGGATTCAGCGGATGCCCCGACAGATAGAAACCCAGCAGATCGCGCTCACGGGCCAGTAACTCCATGTTGCTCCACCGGGGCACCTCCGGAAGCTCCTGTGTCTGTTGGAGGGTGCCTGCCGTGGACGCGACGGTGTCGAACAGGCTGGTCTGCCCGCGCTGGCGTTCCTCCTGTATGCGCTGTCCGGTTTTCAGCGCCGGCTCCAGCGCCGCCAGGAGTTGGGCGCGATGACCGGGCAAGCCATCCATGGCTCCGGCGGCGATGAGACTCTCCATGACCCGGCGGTTGACGGCGTGCAGGTCGATCCGGGCGCAGAAGTCGAACAGGTCCTTGAAGGGTTCGCCGGACTCCCGTTCTGCCACGATACGGTCCACCGCGGCTTCGCCCACGTTTTTCACAGCAGCCATACCGAAACGGATACCCCCCTCTGTGGGGGTGAAATTCGCCGTACTTTCGTTGATATCCGGCGGTAAAACCGGGATTTCCATGTGGCGGCATTCGTCGAGAAGGATGCTCAGTCGATCCGTGTTGTTGCGATCATTGGTCAGGCTGGCCGCCATGTACTGACTGGGGTAATTGGCCTTGAGAAAGGCGTTCTTGTACGCCACCTCCGCGTAGCAGGCCGAATGCGACTTGTTGAAACCGTATCCAGAGAAAACCTCGATGTCCGCCCACACCTTCTGGGCAATCTCTTTGCTTACCCCATTGGCCACGGCGCCTTCATAGAAATCCTTGCGGTATTTTTCCATCAATTCGGCGATCTTCTTGCCCATGGCCTTGCGGATACCATCGGCCTGGCCCAGGGTAAAGCCGGCCATGTCACAGGCAATCCGCTGCACCTGCTCCTGGTAGGTGATGACCCCGTAGGTTTCCTCCAGGATGGGTTCCAGCAGCGGATGGTCATAGGTTACCGGTTCCAGTCCGTGCTTGCGCTGGATGAAAGCCGGGATGCGCGCCATGGGCCCGGGGCGATACAGGGCGTTCATGGCGATGATGTCCTCCAGTTTGTCCGGCTTGAGCTGCTGTAGATACGCCCGCATACCTTCGCTTTCGAACTGGAACACACCGACCGTGCCGCCCCGGCTGAACAGCCGGAAGGTCTCCGGGTCATCCCATGGTATCGCGTCAAGGTCGAAGTCGGGCTGCTCGAGGCGGATGAGGCGCACGGCCTCGTCCATCAGCGAGAGCTCCTTCAGGCCCAGAAAGTCCATTTTGAGCAGACCTACGTCCTCGCAGGTGGGACCGTCGAACTGCGTGGTGACCCGGCCGTCTTTCGGGGCGCGGTAGAGCGGCACGAAGTCCGTGATGTCGCTGGGCGCGATGATGACGGCTGCCGCGTGCACCGAGGCGTGGCGTGACAGGCCCTCGAGCTTGCGGGCGAATTCCATGAGACGCCCGCGTTCATCCGGCGAATCCGCCAGCTGCCGCAATTCCGGTTCCTTCTCCAGGGCTTCACTGAGGTTGATACCCAACTCGTTGGGCACGAGTTTGGCGATCCGGTCAGCTTCCGCAAAGCTCATCCCGAGGACGCGGCTGACATCGCGAATGGCGCCCTTGGCACCCAGCGTCCCGAAGGTGATGACCTGGGCGACATTTTCCTTGCCGAATTTCTGCACCACATACTGGATGATCCGGTCCCGTCCGGTATCCGCGAAATCGATGTCGATGTCCGGCATGCTGACCCGTTCGGGGTTCAGAAAACGCTCGAAGAGCAGGCCATGCTTGATGGGATCCGTGTTGGTTATCTTCAGGCAGTAGGCAACCAGACTGCCGGCGGCCGAGCCGCGCCCCGGCCCCACGGTGATACCATTCTCACGGGCAAACCTGACGTAGTCCTGTACGATGAGAAAATACCCCGCAAAACCCATCCTGTTGATGACATCCAGCTCGAAGTCCAAGCGTTCCTGCAAGGTGATGTCTATATGCTCGTACCGCTCCCTCAGTCCGGCGTTGGCCAGATGAGTCAGAAATTCGCCGTCATCGGCAAAACCTGCGGGGATGGGAAACCTGGGCATGTGCATCTGTCCGAAGCTGAGCTCCAGGTTGCACGCATCGGCAATCCGGACTGTATTTTCTACTGCCTGGGGCAGGTCCGCGAACAACGCTTGCATCTCGGCGGGACTTTTCAGGTACAAGCCCTCGGGATAACGCATGCGGTTGTCCTGCAGGATGGTTTTTCCGGTCTGGACGCAGAGCAGGACGTCGTGCGCGGCGTGATCGTCCGCGTCGAGAAAGTGGACGTCATTGGTGGCTACCAGCGGAATGTCCAACTGTTGATGCAGCGCTATCAGGCCTGCATTGATCCGGATTTCCTCATCGATACCGTGGCGTTGGATTTCCAGGTAGAAATCCTCTCCGAATATGTCGCGGAACTCTGTGGCGGCTGTTTGTGCCTGGTCCATGCGATCCATGCCGATCAGGTGGGGAATCTCACCGTTGATGCAGGCTGACAGGCAGATGAGGCCTTCACGGTGCTGGCTCAAAAGCTCCCTGTCCACTCGGGGATTGTAGTAAAATCCCTCTGTGTATCCCAGCGAACTGAGCTTGGTCAGGTTCCGGTACCCCACGGAGTTTTTTGCCAGCAGGACAAGATGGTTGGATGCATGCTTGAGTCCGCGGGCTTCGTGTCGATCGAAGCGGCTGCCGATGGCTACATACAGCTCGCAGCCGATGAGTGGCTTGACCCCCGCGGCGGTGCAGGCCCGGTAGTGCTGGATCACTCCGAACATGTTGCCGTGGTCGGTCAGGGCCACAGCCGGCATGCCATATTGCGCGGCTCGGGCGGCCATGGCCGGCAACCGGCAGCTGCCGTCCAGCAGGCTGAACTCGCTGTGGTTGTGTAGATGGACGAATTCTGCATCAGAGGCCATGGATACGATCACCTTGTATGGGCGGTTGAACCAGTGCGGACCAGCCGTCAAACCGCTGCGGCCACTCGGACGCTGAGGTCCGGTGGCGCGGAGGATGCGCTATCGGGTTGCCGGGCGCCCCGGAGAACGGTACGCCGGCTGCGGTGAAGCAGCGCCAACGCCGGTATGCACCCGGCATGAACATGGTATGGGAATACGACGCATCAATCAAGAGACAGCTCCTTGCCAAAGCCTGTATCCGGGCGTTATCTTGTTGAAATGCATGGAGGTTAGGCAACAAGGCCGGCACTGTGGCAAGGCGGCTGACTCAGGTGGCGCAGAGCCGTTGCCGGTGCCGGCGCCCTACCGCTTACAAGCGCTTGCATGGTACAACAGCCGGTCGGATGCGGTGTATCTTCAGGGAGTGTGGTCATCTGCCGGTGACGTCTTGCTCGCGGTGGCGCGGACAGCTATATTGACCGCGCCCGTTGCCCGGTTCGGAGCGCAACTTGAGCAACTTCATCCATTTCCCACCGTTTCTGGACAGGCGTACATGAAAATAATCGTCGTAGCCGGGGCTCGTCCAAACTTCATGAAGGTGGCCCCCATACTGGCCGAGTTGCGCAAATACCCGGACGAGTTCCAACCTCTGCTGGTGCATACGGGGCAACACTATGACTACCAGATGTCCGACGTTTTTTTTCTGGAGCTCGGAGTATCCGCTCCAGACCGGTTTTTGCAGGCTCAGTCCGGCAATCCGGTGCAGCAGACCGCGGATATCATGCTGAAGTTTGATGCCGTGGTCCAGGAATACGCGCCGGATCTGGTTGTCGTGGTGGGGGATGTCACATCCACGCCGGCGTGTGCCCTGGTTGCCGCCAAGCATGACATCGCGGTGGCTCATGTGGAAGCCGGACTGCGCAGCGGTGATCGCCGCATGCCGGAGGAGTTGAATCGCGTCGTGACTGATGGTCTCTCGGATCTATTGCTGACCCCATCCGCGGACGCGGACAGAAACCTGCTGGCCGAGAATGTTCCAGCATCGTGTATTCACCGGATCGGCAACGTCATGATCGATACGCTGCTGCGCTGTAGACCGCGGGCTGCCGGCTCCGACATCATCCAGCGCCTTGGGGCGGTGCCGCGCGGTTACGGGGTGGTTACGCTCCATCGTCCGTCCAATGTGGATGATGCCGGAGTGTTTGCCGGCATCCTGGATGCCCTGGGACAGATCCAGCAGGAACTACCTCTCTTTTTCGTCGTACACCCGCGCACCAGCAGTACCCTGACTCGTTTCGGGCTGGATAGTTGCCTGGCGGGCATGCCCCACCTGCACCGGGTGGCCCCATTGGGCTATCTGGACATGCTGTGTCTCCAGGAACAGGCCTGCCTGGTCATGACAGACTCGGGCGGCGTACAGGAGGAAACCACCGTGCTGGGCATTCCGTGTCTGACCATTCGGGAAAACACCGAACGGCCCGTCACACTGACCGAGGGCACCAATACGCTGGTGGGCTGTTCCACCGAACGGATTGTCCGGGAGGCGCTGGCCGTGGTGCATGGGGCGGCACGGCAGGGGCGCGTGCCGGAGCTCTGGGATGGTCACGCGGCGCAGCGCCTGGTCGGCATTCTCCGCCGTGGCATAACCCGGCGCCAGGACCTGAAGCCCGGATGCTCTCCATGCGACTGCTGATCACCGGCGGCGCTGGCTTCATCGGTTCGCATTTGTGCGACCTGTTTCTGCACCAAGGTCATGAGGTCATCTGTATGGACAATCTCCTGACTGGTCGCAAAGCCAACGTATCCAAACACTTTGGCAACCCGCGATTCACCTTTGTGTGCTACGACGTCACGCACTATATCCACGTGGATGGCCCGCTGGACTACATCCTGCACTTTGCCAGTCCGGCCAGCCCTGCCGATTTCGAAAGGCTGGCTATCCGGATCCTGAAGGTAGGAGCCCTGGGAACCCACAAAGCTCTGGGTCTGGCCCGGGCCAAAGGGGCGCGCTTCCTGCTGGCCTCCACCTCGGAAGTGTACGGCGATCCCCTCAGCCATCCGCAGCGGGAGGATTACCGCGGCAATGTGAATCCTATCGGCGTCAGAGGGGTTTACGACGAGGCCAAGCGGTTCGCCGAAGCCATGACCATGGCCTACCATCGCGCGCATGGTGTGGATACGCGCATCGTGCGCATCTTCAACACCTATGGTGAGCGGATGCGCGCTGATGATGGCCGGGCCATACCCAACTTCATCACCCAGGCGCTGGCAGGCCGTCCTCTGATCGTGTACGGCGATGGCAGACAGACGCGCAGCATCTGTTACATCGGCGACATGATCCAGGGTATCGCGCGGCTGATGGAAGCGCCCATCAACACTCCGGTCAATCTGGGCAATCCGCACGAACTGAGCATGCTCGAACTCGCCCGGACCATCGTCGCATTGAGCCGCAGTTCCAGCCGCATCGTTTTCGGAGAACTGCCTCAGGATGACCCCAAGGTACGCCTGCCGGACATAACCAAAGCCAGGCAGCTGCTGCAATGGGAGCCGGTAGTCGGTGCGGAAACCGGGCTGCAACGCACTATAGACTGGTTCCGGCGCACGGGCATTGCATGA
>SLHA01000084.1 GCA_007136405.1 Candidatus Latescibacterota bacterium
ACGTCCCCCAGACCCTCCACCTCCACGCTGCAGTCATCGCGATCCAGCGCCACGATACGTCCCTGCTGCACGGCATGGGAGAATGTGTAGTTTCGACCGCCGATCGCGACCGCCGATGCGCCCTGGGTCGCTACCCGGCCGTCGACCACCAGCGCCAGACTGCCCTGCAGTTCGACGCCGTCCTCGAAGCGGGTGCACCGTCGCGACTGGGCGCCGGGCATCCAGTAGAGGGATATCGAGCGGCCTGCAACCGTGCGCAATTCCAGTCCGGCGGCCGCGGGCCTATCCGCCGGAATGGCGCGTGCCGAGGCCAGGGTGGCCGGTCCAATTCTGGGTTCGAACACCAGATCGACGCAACTGATGTCGGCGACATCGGTCGGCCGGCGACGCCACAGAACCGCCCGGTAGTCGTAGTTCGATTCCGCCGGAGTACCCATCACCGCCGTCGCCCGGGCCGTGGTCACCCGGGTGCCGGAACTGATGCCGAGTTGATGCAGATCCAGCTGCACCTGCGGTTCCCGTCGCGACTGCCAGTAGCCTGTCCACGGCATCCGGCCAGTGAGCTCCGCCACGTCATCCATGTAGGCCAGGGCCGCGTATTCCGGATGCGGCAGAGCGGCCGCGGGGTCACCGCGCTCGATCGTCTCGCCCGCCATGGTGCCAGGCCGGCGCTGCGGCTGTTCGGTCGTGTAAAAATCGCCTTCCAGCCCCCGACAGATGCGCCAGTGTTCGCTCCCTCCCTGCAGGCGGGCCAGGTCGATCAGCGCCACGCCTGCGCCATCGGTTTCCACCAGCGCCAGCAACCGCTGGAACAAGACACCCGGGCGGAACCACCGCTGCTGCACCGCATCCCAGCTCCAGCGCTGGGCCTCTACCTCGAGCAGGTGAACGCCATCGAGATCCAGCAGCCGCACCAGCCGGCCGCGCCCCGCCAGGCGCCCGTGCGACGCCTCGTCGGCGACGCCCCACAGCGCATTGTGCGTCGCCCACTGCGCTTCCCAGTTGCCGATGCTGGCCCAGGACTGCGGGTAGCCAAGATCCGTGAGAAACGGGCGATCGAAAGCGAACAGCTGGACATCCAGCAGATCCATGTGCCGATGCCCGGTGGTATCGCCGTACACGATCCCGGCCGCGGCCCGTTCGGGTGCTTCCCCGGTGCGCAGGATGGCGATACCCACTCCATCGTGGACCGTGGATCCCAGCCGCCGATCCTGGCCGGCGCGCGTGGCCTGGAGGATCTCGCCGACGACGGCATCGCCGGTAAACCGGGCGGCCCGCTCCAGGGTCTGGGGACGCATGGGCGCGTGAAAAACCGGTTGTTCGAGCCGTATCGAACCCTCCGCCTGGAGGTCGATCCGCCCCAACTGGGCGCTGGTCCCCGGTGCCGATCCATCGCCGAACTGGAACCAGCTGCGGCCGACCATGACGATTTCGTGCGGTGCCCGCGCCACCCTGGGGGCGCGCGGATCGTGCGTCAGTGAGGGGAATTCGCTGTCGGGATAGGCCTGGGGATGGAGCGCGCGCAGTTCCCGCAGGTGATATTCCAGCGAGAACAGACCGTCGGTATGGATGCTGTTGTACCCGCCGGTCGCCTCCGGGGGCGTGCCGTCCGGAAAGAAATTGTCGATCCCGAAGACGCGCAGGCGATCCGGGCCGCGGTCGTACAGCCAGCTCAGCGCCTCCCGGGCATCGGGCCGGTCCAGGCCGCGCAGCAGCACCAGCACGCCCTCGCTCACCCGCGGCAGATTGCTGCTCGCCCCGCCGTCCAGGGCGCACTGCAACAGGCAGGCCAGCATCTCCTCGATCAGGCCGACAACCGCCTCCGGAGCATCCACCTCCAGGCCCAGCGCCCGGACCCGGTCGACCAGTTGCCGATCTTCCCGCAGGAATGGCCAGAGCGTATCGTAGGCCAG
Organism: Candidatus Latescibacterota bacterium; assembly: GCA_007136405.1. GTDB lineage: Bacteria > Latescibacterota > UBA2968 > UBA8231 > UBA8231 > SLHA01. Next base: position 1,914 of record SLHA01000084.1, read on the forward strand.
GGCCAGCGTCTCGCTGATGTACGGGGTGTCGATGCAGTAGCGCATCGTTCCCTTGCGCGCCAGCGCCGCCACCGGATCCGGTTCGGCGCCCCAGTCGACCTGGCCCCAGGGCCAGGGAGTCTCCTCTGCCTGTGAAGGCCCGTAGCGGAACTGAGGCACGGCAGCCAGGTAGATTTCCTCGACCGCATAGCGCAGCAGCATCAGGCCCAGGCGGCGGGCGATTTTCGATTCGAACCCACCGGCGCGCAACCGGTCGGTCAACTGGCCGATACCGGCGCCGAAAGCGCGCGTCTGGTCCCGGCAGTAGGTGGCGGCGAACAGAAAGAGATGGCCATGCTCGTCGACATACCCATAGCCGTCGTCGACGCAGGCCCCGGAGGTGAAGTCGCCGGCAGCCAGATCGTTGCCGGGAAACACCGCCTGACACGAAGGACAGATGGAACGATAATCAGCCGGCAGATGGCGCCGCTTCCAGGGATAGAAGCCTCCATGCCGGAAGACCGCAGTGCCGCACTGCGGACACCCCTGGTGGACGTTGACGAAGTGAGCCCTGGGTAGTTCGGCCGGAGGCAACTGTTGCCATAGCTCTTCGTCGCTCAACGCCAGCCATGCCTGAACCGCCTGTTCGTCGACCGCGCCGCACGGTAGATCCTGCAGCGTCTGGGTGCGCTTGACCGAGGTCCACCCGGCTCCGGCTGCGGCAGGCCAGCGCCTGGGCCAGGTGGCACCGTTGAAGTCGAAAGGACGCCGCAGTTCATCCAGGCTGCAGACCTGGAGCCGTGCCTGCGCGGTCTGTCCACCGGCACTGACCCTCAACGGGAAATCACCGCTGGTACGCGGTGCCCGCAGGTAGCAATAGACAGCACCATCGCGCGCCGACCAGCGGCACCCCAGTGCCTCGAAGTCCGGAGCCTGGAGTTGAATGTCCGGTTCGCCGGCCTGCACCGGCAGCCGGAAGGCACGGCCCCGCAGGATCAGCCGGGGTACCCAGGGAAAGCGCGGTTCGGTCATCGGGTTCGTCTCCTGAAAAAGCTTGCTCGCAAGATCAGCTCGAAAAAACTCGGCCGCTTTGGCGCGTGGCGCTTACGGCCGCACCGCAAGGGCTATGTCGCACCGTAAGAGTTGTGGCCGCACCGCAAGGGCTATACCACACCGTAAGAGTTATGGGCGCACCGCGACGGTCCTGGCCTCCGCCACGGATTGGTACGCCGCCTGTATCACCGCTATGTTGACGAGACCGTCCTCGCCGGAGGCCAGCGGTTCGCCGCCTGATTCGACGCACCGGCAGAAGTGGTCCAGAAGGCCGCGGTAGTAGTCCGGAAACTCGGCCGGTTCGTCCGTCTCCTCCTCCGCCGTGACGATCCGCAGCGATTTTCCCAGCAGCAGCGCGCCGCGGGTTCCGAAGATCTCCAGCACATTACCGGCTATGGGTACCGCGCTGGTAGCCGCGATCGTGCCGTGCTCCCCGCCGGCGAACTCGAACAGCATGAAGGCGGACTCCTCCACCCCGGCGCCGAACACCCGGTCGCTGGTCATCGCCGTCACCTGGGTCAGGTCCCCCAGCAGGAATCGGAACAGGTCGATGTAGTGCGATCCCACATCGATCAGCACCCCGCCGCCGCCCTGTCGGGGATCCAGGCGCCACTCGCCTGGCTTACGGGGCGTCCACTTGGCCAGGTGAGCCCTGATCTCCACGATCTGGCCCAACCGCCCGTCCGCAATGATCTGCCGCACACGCTGGTAGATCGGCCAGCCGCGCAGCACGAAGCACACCTCCAGGTGCACGCCGGCCGCTGCGCAGGCATCGATCATCCGCCGGCACTCGCCCGTCGATAACGCCATCGGTTTTTCGCACAGCACGTGCAGGCCGCACTCGGCCGCGGCCACGACGTGCTCGCAATGCAGGTTGGGCGGACTGGAAACGTACACGGCATCCAGCTCCGTGTCGTGCAGCAATGCATCCACGCTGGTGTAGGCCCGCGGCACTCCCGACCCGGTCGCCAGTTGCCGGGCACGGTCCTGATCGCGGACCATCAGCGCTCCCACCTGGCAAGACTGCAGGCCCTGCATCGCCGGTATCACGCGCCGCTGCGCCACGCTTCCCGCACCCAGGATGCCCCAGCGGACAGTCATGCTTCACCTCCCATGATTCGTGCTTGAAAAAGATCGACTTCACCATCGCCATGCGGAAATTACACTCCGCGCCTACCCTACCAGACCCGCTCTCGTTGTCGGATCCTAATTCGAAGCAAACAGAAACAGCCATCCGGCATGGACGGGTACAGCGCAGTTATTGGCCTGGACTCCACACCACCAGGTTTTTAGCTGCGGTCGGTGGCCTCCTCAGCAGCGGTGCCCGGTACCCGCCGGCGGCAGCGCCCGCAGCAGTCGCTCCACGTCCTCCTGATTGTTGAACACCGACGGCGAGATCCGCATCTTGTCGCCATGGCGCATGGCCACATTCACGCCGGCGGCCCGCAGACGGGTCTGCGTTGCGGCGGGATCGGGAACCTTGAAAGCCACGATGGGGCTCTCGTTTCGCCGCGGTGTGATGGAGGGGTAACCCAGCGCCGGCAGCTCTTCCTGCAGGCGATCCGTCAGGGTCCGGGCATGGCTGCGGATATTGGCCACTCCCAGCCGGTTGATGTACGCCAGGCTCTCCTGGGCGCAGATAGCCCCCTCGTACGACGGGTAGCTGACCTCGAAGCAGGCGGGTCCCGGCGTGGGCGCAAAGACGATCTCCGGCGCATCCGGATCCGGCTCCTCGACCCACGGCGGATAGTTGAGGTGCACGCCGCCGTGGTGCTGGGTCGGCTTGACCACGGTTCCCTGCAGATCGGCGCGCACGTAGAGAAACCCGAAGCCTTTGACCCCCATGAGCCATTTGAAGGTCGAGCATGCCGCCAGGTCGATGCCCATCGCCCTCACGTCGATGGGAACGGCCCCGGCGGCCTGGATGATGTCGGCGTACAGCAGGGCGCCGTGGGCGTGAGCCAGGTCGCTCAGAGCCTTCACGTCGGCCAGCAGACCGTTGACGTTGGAGACCAGAGCCACAGAGATCAACCGGGTGTTGCGGTCCACCGCGGCTGCCACATCCGCCGGATCCAGCGTCCAGTTGCGATGTTTGACGATGCGCACATCGAGGCCGTCCCGCTGCCTTACACGATAGTTGTACAGAGCGGCCGTGTAGTGCAGGTCATCGGTGACCACGTTGCCGCCGGCCAGGTGTTCCTGCATGCCGTTGAGCAGGTTGCTCTCCGCCTCCACCGTGCTGCGCGCAAAGGCGACTTCCTCCGGCCCGGCATTGATGAGTTCAGCGAAGAGGTGTTTGGCCTGGTCCCGCGCCGCGGCCCAACCGGGCCACCAGGGTTCGGCCACATCGTGGGTGGTCCAATCGATGTACCTATGCAGGGCCGCGGCGGCATGCACACTCAGCGGATGGCAGGACGCGTTGTCCAGATACGCCGCGGTCCGTGCCCGCGGAAAGTCCCGCCGAACCGCGTCGAAATCCGGCACCGTACTCGGTTCCCGCGCGATCTCCGCTGCAGTGACAGCCGTTCTGTTCAGCTCCCGATCCACGGGTTGGTCGTGGTTCATACGATTCTCCCCTGATACTCCTGCGCGTGTCCGTCGTGGGCAGTCTCATATAAACGTTGCGGTCGATGATGTCTATACCGGCTCGTTCGGCCCGGAGCTGAGTGCGGCGCTTAATGGTCCTGGTACATTATGATACGACGATCCGCGCCCATGTTGCGAGCGACTACGCCGACCATACCTTTACGGTAAACAGTCAGCAGTAGCGATGTCGCTCGCCCAAACCAACTGGAGGACACCTCATGACCCACGAACAGGCCATCCAACGTGTCGAGAAAATCATCAGCAGCGGCCAGGCATTCGTCATGGCTACCGTGGACGCCGACGGCAGGCCGCACATGCGCTGGATGGGCGCCGTGGCCAGGGATCCGCACAATCGCAGAGTCGGCTATCTGATTTCATCCAGCAAGGCCAACAAGATGCGCCACCTGGCCGCCAATCCGGCCACTCAGCTGTTGTTCACCACTCCCGAGTACGAGACTATCGTGACCCTGGACGGAGAGTCTGAAGCAGTGACCGATCAGGTAACCCGGAAAATGGTGTGGGACGCCATTCCGGCCGCGGCGGACTACTTCTCCGGTCCGGACAGCGAGGAATATGGAGTCATCCGCTTTACCGCCTGTTGCCTGGAGGTTCGGGGCACCAGAGAATCAACGGGCCCCGTGCGGATAGAGCTGTAGCGGGATGGATCAGTCATACAATTAGGAGATTTCAATGCCCGATGTCATACGACTGCCCTGGTATGCCAAACTGACCACTATCATGGCAGGTTTCACGCTTTTCATTGTCATCCTGGTTCAGGCCAGGTCAATCCTGATCCCGTTCTTGTTCTCTGTCTTTTTTGCCATACTATTGCTGCCTCTCGCTTCGTTTCTCGAAGACAAACGTATTCACCGGGTGTTCTCCTCTTTGATCAGCGTATTTATCGGTATCGTTGTACTGGCTTTCGTCATACTCTTTTTTTACAACCAGATAGTGAGATTCACCCAGGACATCGGCATGATCGAACGACGCATCAAGGAAATATTCGATCAATTTTCTGGGTTTGTCAATTTTTACCTGGGACTCGAGCCGGACGCTCAGCTCGAATCCGCCAGGGACACGATCGTCACCTTTCTGAGAGACAACGCCCAACCGCTCACCCGCGGGGTTCTGACTGCGGCTACCACCATCACGATGTTTTTTCTGGTCCCGATCTACGTTTTTCTCCTCTTGCTGTATCGGGATTTTCTGCATCACTTCTTCCTGCTGGCATTTGCGGCCAACAACGACGATGGAAAAGTCGAGCACATACTCAACAAAATCCGGGATATTCTGTTGAATTACATCACGGGCATGTTCATGGTCATCGGCATTCTCGTGATCCTCAACAGCGCCGCCTTGCTGATCATAGGCGTTGATCATGCACTGTTTTTCGGTGTATTTGCCGCCATGCTCAATGTGATCCCTTTTCTCGGCCCCATCATCGGCTCGATCCTGCCGATCGTATACGCTGCACTGACCATGGATTCGCTCTGGTACCCGGTTGCCATTCTGGCGACGTTTTATGTGATCCAGCTTTTCGAGAGCAACTTCTTCCGGCCGCTGATCGTCGGTCACAAAGTCAGCGTCAACCCGCTGGTTGCCCTGCTGGCCATTTTCGTGGGAGGGAAGATCTGGGGGCTGGCAGGAATGATCCTCTTCATCCCCGGTATTGCCATCCTCAAGGAAATTTGCGACCAGATCGAATCCCTGCAGCCCTATGGTTATCTACTGGGTAAAGTGAAAACCAAGGAAGAAATCGAACAGGAATTTTTGTCGGGCAAATTGGGACGCCTGGCTCATCCTCATATGAAGGACAACAAAGGAAAAGACCCAAAGGATCAGGGGTGATATCGGAGTCGAGGTTCAGCCGCCGGCGGACGCATGCGCGTGCCCACGTGGACGGCTGTCCGTTGCATCTCTCGGGTGGCAATCCGCAGCCCCGATGGCGCGGCGCGAAGCGTCCCCCCCCATCACCGTACTGGGCTTTCGTCCAAACCCAGGTGGTTACACCACTGGCTTTTCCCAGGCATGCGGCGGATCCCGCGGAATCTCATCTTCAGGCGTCGGAACGCGGCTGCCCGGGGTCAGCAAGACGGCAAGATCAACCGTACCGCAGTCTGGAGCCACGACCTCGAATCCCGTCATCACCGTGCCGGGATTGGGCGAGTCCCACTCGTTCTTCGGCGTGGCGGTGTCGTACAGCACCCATACCGATTCGGCAGGCAACAGGATGCGCAATACAAGCGACGCCCCACCCTGCTCGAGCGTCATGGAACGCGCCCCGGCCTCCACCGGCTTTCCTGGGGTGACCATGCCCCACCGCACCCGGGCGCCGGGCTTCAGGCCGGTCAACCGGTCGCGCACCAGCACATCGCCACCGGGTAACACCGCGATGCCGCGGTGAGCCGAACCCACTCGATCGGCGTACACCGGGGTAAGGTCGACCACCGAACAGGGGAAGTCGGGTGCAGTCGAGAACCGGACGATGTCCGCATGCCCGGCAACACGCTGGAGATCATCGTCGATGACCAGTGTATTATGACTGCAATTGTTCTGCCGGAAGACCTTCCACCGGTCCGAGTCCTGCGCCATATTCCAGAAGCCCATCCCGCGCGACTCGATCCGGTGGTATCCCTCCGCACCCAGGTCCATGGCCCAGCGCACGCCATCGGCATCCAGCACGAATGAGCCTATATCCATGTGACCGTGCGGCCCCGAAGGCGAACCGGCCTTGAGGCCGACGAATACGGCGTTCGGATCGTCCCAGGAACTGCGGTGCAGAGCGATGGGCACCTTGCATCCGCTGGTCCAATGCAAGGGCAGATCCACGGCAGCGCCGCCTTCAGAAGGCGCCATCCACAACAGCATCAAGGGTAGAAACCGGTTTCGCGCCGACGATCCCTCGGCCTGCGCGCTCACAGCCCGTTCGCGCGGCCCGGCGTCGACGAGAACCCAGTCTGGACGGCGGTAGCGCGAAGCGAACCAATACAGGGCAGGTTCGCAGCTTCGCCCGGCACCGCCATCGGCATAGTTGAAGGACAGGCCGGACGGACCGGTGGCCAGCGTGAGGTAGGCGCCCGTCTGGTCGAATCCCGGAGCCCGGTCCAGCCCGAAGCTGGTCCCCAGCACGGACTCCAGCATGTCGATGAGCAGCACGTTGTAGGTGGTGCCGTACGACCAGTAGCCCGGGCCTTCGGGATAGTTCCCTTTGGGTGCGAAAACCGCCATCGACGCGGTGACATTGTCCAGAGCGCGCTGCACCGTTTCCACAGCGGTTTCGGGATCGTCTTCCAATAGGGCCAGCGCGCCGGCCACCATGCCCCCGTGACACACCTGGCCCCAGTTATTGTGCGCCTGGGTCCAGCGGTTGTGCTCCGTCTCAAGCGGTACACGGACGCCTTTCTGCCGTATGGCCTGGCGCACGGTGGCACGCATGGACGAGTCCAGATGATGATAGAGCCAGTCATACCCGATGGCCATCGCGAACGTCATTTCGGCCACGTCCAGAAAATGGCTCGGGTTCCAGTCGGAAAAGCCGGCAACGGCCTCCATTTCCGCCGCGGCCCGGTCTGCATAGGCCTTGTTGCCGGTCAGGTGATGGGCCATGGCCAGCGTCAACAGGCGCCGCACCGCCCGCCGGGACTGGTTCAGCAGGCGCCGGCCTTCCTGAATGCGTTCGAGCGGTGGTTCGGAGAGCATCGCGTCCGCATCGCGTCGCACCGCCTGGGCCACCTGGCGGTATTCCGGCTCCGATCTGACCCGGTCCCGAATGCGCTCTATGTCGTCTGGTGTCATCAGTAGCCGGGGCCGGTCTTGCCGGGCCCGGGTCATGATACCCTGCAACTCCTCCTGGCTCACAGCCGGAGGATAGGCCGCTGACCGGCTGACCGCGCCCTGGCCCGGGAAGGTCGAGGCTGAACCGGCGGACGCCGGGGTGTGGTCTGATGAAGCCGGGATGCGGTTGTCAGGTATGGCGCCGTGATCCGCGCCGTTGGAGGCGTGTCCGGCTGACTCCGAGTCGTTTTCGGATGGAGCAGGGATGCGGCCGATGGGCATCGCGCCCTCCTTTTCGATCTTGGCCCGTGTCCGCGTCTCCGTCCCTCGCGGGAAGGCTCCGGCGAACCCGTGTCGCGTGAGCACATATAGCGTGCGCCTATCCTGCGCATATCCTTCGGACGGGCGTCGCGTGCGCGCACTTTATGCTATGAGGTCAATGCCTCACACCGTCCCGGTGCGTTGGCGCAGCGACCATTCCTCGATCAGGCAAGCGAGGGTAGGCACGGTAAACCAGGTCACGATCGCCAGGGTCATACCGCCGATGGCTGGAAGCGCCATGGGCATCAAAAGATCCGAACCGCGTCCCGTCGCGGTCAATACCGGCAGCAAGGCCAGCAAGGTTGTAGCCGAGGTCATCAGGCAGGGACGGATCCGACGCTGTCCGGCCTCGATCACGCTGGCACGGATTTCTTCGCGCGTCTGGGGCTTGTTCGTTTCGAAGCGTTGCTTGATATAGGTTGCCATCACGACACCATCGTCGACGGCGATGCCGAACAGCGCCAGAAAGCCGACCCAGACCGCCACGCTCAGATTGATGGCGTGGAGATTGAACAATTCCCGCACGTTGACTCCGAAGACGCCGAAGTCCAGAAACCAACTCTGGCCGAACAAATAGATCATGACGAAACCGCCGGCCCAGGCTACGGCGATACCGCTGAATACCACCAGCGTCAGGCTGATCGCTCTGAACTGAAAATAGAGGATCAGAAAGATGATGCCCATGGCGATCGGCAGCACCACGCGCAAAGTCGCCATGGCGCGCAACTGGTGTTCGTAGGATCCGGCGAAACGCCAACTGACGCCAGCAGGAACCACCAGATCGCCGCTTTCGATCATCGCGTCGAGATAAGCCTGCGCTCCTTCCACGACTTCGACCTCGGCCATGCCGGCCACGCCGCCAAAGGTGATGTAGGCGGTCAGGAAAGTGTTCTCGCCGCGGATCATCTGCGGGCCGCGGGCGTATTCGATGCGCGCCACGTCTCCGAGGGGGATATGGTTACCGTCCATGGCGGCCACCAGGATGCGCTCGAGCGTCTCGATATCGTGGCGCCGTTCCCGCGGGTAGCGCACCCGCACCGGGTAGCGCTCGCGCCCCTCGACCGTAAAGGTCACCGGCATGCCGCCCACCGCGGCACCGATGGTCTGCTGCACGTCGACCACGTTCAAGCCGTAGCGTGAGACGGCATCGCGATCGATGGCGATTTCCAGATACGGTTTGCCGACGACGCGTTCGGCGTTGACCGTCTGGGCCCGCACGCCTGGCGCCTGGCGCAGGAAGCGTTCCAGCTCGATGGCCATGCGATCCAGCGTGACCAGATCAGGTGCGTGCAGCTTGATCCCCATCGGCGCGCGCATGCCCGTCTGCAGCATGACCAGACGGGTTTCGATCGGCTGCAGTTTGGGTGCCGAGGTGCTCCCTGGGATCTCGGCGGCCTGGACGATTTCGTTCCAGATGTCGTCGGGATGCCGGATATGGTCGCGCCACTGACGGTAGGGCCGTCCCCGCCGGTCCGGAACCAGTTCGCCGTTGGCGTCACGGATGAATTCGTCGGCCGCCTGGTCGTAGCGAAAGTTTATGCGGCGTCCGGCTTCGTCAAGCTTGTATTCGGGCTTGTAGTGGATGATCGTCTCGATCATGGAGACCGGTGCCGGGTCGAGGGCACTTTCGGCCCGGCCGAGTTTACCGATGACTTCCTCGACTTCCGGCACCGAAGCCATGGCCAGGTCCTGGTATTGCATGACTTCCAGTACTTCACCGAGCGAGGCGTGCGGCATGGTGGTCGGCATCCACAGGAAGGATCCCTCGTCGAGCGGCGGCATGAACTCGCGCCCGAGTCCCGGCCATTCATGGGCGGCCCAGACCCAGATGCGCGTGCGCCGTATGGACCTGCCATCCAGACCTGCCAGCTCGGTTGCCGCGGGGATGAAACCGAAAACCCGATCGAACCCCAACCAGACGCTGCCGCCCATCAACAGCACAAATACAGGCAGGCAGAAAAACACCGCCTTGTGGGCCAGCGTCCAACTTAGTATGCCGCGGTAGAACCGGTGCAACAGAAAGAACACCCCCATCAGGCCGCCGATCAGGCCGCCGACAAAGACGAGGTTGCGCCCATCCCCCGGCTCCGGACCGAGCGGTTCCCACACGCGCGTCAGCGTCACTCCAACCACGACGAGCGCCACCAGGCTGGCCGCATGCCTGGCGAGGGGTTTGACCCTGGTGGCCATGGGGATCAGCGCCTGAACCGGCCTTGTGCGTCGAATCACCGCCATCACACCAGACGCCGGTAAGCGGTACGCCGATAACCGGTACACCGTTGCGACCAACAAAACCAGCGCGGCCAGCCATGCCAGCGTCCATCCCTGCGCCAGGGCATAGGCACCGGCAACGATCGCCGCACACCCGAGTCCGATCCATACGGCCTGGCCGTTGCGCCGGGCTCCGGCCCCGGCTCCCCGTCCGGCGATCAGCAGATGCACGGCCGCCGGCACCAGAGTCAGGGCCAGGAAAACGGAGGCAGCCAGCACGAAGGTCTTGGTGTAAGCCAGGGGAATGAACATTTTACCCTCGGCGCCGGTCATGGTGAACACCGGCAGGAAACTGATCACCGTGGTGGCGATGGCGGTCAACACCGCCGAAGCCACTTCGACGGCACCGCGATACACGACCTCGAGGCGGCGTTCCCCGGGTTCCGCCTCGGCCAGATGCTTGAGGATGTTCTCGGAAAAGATGATGCCCATATCGACGATGGTCCCGATCGCGATGGCGATTCCGGCCAGCGACACGAGATTGCTGTCGATCCCCACCAGCTTCATCAGGATGAAGCAGACCAACACGGACAACGGCAGCATGGAACTGATGATCAGCGCAGTACGCAAATGCATGATCATCAGAACGATCACGATGACCGTGACCAGAATCTGCTGGGTCAGGGCGTCGTTGAGCGTGGCCAGGGTCTCGTAGATCAAGCCGGTACGGTCATAGAACGCCACGATGTCGAGCTGACTGATCGTCACGCCCGCGGGCCAATGGTCGCGCGGATGCGCCCGCAGCCATTCCAGCCAGGTGTCCTGATTCAGCTCCGCGGACGCGAAGGCGTCGAAGCCCTGCCGCCGGGCAAAGGCGGCAAGCCTGGCACGGTCCGTCCGCTCCCAGTCGACCACGGCCCGCGCCGGCAGGCCGGGGCGAATCTCGGCTACTTTGTCCCTGACGTTATGAATGGCCCGGAGGGGATTGTAGCCCTCGCGCACGACGACCACGCCGCCGACCGCCTCGGCACCCATCCGAGTAAGAGCGCCGCGCCGCTGGGCCGGGCCGAGACCGACCGTCGCCACGTCCTTGACGCGGATCGGCAGACCGTCCGGACCACCTCGAACGGTCGCCAGTTCGATGTCCTGCAGGTTGCGGATAAAGCCCAGTCCGCGCACAACGTATTCGACGCGGTTGATCTCGGTGACGCGGGCGCCGATGTCGAGGTTGCTCTTGCGCACCGCTTCGACGACCTGGCCGATGGTGACCCCATGCGCGCGCAGAGCCTCGGGATTGACGTCGACCTGGTACTCGCGCACGAAGCCTCCGATCGAGGCCACCTCACTGATGCCTTCGGCCGCCGACAGGGCGTACCGCACGGTCCAGTCCTGTACCGAACGCAACTCGTGCAGATCCCAGCCGCCGGTGATGTTGCCTTCCGGATCGCGCCCTTCAAGCGTGTACCAGAATACCTGCCCCAGCGCCGTGGCATCGGGCCCCAAAGCCGGATTGGCGTCATCGGGCAGCAATCCGGCCGGCAGGCTGTTGAGCTTCTCGATGATACGGGCACGCGACCAGTAGAACTCGATGTCCTCGTCAAAGATCAGGAACACGAGCGAGGCGCCGAACATGGACGTGCTGCGCACCTCATGCACCCCGGGCACACCCAGCAGCGACACCGTCAGCGGATAGGTGACCTGGTCCTCGACGTCCTGGGGAGAGCGGCCGGGCCATTCGGTGAAGACGATCTGTTGATTTTCACCGAGATTCGGAATGGCGTCCACCGGGACCGGATCACGCGGGAAAGCGCCCAGATCCCAGTCAAAAGGCGCGACCGCCACACCCCAGAAGACGATGGCCGCCAGTACCAGCAACGCCACCAGTTTCTGTTCGAGAAAGAAGCGGATGTAGGCTGCGAGCAGGCCGGGGCGAGGCTCCGTGAAACCTGACGTATTCTGGCGGTCGGTACCTCCCGGATCGTTCATGGTTCAACCTTCTCTTCGACCTTCTCGAAGACGATACCGCGCTCGGCGTGCTCGTCGATGATCTCCTGAGCCCGCTCCCGCACCTCGTCCAGACAGCCGGCACAACAGACGTAGATACGCTGGCCTTCGTGGTCGTGGTACAGATCACGATCGATCGCAAAGCCCATGATCGGGCAATGGGTCTGGAGTATGACTTCATCGGCGTCAGGTTCGGGCTCGACCGGCGTGCCGTGGTCGTGAGCGTGTACCGGCGTGTGCGCGCGGTGCTGGTCGTGATCCCGATGCTGCGCTTGCAGCGCGGGGTCGGGACCTTGATCAGCGCGGTCGCGATCGTCAGCGTGATCATCGTGGTCTTGATCGTGATCATCGGGCCCGTGATGATGATGCACCGGCGGTGCGCCGCCATCGGGCGCCATCATGCTGGGCTGCCCGCGGATCTGCAATTCGCTGTCTATCTTGAACTGGCCGTTGACGACGACCAGCTCGCCCTCGCTCAAACCTTCCGTAACGATGTATACGTCACCCGCGCGCGGACCGAGGGTAATATGGCGCGGTTCGAAAACAGGGCGATCCTCGTGCGGTATGCGGACGTAGACCAGGGCACGGCGGCCGGTGATCAGCGGCGCGGAGACCGGTATGACCAGGGGATGATCGAGCGCCGAGGGCTCCTGGTGGCCGTGTGGAGCCGCATGCTCCTGGTGGGCATGGGTATCGGCATGGGGCATTCCTGATGTCCCCGGCCTTCCCAGTGGACCGGCGGATGGCGCGTCGTCTGCCGTCGCGTGGGGGCTCGGTGCGTCGTCTGCCGTCGCGTGGGGGGCCCCCGTCGCATACGCGGCATGGACTACCGCGGATGCGAACATGCCGGGCTTGAGGATACCGTCTGTGTTATCTGCTTCGACCCGCAGACGGGCAGTGCGGGTGTGCGGATCGACGACCGGATCCACAAAGCTCACTGTTCCTTCGAATGACCGGCCCGGCAGGCTCGCGACGGTAAAGCGCGCCGTCTGCCCAGTCGACAACCAGGGTAGATCCCGTTCGTAGGCTTCCAGATTGACCCAGATCCGCCCCAGATCCGCCAGGCGCATCAGGTGTGTCCCTTCGCGCAGGTAGTCTCCTTCGCGAGCCGCAACCGACAAAACCACACCGTCCACCGGGCTCTTGACCTGGAATGTGTGCGGCACCTCGCCGCTACGCTCGATTGCGGCGATCTCGTCCGCGCTCACCCCCATGCGGCGCAGCCGGGCGCGGGCGGACTCGAGCCACCCACTCGCCGCTTCGCTCTTCCCTTCGTCCATCGCGAGCGGCCTGTCAGGCGCCGATGCCTGATCCTCCTCCGTGCCTCTCTGTGCGGCCACCAGCAACTCGTGCATGGCCGTGACCGCGGCGGGACTATAGAATTCGGCCAGAGGCTCACCTTTGGCTACTGGCTGCCAGGACGTGGTGACTATGAGCCGTTCGATGTAGGCGTCCGTGCGGGACGCAACGCTGTACAGGCGGCTCTCGTCGAAATCGATCTGGCCAAAGAGTCCGACTTCGATGGCAGCCGCACGTCGCTCTACGGGCCAGGTACGGATATCCATCAAGGCCGCGGCGCGCCGGCTGACGCGTAGACGCGGCACATCACTCGCATCATCATCGTCATCCAAATCCTGTGGCAGAGGAATCAAGTCCATGAAGCAGATCGGGCATTTGTCATCGGGATCCGGCGAGCGAACCTGTGGATGCATCGAACAGTAATACATCTGCTCAGGGGTAGCCTCTGCCTCGGTCGTGGCCTCCACGGCCACCTCCTGGTGCTCATGATCGAGCGTCGCACCGCCACGCCAGAGTAAGCCGGCAACGAAGGCCGCCACGATAAGCACGACGACAGACAGTGGACGGGTACTCAGGTCGATCAGGCGCCGGTGAATCCTCATTGAGGTGTCTCCTGATGGTCTCTTCGTTGCTCGGGAACCCGGCCAGAAAGATCCGGCAGACTGCCCGGATCGGACCAGAGAACGCCCACGCAGCAGTTTATATCGGCCAGAGCGATCTCCCGGTCGGCCAGGGCGCGTTCGGCCAGCAACTGGAATTCGAACAGTGTGCGTTGCGCATCGATCAACGTCATGAATTCCGTCTGACCGTCGGCATAGGCTTGCCTGGCCACGGCCAGAGCCTGTCTGGCCTTGGGTATCAGCGACTGGGTCATCAGTTCAGAGCGACGTTCGGCATCGCGGAACTGGAACACCGCCAGGCTCAGTTCGGCCCTCAGGCGATTGCGCATCTCGTCGCGATCGCGCTCCGTGGCCCGGAGCAGGGCCGCGGCTTCCTCGTTTTCGGCACGGTACCGGCCGCGCCAGATGGGCAGGGTGAAACCGGTCATCAAGCCGAGATCCGACGCGTCCTTGCGACCGTCCCGCCCCGGCATCACCATGTACCCGGCGCCGATCATGAACCTAGGCCAGCCGCTTCGACGGGCCAGTTCCTCGCGCTGGACGGCCGCTTCGATCATCGCCTCCGCCGCCTTGAGTTCCGGATTCAGATCGGCCAGTAGCTCGGCGAGAACCGACTCATCGATGGTCGCTGCATCGGACGGTTCAACTATGGGCCATGGGAGAGGGCCCTCCAATGGCAGATGCAACAGCGCCCCCAGCGACGCCGACTGTGCCCGGCGCTGATCGCGCAGCGAGGCCAGCCTGTCGGCAAGCTGCTCTCTTTCGACCTGCACCTTGATTAGATCGGCATACGACACGGCGCCGGATTGGTAACGGGCATCGATCGCCTGTTCCAGTTCGATGAGCAGACGGTGGTTGTCTTCGGAGATGGCGGTGCTGCGTGACAGATAATGGTATTCGTTGAAGGCCCGGACTACGCGTTCGTAGAGCTCGAACCTCTCTGCTTCGAAGGTGTGCATGGCCGCCCGCGCCTCCGACGCGGCCCGTCCTTCCGCCAGCCGAAGCCCTCCCGGAACAGGCAGCATCTGCGTCACACTCAGCTGGTACCGGGTATCCATCTGCTCGAGGAAGTATTCGAAGGACAGCACCGGATCGTCCAGTGAACGCGCCTGGGGAACTCGTTCCAGTGCGGCGGACCAGCGGGCGAAGGCCGCGCGCAGGCGCGGATTGTGCGCGAAGGCGTAGCGCAGGTATTCGTCCAGCGTTGCCGGCTTTTGCTGGAAAGAGAGCAACGTGTCGATGCGGGCCTGCTGCGCATGACGCGCCTGGTGCGCAGCAGCGTACTGCGCGCGTATCGGTGGCTCGACAACCGAGGCACAACCCACGGCATAACTGGCTCCCACGGCGACATACAGTAGAACACGCACGGTGCGCTGGTCAAACATAATTGTACACCGTCCCTGCGTCCGTTTCGGATTCGGCTTCCGCCGTTGGGCCGGCACCGACGCCCTGGTTGGCGGTGGCTGCGATCGCCTGCGTCCAGCCTGCGAAAGCGGCGCTGGTCTCCATGCTCGTGATTCCAATGGACTGCATCTCTTGCCTCAACCCTGATACGTCTCGCTGTCGACCGCGGAGCGCACCGGCCCGCGCAGCAAGCGCTCGAAGACGCGACACCGCAAACAGGACAACTGGCCGGAGTTTTCGCCGGCGCACGGCGGCGCCGATATTCTGTTGCCGATAAACCAGCAGAACTGACCCCGGCCTATGTCAAAGGCCACGCACCGGTCACGCGTTGCCGCCGGACAACGGACCGTTTCCCAGCAGGGGATGTCGTCCATGGTCTGCCGGCGGTACAGCGCCAGCAGGATCATCAGTTGCAGCATCACCCACTTGGGCACGGAGCGCCACCCCTGTTCATAGCTTTGCACCGCTTTGGCCGAAACCCCCAGAACCGTGGCCAACCCGGACTGGTTGTGGCCAAGCACCGACCGTATCTGTTGGACAATCGTGGCGCTGTCTGCTGGCTCACTGACCTGTACGGGTTGTGCCACTGTCATAGGTGCCTCTTGCATAGGTTCCTCTTGCCGGATCCATCGCGGGCCGGATGCACATCGGGCATGATGCACGCCGGGCCGGATCCATCGCGGGCAGACGCTACCCCGGGGCCGGATCCGCTATCGTTTAGGTTTGCCGGATACCGGATAGTTGTTTACCCGGGCGTGGGTGCCTTTGGCGCAACGGCACTCCGACTTGTCCGCGTGCCCTCCCTGGCGCACTACGGGAAACCATATACCACAATGTAGTACTTTCGCCCTGTAGTCGCAAGATCCGGTGCCCGAGGGGCGCAGAAACGTACAAATGCATCTGCATGAACGAGTCAATCTACCGTAGAGGCCCCTCGTCCCGCATATACGCCATAGCGGGTTTGAGCGGGTGTGCTTCCTATATCGTGCCCTCTGCGGCTTTTTCCAGAGCCTGGAGTCGCGAGAGGGTGCGGTCAGTGCAGTCCGATAAGCGCCCTTACACCCCAAACCCGACCGACACCAACCGCGCTCACCCAACCCGCAGAAACTCCTTTTGCTCAGCATTGCGTTTACCGCTTGATTATACTCCCACACACACCCCATTCGCCCTGTCCCACCTTTAACCTTGGACTCGGACAATCTCCCCAGGGAGAACCTCATGTTCGGCGCATCGCATCAACACGGTATTGTCCGCTTCGCCGTAACCTGTATGGCGGCTGTCTCCCTGTCTGCCGCGGGCGGAGTCCCTGCTGCGGAAGCGCATGACAAGGTAGTCCTGGCCACGTTGAACAGCACCCTGGAGAACAGCCGGGGCTACGACTCCGAGACCCTGGATACCCTGAGACCCTCGGACCGGAGCAAGGTGGCCGGCGGTCAGACCATCGCGTTCCTGGAGGAGATTCCGGGCAGCCCGGTAAAGATCGGCAGGGGCATCGCCATCATCCCGCATCCGCCGATACTGGTAGTGCAGGTAATAAATGATTTTGCCAACTACAAAGACATCATGCCGTACGCCAGGGAAAGCGTGGTGGATACGCAGCGCTCGGGTGGCGATGTGGTGTACTACTACTCCGAAATCAAGCCTCCGGTGGTTTCCGCCCGATATTATGGGTTGAGGATCGTTACCGAACAGAACGTCGACGGAATTCCAGATACCTTCTTCAACTCCTGGCATCTTGACCCGGAGACGGAAACCAACCTGGAACTGAGCAGCGGCTCCTGGAAACTGGTACCTTACGGTCGGAACGGCGGGAGTACGCTGGCTTTTTACACCGTCATCACCGACCCGGGCGGCCGTATCCCGGACTTCATCAAGAACCGCGCCACCCGGGTGGCCATCCCGGGCGTGTATGAAGCCATCACCGAACGCGCCGCCCAAGGCCTGGAGTCCGGCATCTACACCTTGCCGCCGGACGAGGATGAGGTAGAGAGAGCTATCCGGGAGATGGTCGTCCGGACCCGAGACCTGGATATTTCGTACATCGACAATCTGCAGTCATGCGACAGGCAGAAGCTCCTGAAGGGGGAACACCTGTTGTCAATGAAGGACATGGAGCACGCTTGGCTGAAGATGGCCCGCGTCGTGTCCGTGTTCGACGCACCTCCAGAGCGGGTGTTCCAAACTGTGACCGACTACGACATGTACGAGAGCTTCATACCCCATGTGTCCGAGAGTGCGGTGGACGCGGCACGGAGCACGGGAAACACGGTCTATCTGCATCAGCGCCTTGATTTCGACACCTGTCTGCTCAAGGATCGTTTTTTCACCATTAAGCTCACCGAGCGCCAGAATGCGGACGGCAGCAACGATACCTACGCCATCGAGTGGGCCCTGGACGCCAGCCGGGAGCACAACGTGATCGAAAACCTGGGCTCCTGGAAACTCGTTCCGTTGGACCAGGAGAACTCCAGAACCCTGGTCTTTTTCACGGCCATGGTGGACCCCGGAGGTCGCTCTCCGTGGTTCTGGAAAAATCTGTCGACAGAAAAGGCCCTGACAACACTCCTTCAAGCCATTCAGCGGCAGGCCGAGGCGGCTCCAGTCGAATAGCCGGAACGCAGCGCAGGGCGTATCCGCCGCCTTCAGGCAGACTGGGCTGTGGCTGTACCGGAAGGTGGATGGTTCCGCGAAGGGTCATGCCGCCACGCCGGGATCCCGTTTGACACCCCGCCCCGGTGGTCCTATAGATCAGACACCCGTTTCCGGACCTCTCGATCAGGACAGAGCCCATGCACGCGAATTTCGACCACCGCCGGTACCTCATCCCTTTTCGCTCGGCGCTGCTGCCGCAGATTTTCACCGACGTGCTGGTCATCGGTGCCGGCGTGGCCGGACTGCAGGCCGCGTTGGCCGCGGCTACCCACAGCGACGTCATCGTGCTGGCCAAGGCCAGCCTGGAAGAGAGCAACACGGCGTGGGCCCAGGGCGGCATCGCAGCGGTGGTCGATACCGAGCATGACACGATCGAGGCGCACGTGCGCAACACGCTGGAGACCGGCGCCGAGTTGTGCGACGAGCCCGTCGTGCGGCGGATCGTCGAGGCTGGTCCGGAGCAGATGCGCCATCTGGTGGACCTCGGGATGCCATTCGACCGGCACAAGGACGGGCGCTTGCACCTGGGCCGCGAAGGCGGACACACGGCTCATCGGGTGCTGCACGCGCACGGCGACGCCACCGGCAAAGCCCTGGCCGAGACGCTGATCGCCGCGGTGGCGGCCCACGACAGTGTCCGCGTCTTCAACCAGTGCTTTGCCCTGGATCTGCTCACGGACCCGGCCGAGGAAGGCCGATGCCTGGGCGCCATCACCTACCATCCGCGCTACGGCCTGCAGATGATCTGGGCCGCAGCCACCATCCTGGCCAGCGGTGGCTGCGGGCAGGTGTTCCGCGAGAGCACCAATCCGCCGGTTGCCACGGGTGACGGACTGGCCATGGCTTACCGTGCCGGGGCGGAGTTGGCCGATCTGGAGTTCACCCAGTTCCACCCCACCACGCTGTACATCGCCGGCGCCAGCCGATCGTTGATCAGCGAAGCGGTGCGCGGCGAGGGCGCCTACCTGGTCAACGGCGCCGGCGAGCGTTTCATGGTGGGACAGCATGAACTGGCCGAACTGGCCCCCCGGGACACCGTCTCGCGGGCCATTCTACGGCAGCTGGCCGCAGATGCCCGGGGTATCTACCTGGACGTCCGCCACCTGGACACCGGGCGATTCTCGAGCCGCTTTCCGGGGATCGCCGCCAAGCTGCGGGAGTTCGACCTCGATCCCGGCCGGCACCTGATCCCCATCCGCCCGGCGGCTCACTACCTCATAGGAGGAGTGCGCGTGGATGAGCGCAGCCGCACCAGCCTGGAAGGCCTGTACGCCTGCGGCGAAGTTGCCTGCACAGGCCTGCACGGGGCGAATCGGCTGGCCTCGAACAGCCTGCTAGAAGGTCTGGTCTGTGGCGAAGACGCCGGGCGCGATTGCCACGACCTCGTGCGCGCGGCGTTGGTCAGACCCCGGCCCATCGTCTCCGATATCCGCATCTCGCAGCGTCCCTGGCTGGATCTGGCTGATATCACCTCGTCGCTCAAGAGTCTGATGTGGCGGCAGATGGGCATCGAAAGGCGGGGCGACCAACTGGCGGGTATCGTAACCGAACTGGACCATTGGGCCGGGTATACCCTGGACAAGATCTTCGACGAACGCGAGGGCTGGGAGGTACAGAACCAGCTGTGGACCGCGGCGCTGCTGACCCGATCGGCACTGGCGCGCACCGAAAGCCGCGGCACCCACTGCCGGCTGGATTTCCCCGAGCGCCGCGCGGACCTGCGCGTCCACCTGGTCTGGCAGCGCGGCCGATCTACCCCGGCGACGGTGCCCGTGGCCCACGCCCAACAAGAGTCATGAATGGCGGCGGTATCCGTGTATCCGTGCATCCGTGCATCCGGGAAAGACATCGATCAGGTGTTGGACGCAGCCTGATGGGCAGGATGCACAGCGCTCAAGCCCGAAACCCCAGGGCACGGCGCCATTGCGCCATCTCGTCTTCGTATTCGCGGGCGGTCAACGACACAAAGGTCGCGGCTTTCTCCTTATCGGCCGTAAACACCGGCCGGCCGCAAACGGCGGCAAAACTGAGCATCGGAGAAGCGTCATTGAGGGGAACCAGATCGACGTCATCATAGTCCAACGCAGCCTGCACAGCAGCGCGTACCGCAGCCAGCAGTTCCAGCGTCGGCCGTTCAGCAAACAGCACCCCTACATCGATATCGGAACAGGGCCCTACCATGCCGTCCTGTCCCGAGCCGTATATCCAAGCAGCCACTACCGCCTCGTGTTGCGCCAGACTAGCGGCCAGCCGTTGCCAGTCAGCGGCTGTCAGTTGCCTGGTCGCCCGCTGTGATTCGGCGTACATAGGCCAGCACCTCGTTGCGAAACTGGGCAAAATCAGACAGGTGTCGGTTTGCCATGTCTACCAGAATGGCATTATCGACAGGCTCATACCGATGAACGATGAAGCTACGGAACTGGGCCATTTTGAACCAATGGTCATCATTGCTGATGACCCCCATGTGTATCGTCCTTTCGATGGCATCACGACCGGTAGTTCCAGGGGATTGTCCCGACAGGGCGATCGAGCGCTGACATATGTCGATCACGATTTCCACCAGTATCTGCAAACTGCGTTCGACAGCCCGTTTGGTGCGCCAATCATGGGCCAATTGCTCGATATTCAACGTACCCAGAGAACCCAGTTCCAGCAGCGTAGTATCCAGACTCTGCAGTTTCTGGGCAATGACACCATTGATTAAACTCATGGGCGGCAGACCTCCTTCTGATCGAATCTTGTGCCGCACTAGCTTTTCATCATCTCTCCGCACTGCGTTCCCTTGTGAGCGGGCACCAGCGCTCTCAGCCTCTGCAGACGGCGCCTGTCCAGTGCGGCCCAGATTCAGAACCAGTGCTGACTACGCCTCTTCCTCGAACCACCGTTCCGGTTTCCAGCCCAGGCGCGCTTCCGTGTAATCCGTGTCCGTGCGTTCGTACCCGCGCCGGGTGGCCATGATGTAGAAGCACTCGAAACCGATGTCAGGGGCCTCCAGGGCGGCCCGAAGAGCAGTGGCCACATCGACGCGGTCGATGGTGCCGTAGTAGACACGCTGCACCGGCCGGCCATCCGTGTTGATCCTGCGATCGGCGTCGATGATTCCCCAGGGCCGGACGCAGGCGACGGACAGGCCGTGCAGTTCGTGAAAATTCCAGGCCATGTTTTCCTGCAGCACCTTGGACAAATCGTACGTGCCGCCGGCTTTGAGCGGATAGAGGTCATGCGTCAACCGCGTGCCCTCCGGGTATCCGGCGTGCACGGCTCCGGAGGAGGTATGGACGAAGCGCCGGACACCGGTCCGGCGGGCGGCTTCCAGCATGTGGTACATGCCGGTGACGTTGACGGTGAACCCCGGACCGCCGTCGGCGTAAGACGGATTGGGCGCCATGATGGTATTGACGATGGCATCGTGTCCTTCGACCGCCGCCATCAGCGCCGCCAGGTCCATAACGTCGACCTGCAGGGCCTCCGGCACGCCGTCCACGGGACGCACGTCCAGCACGGTCACGTCATGACGCTGGCGCAGCACATCGACAGCGGCGCGGCCCACCAGGCCCGCGGCGCCGGTCAGCAGTACTCGCATCGGTAGGATCTCCTTGCGTTGATATGCCGTGGTGATGGTGCATCACGCTTACGGGGGTATCTGGAATTGGCCCACCCTTGACAGCCCCGTTTTTTTGCGTCCTGTACATGGGCCGCTCGTGTACGCGGATCAAGCGCAACACCCCCTCTCGAACGGAGAACATGCATGGCTGCCTCACTGCGCGTCAAGGATGTAGAACGGATCACCCTGCGCGTCCCCTTTACCGAACGCGTCCGCCGCTGGAACGCCCTGCTGGTCTGGCAGTGGCAGATCGTCGAAATCATCCGCATCACCACGGACGACGGCAGCGTCGGCTACGGCGAGACCCTGCCCCACTACACCTGGGGCAAGGTCAGCGATGACGCCCTGGAACGGGCCAAAGGGAGCAATGCCGTCGAACTGCTGGGTTCGACTGGACTGGGCGCCGGCCTGGAGATGGCCCTGTACGACGTGGTCGGCAAGGCGCTGGGCGTTCCCATGTACCAGTTGCTCAACCGGCCCAAGGTGCGCGACTGGTGCCCCATCGCCTGGTGGAACACCAAGATGAGCCCGCAGGATCTGGCCGGGGAAGCGCAGGATGCGCTCGCCGATGGATATATATTCCACAAATTCAAGACCCGTCCCTGGTTCGATGTGTACGAACAGGTCGAGGCCATCGGTGCGGTCACGCCGGAGCATTACCGGCTGGACCTGGACTGGAACGGCATGCTGATGAATGTGGGCACCGCCACCCCGGTCATGCAAAGGCTGGACCAGTACGAACGCGTCTCCATCTACGAGAGCCCCATCAACCAGGCTGACGTGGAAGGCCAGCGCGAACTGCGTCGAAAGGTCGCCAAGCCCATCGCCATTCACTTCGGCTCACCCCCGTTCCCCACGGCTGTCCGCGAAGCCGTGTGCGACGGCTTCGTCATCTCCGGCGGCGTTCCCGCCGTGCTGCGCAGCGGCGACCTGGCCGGCGCCTTCGAGAAACCTTTCTGGCTGCAGCTGGTCGGCACCGGACTGGTGACCGCGTTGTCGGCGCATCTGGGCGCGGTGCTGCCTTTCGCCCAGTGGCCGACGATCACCTGCCTCAACAACTACACCGACGACCTGCTCACCGAACCCCTCACCATTCGCGGCGGGTACGTGCAGGTGCCGGAGCAACCGGGGCTGGGTGTCCAGTTCGACGAGGAAGCCCTCAGCAAGTACAGGATGGAACCGCCGTACCGCCTGCCGGATGAACGTCACATCCTGTCGGTGGTCTGGCCCGGAGGCCGCGTCATGCACTTCGCCAACATGCGCGACCACTGCTGGCCGCATTTCCGCCAATATGGCAACGATCCGGCCCAGGAGCCCGGCGCCACGCTGGAAATCTGGGATGACGATGGCTCCAGGGAATGGGCCGATCTGTACGCGCGGTTGCAGTCGGGACCCATCCGCGAGCAGCGCGACTGAACATGGCAGCGGGCGTGCACCTGGATGCCCGCAGATCTCGGGCCGCGGCGTAACGGGCGGGCGGCCCGCAGGCGCATCGCGGTTACGAGCTGGCGCCGGTTGCGGGCTGGCGCCGGTTGCGGGCTGGCGCCGGTTAAGGGCTGGCGCCGGTTGCGGGCTGGCACATAGCGGCCCGCAGGCTCATCTCCACCGCGGCGGCGGGTGCATGGTGGCCGCGGCGGACGGCGCCCACCGGCAAAGCGCACGGCGCTCACCGGCAAGGCGCATGGCGATTTACGGGCAAGCGCCGGCCGCGGGCCGGAGCAAAGCGGCCACCGGCCGGCTTGGGTTCCCAGGCCTGAGCCGCTCACGGCCTGGCGTAGCCATCCAGGCTGTTCCACGGAGGCCGCGCCGGCGGATGACACGCAAGCCGTCTTCCGCCGGCGCTGCGTCCATCGCGTTCCCGCAGCCGCCGCGTTCACTACGCCCACCGCATCCCACGGCGTTTCCGCCAACGCGCCAACCGGCGCCCGGAGAAACGACATGCATCCCAGCCAACCGCCGAACATCGTCGTCCTGGTCAGCCACGACACCGGACGCCACATCAGTCCCTACGGCGTATCCACCGTGCACACACCCCAGGCCGAACGTCTGGCCCGGGAGGGCGTGGTATTCACCAACGCCTTCTGCACTTCACCGGGTTGCTGCCCGTCCCGCGCCGGACTGTTCAGCGGCCGGTCGCCGCACGCGGTGGGCATGCTCGGGCAGACAGGCGCCTGGGCGGGATTCCGGTTCGCGCCGGACGCGACCCACGCGGCCCAACATTTTCACCACCTCGGTTATGAAACCATGCTGCTCGGACTGGCCCATGAGATCGCCGGCGCCGGCTGCCCCGACTCCTTTTTCGACGGTATCGGCTTCGACGTGCTAGACGGCAATCGACTGTTCGCCCGGGATCTGCGCAACCGGATGGATGACATCCTGGATGCGCGCCAGCAACCGGACCAGCCGTTCTACCTGCAGATCGGCACGCAGGAGACCCACACCGGCTACCTGCGCGACGGTGTCCAGCCGTATGACGAGCTTGGCGTGATGATTCCGGATTCACCCGCGTTGACTGACGGCCCCGGCGCCCGGGAGCAGTTCGCCGCCCTGCAGGGCTCGGTCAACCGTCTGGACGAAGGCCTGGGCCATGTCCTGGACACGCTCGAGGCGCGCGGCCTGCGCGACAACACGCTGCTGGTATACACCACGGATCACGGTCTGCCCATGCCGCGGGAGAAGACGACGCTGTACGACCGCGGCATCGGTGTCTTCCTGATGATGCGCTATCCCGGCGTGTTCGCGGCCGGCCGGCGCTGCGATACGCTGATCAGTAACATCGACGTGCTGCCGACGTTGATCGAGGCCGCCGGCGGCACCCCGGCCGCCGGGATCGAGGGCCGGAGTGTCTTCCCCCTGCTCACCGGCGCCGCCGGCGCCCGGGAGCGCGACATGCTTTTCGCCGAGAAGACGTTCCACACTTCGTACGATCCCATACGCTGTGTGCGCACCCGGCAGTTCAAGTACATTTTCAATTTCGAATCCGTGCGGCCGGAAAACTACTGCCTGGACATTTACAACAAGCCGGTGTTGCTGGAGAATCTGGCGGCGCTCGAGCGCTCACCCGCCCGCTTCGATGAGCTGTACGACCTGGATGCGGATCCACAGGAGACGAAGAATCTGGCCGAAGAGCCGCATATGCAGGCGGTCCGGCGCCGCCTTGCGGCGGCGCTGGTCACCTGGATGACGGACACCAGCGACCCGCTGCTGCACGGTCCTGTGGCTTCGCCGCGCTTCTATCAGAAACTATACTGGCTGCAACGGCAACGACAGGAAGGATGAGATCATATGACTATCAATATCCCATCGGAACCGAAACCGCTGCGCCTCGGTTTCGTCGGCCTGCGCAACATCGGCCTGAATCACCTCCGCAAGGCGCTGGACCTACCGGGCGTCACGGTGACGGCGCTGGCGGATACGGAGGCGCAACGGCGGCAGAAAGCCGCGGCGCTGGTGGATGAAGCGGCCGCGCGTGAAGCGTCTTCCCAGACCCCGGGCATCGTGACCTGTTACGCTGCGGCCGATGCCTTGTTCGAAGCCGCGGACGTGGATGCCGTCGTGCTGGCGGTCCCCAACCCGCTGCATGCCCCCATGGCCACGGCGGCCATGCGGCAGGGCAAGGATGTCCTGGTGGAGAAGCCGATTGCCCGCGATGCGGCGGAAGCGCGGCAGATGATCGGGGTCCGGAACCAGACCGGCCGGTGCCTGATGGTAGGCATGAACCAGCGGTTCAACCCGTTGACCGTCGCCGCCAGAAACGCCATCGCCGCGGGCGCTATCGGCCGGGTGCAGCAGTGCCGGACCCGCTGGTTGCGGGAACGCACACCGCTGTGGGGCGCGCGGGGCGACTGGTGGCTGACGCCCGAACACTCCGGCGGCGGGCCGCTGATGGACCTGGGCATTCACAAGCTGGACCAGGTCCTGTACCTGCTGGGCGGCCATCCCCGGATCGGGCAGGTGCACGGCTTCACGACGCGCGGGGTCGGTAGCCGCGAGCTTGCGGCTCGAGGCGCGGCGTATGAAGTGGAGGATTACGCCTGCGGCTGCGTCCATCTGGCCGATGGTCCTGCCATTACCGTCGAGGCCAGCTACTTTCTGAATCTTCCCGGCGAAATCCAGGACACCGTCATCGTCGGCACCGAGGGCACCGTGACGATCGCCAAAGGCGAGGCGACGCTGTTGCTCCGCACGGGCGACACGCTGACGTCGAGTTCTCTGGAACCGGACACGCGGACGGCGACCTCCTGCGTGGAGCACTTCTGCCGGGTGCTGCGCGGCGAGGAGGATCTGATTCCCACCGCCGAAGAGGGGCTGCTGGGCCTGGAGATCATCGAAGCCATCTATGCCGCTGACCACCGCGGCTCCGCAACGACACCATGAGGAACGGCCTGTCATGAGCCCACACGACGACAGCATCACGCGGGTTCAGCCCGATGCCCTGCAACAGTTCGCCACGGACGCTCTGCGGCGTGCCGGCCTGCCCGAGGCCGACGCGGACCAGATAGCCGGCTGCCTGGTCCAGGTGGATCGGCGCGGTATCTTCACGCACGGCACCAATTTACTCAACCGCTATATACCGGAGTACCGGGAAGGCCGGATCAACCCCAGGCCGCAGGTCCGGATCGTGCGGGAAACTCCGGTCTCGGCCGTGCTGGACGGCGACGGCGGCGGCGGTTACCTGACCGCCGTACGGGCCGCCGAGATCGTTTCAAGCAAAGCGCTGGACGCCGGCATCGCCGTTGTCGGGACCCACCGTCACGGGCATATCGGCAGTGTCGGAATCTACGCCAGGATGGTCGTCGGGCGTGATCTGGTCTATCTGGGCTCCGCCAGCGGCGCAGTCTGGACGCCTCCGGAAGAACCGCGGGCAACGGTCTGGGACGCCATGGGGGCGCCGCCGTTGTGCATCGGCATCCCGGCCGCCGCAGGACCGCCGCTGATCGCCGACGTCAACACGCGCATGTTCAGCGACCGCGAGCGCCTGGAAGAAGCCATGGAACGTTTCCCGGAGGCGGTCATCCGCAGCATGGGTTTCCGCTTTGCCACCACCCTGTTGGGCGGCATTCTGGGAGGCAGTCTGCCGGAGGGAGAAAGCCGGGGAGCGTTCAGCGGTGCCGTCCGGGGCAGCATGATGATCGCCGTCAGACCGGATATCGTCGGCAACGCCGCCGCGTTCCGGAGCGAAGTCGCGCGCATCATCCAGTCCAGCCGGACGCTGGATCCCCTGCCCGGACTGGAGACGGCGGAGGTGGCCGGCAGCCTGGAATGGCAGCGCGAGCGGGCTTGGGCCCGGGACGGCATCCCGATCTCGGCGAATCATGCCAGGACGCTCGAAAAGGTGGCGACTAGCCTGGGGATGGAGACGCCGTGGTAGGTTGCCCTGCGGTCCGTCCGTCTGGCGCTGACCCGGGTTGTCGGCATATTCTGCGTACGACATCCGTG
>SLHA01000150.1 GCA_007136405.1 Candidatus Latescibacterota bacterium
CAAGCCCGAACCGGGGCCGCAAGCCCGAACCGGGGCCGCAAACCCGCGCCGGGGCCACAAGCCCGAACCGGGGCCGCAAGCCCGAACCGGGGCCGCAAGCCCGAACCGGGGCCGCAAGCCCGAACCGGGGCCACAAGCCGCACGGCGAGGGCATAAACCACGGCGAGGCCACAAGCGCGCGCCGTAGCCGTAAGCCCGCGCCTGGGAACCGAGCGGCGATCGGCCAGAAGAACAGTCGTCTGCCGTGTCGATCAGGCGACCTTGATCAGGCGACAACCATGGCCTATGCTTCGCTTTGACACGGTTTTGCCGTGCGAACCTCAACGCCGCCCCACGACAAACGGAATCACCGGACATGCGCATCGGCAGCTTCGAGTTCAACCGGCGCGAGCTGGCCGGCTCGATGGGAGACTTCGGCACCCTGTTCCCGCTGGCAGTGGGGTACATGGCCGTCTGCGGGATGGATCCGGCCGGCTTCCTGGTGATGATCGGCCTGGTGAATATCGTCACCGGCTGCGTGTACCGCCTGCCCATGCCCGTCGAGCCCCAGAAGGTGATCGCCGTCGTGGCCATCGCCCAACGGTGGTCACCGTCCCTGATCCTGGCCACCGGTTTTGGCACAGGTATCGTGTGGCTGATATTCGGCCTCACCGGCTGGATCCAGAAGGTTGCGGACCACACTCCCAAAGCGGTGATACGAGGAATTCAGATCGCCCTGGGGGTGATGCTGGGCTGGGAAGGGGGGAAGATGCTGCTCGGTTGGGGACCTTGGGCCACCGTCGTGGCGCCGTTCGGCGGGCCGCTGATCTACGTCGGTCTGGGACTGCTTGCCCTGATCGTCATCGCCACCCTGAGAGAAAGCCGGCAGGCGCCCGCGGCTCTGGTGCTGATGCTGTTGGGTGGCGCCGCCGGGTGGTTCCAGGGCGGCCTGGCGGATATCGTCCAGCTCGAATTCCGGCTACCATCCTTCACCCCGTTCAGCCTGGAGGAAGTAGGCCGCGGCATGCTCCTGGCCGGCGTGGCCCAGTTGCCGCTGACGGCGACCAACGCCATACTGGCCACGTCGGCGTTGATCAAAGAGTACTGGCCGGACCGTGCGGTAACCGAGCGGAGTCTGGCCGTCAATATGGGACTGATGAATACGACCACCACCTGGCTGGGCGGCATGCCGCTGTGCACCGGCTCCGGCGGATTGGCCGGGCAGTACTACTACGGTGCCCGCACCGGAGGCGCCAACATCCTGGAAGGGACGATCGAAATCGGCCTGGGCCTGTTCCTGGCTCCGGCCATCGCCGGATTCTTCGCCGCTTTTCCCATGAGCATCGTGGGTGCGATGATGCTCATGGTGGGACTGCATCTGGCCCGATACATCCTTACGTTGCGCGCCAAGGACCTGCTGCCGGCCGGCGTCACCGTGGGCTTCGCCCTGGCCACCAACATGGCCGTGGGATTCTGTGCGGGTATCGCGGTGTATTACTCGGTCAAATATTATTTCCGGCTGACCGGCCGCTGCCGCGGCGGCGCACCGCTTTTCAGGTTGACGCCCGCCAGCCGGCTGTAGCGGGTCGCTGACTGGAATCACACAATGGGCGCAAGGTGGCAGCCCCCTTCGCGTGTGCGCCCGGATCCCACCCTGCGGGTACCCCCTCTGCTTCTGTTTCCCCCTCTTGCGTACCCGTTTTTCGTTCTTGCGCCCACCTGATAAATAAGTATATTCCTATCTACTTATTAGTCGCACTCCCTGATCATACACCACAATACTTCCCAACGTCTGTTTCATCAGCACCCTGCAGACAGGAAAGCACGGATAATCCCATGGCCGAACAGTTCAATACCGCTGCTGAGTCGACCGCATTCAGGAGGTGACCTCAGATGCGCCCAACTCCGGAGACCATGCTGCCTGATTTCTATGGCACGGTAGCTGAAGACATGCTGGCATACTGCCGGGCCGCACCCGGCCGCATCTGGGTCGATCTGGGGAGCGGCACCGGAGGTATCGGTCTGGCGCTTCTTGCCAGGCTGCCTGTGTCCAGACTGATCTTCATGGATCCTGACAGTCAAGCGCTGCATCAGGCCCTCGCCCGGGCGCACCAACACGGTTATGGTACACGCACCATGACCGTGGCGGGCTCAGCCGAAACCATACCTCTTCAAGATGAATCCGTCGACGCCGTCGTCAGCCGCGGATCGGTGTATTTCTGGCAGGATCGTGCCAGGGGTATTGCGCAAATCTGGCGCGTTCTGCGCCCGGGTGGACGAGCGATGATCGGCGGTGGACTGGGCAGCGGTTACCCGCGCTGGGCCCGGAGCCAGTTTATCCAGCGCCGGCGTGACTCGATGGCCGCCAAAGGACCGCATGCTGCCCGGGAGTTCGCCGCCGCGCGTAGTCCGGAAACATTCAGGCGTCTGGCAACAGAGGCAGGTCTGCCTGATTTCATCGTGGCGGGGGGAGGGGATCTGGAACCGCATGACCCAGATAGTGGCATCGGCATCTGGCTGCAATTCTCCAAAACCCATGCCACCTGAAACCGTATCGGTAAAAGCCCGCGACAGAGTCGTGCGCTGCCTTGTCGCTATCCATGGATTCACCGGCAGTTGGTCGATAATCCATGCGCCTCGAAGCGCACTTCTGCAGCGACCACCTCCGGCTGACCATCCCGACACACCAGACCGGTGGATCTGCAATTTCCTCCAAAAGGAAGAGAGCTTCGATGAGATACAGATGGTTCCTGCCGCTGGCCCTGTTGCTGGCAGTCGGCATGATATGGCTGGTACACCGGCGCCTGGCGGAACGCCGTGTCCCGGAGCGAACCGGCAGGATTCGGCCGGTTACGGTCGAAGCCACACCGGTGGTGCGCGCAACGTTGTTTGACGAAGCCCATTTCGTGGGATCACTGGTCGCCCGTTCGCAGTTCATGGTATCTTCGAAAATACCCGGTCGTCTGCAAACACTGGCGGTCGACATCGGCGACAGTATTCGACATGGCGATCTGATCGCCCTGCTGGACAGCGAGGAATACAGGTATCAGGCCCAGCAGGCACGCGCCGAACTGGAGGTCAGCGAAGCGGCATTGGCAGAGGCAAGAAGCGCCCGCGCCCTGGCCGCCAGTGAGCTGCAACGGGTCCGCAGTCTGCATGCAGAAGGGATCGCATCGGATGCCAAACTGGAAGACATCAAGGCGCGCTGGGACGCCGCCGATGCACGGGTCAACCTGGCCCAGGCTCAGATCCGTCAACGCCGAGCCTCGCTGCAGGGAGCTGAAGTGCGGCTGAGTTACACACGGTTGTATGCTGAATGGGACTCGAACATGGGTGGCACCTGGTACGTGGCCGAACGTTTTGCTGACGCGGGCACCATGCTGCGAGTCAACGACCCGGTGGTGTCGGTGGTTGACCATAGCACCCTGCGTGCAATAGTGCATGCCATCGAACGTGATTATGCTGCGGTGCAACCTGGACAACGGGCGGTATTGCGCACCGATGTCTATCCTGAGGAACCGTTCGAGGGATTCGTCGCGCGCCGTGCTCCGGTCCTCGACCAACGCACGCTCCGTGCCCGCGTAGAGATCGAAGTTCCGAATCTCGAGGGACGACTGGTCCCGGGCATGTTTATCCGGGCACAGATACGCTTTGGCTCACGCCCTGATGTCCTGGTGATTCCGTTGGCGGCCCTCACCCGCCGCAATGGAAGGCAGGGAGTGTTCCAGGTCGACAAGGATACCATGACAGCGCGTTTCGTCGAGGTGGAAACCGGTATACAGAGCGATGATCAGGTGGAGTTGGTGCATCCTGACCTGACAGGCAAGGTGGTCACCCTCGGCCATCATCTGCTCGAAGATGGCGGGACGGTGATCATCGCACCCGGTGACGAAGGCGTTCCGGAAAAGGTCGCGCCGGAGCAGGACAAGGGCCGCAGAGCGGACGGGGAGGGAGGTCGTTTATGAATCTTCCTCGCTTCTGCGTGCAGCGCCCGGTATTTACCACCATGATCGCTTCGATCGTGGTCATCCTGGGTGGAATTTCGGTGTCACGTCTGGCGATGGACCTGATGCCGGATATTTCCTACCCCACCCTGAGCGTGATGACTATCTACGATCACGCCAGTCCCGTGGAGGTCGAAGAACTGATCACACGCCCCATCGAGGAAGCGATGGGAGCCGTACCGGGAGTCGAGGATATCACGTCGAGTTCATGGGAGGGAGTCAGTACCGTAACCGTCAACTTTACCTGGGGCACGAACCTCGACGTGGCTGCCGGAGATGTGCGTGATCGGCTGGACCGGGTAATACCGCGTCTGCCGGACAACGCCGCCCGGCCCATCCTGCGCAAATTCGATCCGGCAGCATTCCCCATCCTGATCCTGGGGGCTTCAAGCAGCCTGGATCCCATCCACATGCGGCGCTTGCTCGACGATGACATCACCCACCGGATCGAGCGGATCCCCGGTGTCGCGGCCCTGGACATAACCGGCGGGCACCAGCGCGAAATTCATGTAGACATCGATCCAGACAGGCTGCGGGTACTGGACATTTCCTTCGAACAACTCATTCAACGTCTGCGCACAGCGAATGTGACCATGCCGGCCGGTTTCGTCGAAGAAGGCCCCTATCAAGTCACCCTGCGCGTACCCGGAGAGTTCCGCGGTCTGGACGA
Organism: Candidatus Latescibacterota bacterium; assembly: GCA_007136405.1. Lineage (GTDB taxonomy): Bacteria > Latescibacterota > UBA2968 > UBA8231 > UBA8231 > SLHA01. The sequence goes on from SLHA01000150.1 coordinate 4,654, forward strand.
ACTGGCCCGCACGACGGTCGCTCGCCGCGGTGGTGTGGCGATCAGACTGCGCGATGTGGCTGAAGTGAAGGACCGTTGGCGTCGTGTCACCCGCATAGTACGCATGGATGGGGAGCCGGGTGTGAGATTGGCAGTGAGCCGGCAATCGGAGCGGAATACCGTGGAGGTGGCCCAGCGGGTGCTGGAGGAAGTGGATCGCATCAACGCGGAGATGCCGCATATCCGGCTGACACCCATCGTGGATACCTCCGAGTTCATTCAGCGGTCGGTGGCCAACGTGCGTTCGGCGGCCTTGTTGGGCGGCTTGTTCACCCTTGTGGTTCTCCTGCTGTTCCTACGCAGCATACGTAGCACCGCGATCATCGCCGCGGTAATCCCTCTGTCGATCATCGCTACGTTTGTGCTGATCTATTTCGGGGGATTCACGCTGAATCTCATGACACTCGGAGGCTTGGCGCTGGGTGTTGGGATGCTGGTCGACAATTCCATCGTAGTTCTGGAGAATACCTACCGAAAACTCGAGCAAGGCGAGGCAGCCGCAACCAGCGCCATCGAAGGCGCTGGACAGGTCAGCGCTGCCCTCGTGGCCAGCACATTGACCACCCTGGCCGTTTTCCTGCCGCTCATATTCGTCCGTGGCATGGCCGGAGTGATGTTCCGTCAACTGGCGTTCGTGGTCAGTTTCGCCCTGTTGTCGTCTCTGCTGGCCGCATTGACGCTGATTCCGATGTTGGCGGCCAGGTTTCTTCAGCCACTGGTAGCGAAAGTGCACCCTGACCAGCCAGCAGACCTGGACCCGCACGCGGCCCGTCGGCGCACCAGAATGGAAAGTACATATCAACGGCTGCTACACTGGGCTCTGAATCATCGGCTGCAGGTGGTGATTGTCGCCATCCTGGTACTGGCGGGCAGCCTGGCGTTGATACCGCTGGTTGGCACCGAATTGATGCCAGCGACCGATGAGGGCGAAGTACGGGTCAATGTGGAGATGGATGTCGGCCTGCGCCTGGCCGAGACAGACCGCATCTTCACACAGATCGAGACCCTGGTTAGGCGTGAAGCACCGGAAATCCGCCATATGGTGACCTCGGTGGGAGGCAGTCCACGGCCGGACCGGCCCGGTGCGTCTCATCTTGGCATGCTGCGCATTTCACTGGTACCGCTTGGGGAGCGCGCCCGGTCAACGGCAGCGGTGGCCGCTGCCTTGCGGCGCGTGTTGGCGAGCATTCCGGGCGCCACAGTGCGCGTGCGCGCCGCCCAGGGGATGCCCATGCTGCGGCGCGTGACCGGGGGCGAAGAGCAATTGGAGGTCGAGATCCGAGGACATGACCTGGATACCGCGGACGACCTGGCGCGGCAGGTACTGAGGGTCGTCGAATCGGTACCCGGCATCACCGATGCGCGCATCAGTCGCGACATCGGAACACCGGAACGCCTGATCAGAGTGGACCGGGACAAGGCGGAAATTCTGGGCGTTTCCATCGTGCAGGTAGCGCAACTCCTGCAGACGGCCATGACCGGCACCCGAGCCGGACTCTACCGCGAAGCCGGTGAAGAGATCGACATACGCGTTCAGATTGCCGAAGCAGAGCATCGACCACTACGTGAGCTCCTCGACCTGGGCGTGTTGACGCCTGACGGCGTGACTGTGGCCCTGCACAACATCGTCCACGATGAGCTCTCCACAGGACCGATCGCAATCGACCGGCTCAACCAGGAGAGGATCGTCCGTGTGCATGGAAATATCGCCAACCGTGATATGGGCTCCATCATCGCGGACGTGCGACAGGCGCTGACTCGCATTCCGGTGCCCCAGGGATTCAGTGTCGGCATTGGCGGAGCCTATGAAGAGCAACAGGAGGCGTTCCGCGAACTGGCCGTCGGGCTGCTTCTGGCACTGGTGCTGGTATATATGGTCATGGCCTGTCTGTACGAATCTCTGCGTGATCCATTCATCGTGATGTTCTCCGTACCCCTCACCGTCACCGGTGTGGTCCTCATGTTTTTTCTGACCGGTACTACGTTCAATGTCCAGTCTTTTATCGGCTGTATCATGCTGGGTGGCATCGTGGTCAACAACGCCATACTGCTCGTCGATACAGTCAACGATCTGCGCCGGCACGGCGGTCTCGATATCCGGCAGGCGGTCGAAGAAGCCGGCCGGCGTCGTTTACGGCCCATACTGATGACAGCATTGACCACCATCTTCGGGCTGCTGCCGCTGGCGCTGGGACTGGGCGAAGGCGGGGAGATGCAGGCTCCGCTGGCGCGCGCGGTGATCGGGGGGCTGCTCGGCTCGACGTTGGTAACCTTGATCTTCGTCCCGGTGATGTACACGGTATTCGAGAGGAAAAACGCAGCTATCCTGACAAGCTGCGCCACCTTCCTGCTGCTGGCCGGCTGCGCGACGAGTTCACCGGCGCAGAGGTCCGGAATGCAGGCAAGCAGTCCCCCGCCAAGCCCGACACTGGCCGCCACCGAAATCGATGCTGATCCAGGATCGGACCCCGAAGAAGATGCTTCCGGTCCGTTGACTTTGGACCTGGAAGAAGCTGTGCTGATGGCGCTGGACAACAACCGTGAACTGCGGATCCAACGCCTGGAACCCACTCGGCTCAGGGAACAAGAGGACGTGCACCGTGGTGTCTTTTACCCCGTCTCTTCGGTCGAGATTGCAGAACGCAGAAGCCGGACCGAGAAGCCTGATCAGCCTGAAGAGCTGGTCGATGCGGAAGCTACCCGACTGGCCGGTGCAATAGCGCTTACCAGTCCTTTCGGCACCCGCTGGGGAGTCGAACTCGGGGCCGAACGTAAACAACGGGAGGATCAGGAGCGGTACACGGCTCGAATCGAAGCCCATGCCCGTCAACCGCTGCTGCGGGACGCGGGTCGTGCGGTCAACAGGGTCAATGTAGAGCAGGCGCGGCTGGATACGCGCCTATCCGAATACGAGTTGAGAGCCATGGCCGAGGCCCTGGTGGCGCGCGTCGAGCGCACCTACTGGGCCTATTCCTTGGCCCTGCAACGCCAGACCATGCTGGAGGAAGCCGTACGGCTGGCCGAACGACAGCTCGACGAGATTCGTCAACGCATTCGACTGGGTGATCTGCCTCCCACAGAGGAGGCCGCCGCCGCCGCCGAAGTAGCAGTACGACGCGAAGCCCTGATCGAGGCTACCAGCAAAGTGGAGATTGCCAGGGTGCGGCTGTTGCGGCTGATCCATCCAGTCCGGCTGCGCTTGCCGGAAACCTCAATCAACCTCAGCGACCAACCTCAACTCCCGGAAACCGAACTCAAACCCTTGGCCTTCCATCTAACAGCCGCTCTGCGTTACCGCCCGGATATCAACCAGGCGCGAACGCGGGCGGAACGCGGTCAGCTCGAGTTGATCCGCACCGCCAACGGAGTGCTGCCACGCTTGGATCTTTTTCTGCACCTTGGCCGGACAGGATACGCTGATTCCTTCAGCAAGGCCGCCGGTGATCTGGACGGCGAGGCCTTTGAGGCGACAGCTGGAGTCAGGCTCGAATGGCCCCTGCCCGACCGGGAAGCAGGGGCACGTCACCGGCATGCTGTCTGGAGACAGGAGCAGATCGAGGAGAGCCTGCGCAATCTCGAAGACTTGGCGCGCGAGGACGTGCACATCGCTCACGCTGGAGTCCGGCGCGCCGGCGAGCAGGTACAGGCCAGAGCGGCAACGCGGGCCTTGCAAGAGGAAACGTTGCGCGTCGAGGCCGCGAAATTCGCCGCCGGCGAATCCACCGCTCTGATGGTGGCCCACGCCCAGCGTGAACTGCTGGGCGCCCGTATCGGCGAGGCCGAGGCGACGATCGAGCACCTCCAGGCCCTGACGGAGCTCTACCGGCAGGACGGCACCCTGTTGCATCGACGCGGTATTTCGGCTCCCGGTCAGGGGAGCTCGAATGACGACTGACGGGACCGGACTGGCGCCCGGGCAACTACACCCTTTCCTTGGAAGTCGGCACGGCTCCAGGCGCCGGGTGCTTGATCCCCCCTGCACGCCATCGGCATCGGTGCAAGGCTCCGCTCCGGTGCGCTACGAATCCGTCGGTCGGCGATCTTCAGCACGCAGCAAGCGCGGATTGGTTTACGGCGCAGCCCTGCGCGTCTTGCGGTGTAGACCTGCGCGTCAGCGATTACGCGGTACGATCATCAAGTACGTGGTCGTACGAACGAGTATGTCCTGAGCTCGCGACCCATCGCATACAAACGCGACCCATCCATCCACCAAACGCGACCCATCCACGGAGGTTCCATGAGCATCTGGCAGTCCCTTGTCCTGGGCATCATGCAGGGCATCAGCGAATTCATTCCGATCAGCAGTTCCGGACACCTGGTGGTCCTGCGTGTTGTCATGGGCATCGATGACATCCCGCTGCTGTATGACGTCGTGTTGCACATCGCCACCCTCATCGTGGTAATCGTCTTTTTCCGCGAACGTATCGGCCGCATGTTCGCCGCCCTTATCCGGTGGGTACAGAGGCGCGCCCGGCCGGATGACGCCGTCGATCTCAAGCTTTCTTTTCTCGTCGTCCTGGCCACGCTGGTCACCGTGGTGATCGCCCTGGCCATCCGCCGGTTCGACATATTCGACGATCCCCGACTCGTTTCCGGCGCCTTTCTGGTTACCGCCGCACTGCTGATCGCGGCGCACTTCGCCCGCGGCACCACGGATTACGACCGTATCGGTACGAAACATGCGGTGATCGTCGGCGCGGTACAGGGCCTCGCGGTCATCCCGGGCATCTCACGCTCCGGCAGCACGATCACGGCCGCACTACACAGCGGCGTGGCCCGAAATCGTGCCGGCGAATTCTCCTTTCTGCTGTCGATCCCGGCCATCCTGGGCGCCCTTACCCTGGAGCTGCGCCACTATGGCGAATTGAGTCTCGCGGTCAGTTTCCCCGCGATGGTCGCCGGTTTCATCGCCTCCCTGATTTTCGGCTTCCTGTCGCTGGCCCTGCTGCCGTCGGCTGCTGGTGGTGCCGGAGTGATCAGCGTCCACGGGCCGGACGGGCGGGTGTGGGAGATCAGGCGGCGTCCTGCCAAGCCGGGCG
>SLHA01000117.1 GCA_007136405.1 Candidatus Latescibacterota bacterium
CCCAACTCATGGTGGTGCTGACTGGCTGAATGCGATCTTGACGAACGTCGCCGGTGTACGGCGATACGCGCGCCGGAGGTGTTTCCTGTCTGACCCACTGGTGGGTAGTGATGACTACACCGAGCCGGGTGAGGCTCCGCAGATCTTGTGCCCGGGGGATGCTGGCAACAGGGTACCGCACACCGGGGGGAGCAGCCGATGGAGTGTCCCGGAAACCCGGAAAAGCCTCCCTCCGTGCTAGCACATCATCGTCGTCCGGCTCCAGAGGCAGCGGCGTCGGCCACCAGCGGGCCGACGCCCAGCACGCCGCCGGTCTCCGGGGCCTCGTCCCAGGCTGTGGGGTCGGTTGCCTCGGTGCGCAGCCGCTCGATCAGCTTGGGCGGTACGGACGGCGCCGGGCGCGCCTGCAGCCGTTCGGCCACCGGCGGCACGGCTGCAGGACGCCAGACCGGGTACACCGGTGGTGCAGGCTCGCGGCGGGAAAGAGGCCCACCCAGGAACAGAACCGCCAAATGGAGCAGGGCGGAGACGAGCAGGGACAGCCAGCCGGAGCGGTGTGAAAGGTGGAAACCAATGGGGCGGGGTAGCGCACCTATCTGTCGATTGAACCGAAAAACGCCTCTAAGCTACAGTACCGCTACATCAGGTTCGAGATAAAGCTCGATCGCCTCACGAATATTCGCGATGGCTTCATCGCGCGTGTCGCCCTCACTGATGCACCCTGGTAAAGCTGGTACAATGGCGGTAAATCCGCCATCTTCACTCGGTTCAAGAAGGATCTTTAGATTCATAGTTTACCCATATTCCAAAAGGCGATAGGCGCACGGGTACTGTACAGGAAATTCAAACGTCTCAGTCAAGGATGCTTTTGGTGGCCAGGTGGGCTGAGTTGGTTCGTTTGACGGGCTGTTGCGCCTGCACCGGGGGGGCTTTGACCGGTATCGGTCTCGGTTCAGCTCACTTCAGCGACCCTTGCAGCGCAGAAATCAGTAGTCGAAGTCGAGTTCCTGAGCAAGAAGCTGGATATGGAACTCGATGAACAACATTCATCGGGATCTCCTCCAAAAAGCTCGATGGGCGTAAATTCCATCCCTGCAATAGTCTCGATCCGGCGTTGAGCGGACCAATTCAGAAATGAAGAGGCGGGAGAGGTGGCGGAAGGCGAGGTAGTCGCGCAGGTGCTCATCCAACATGCAAGAGTTGCCTTTCCTGCTCGAGGAAATCGGCCATTCGGGTTTCCAGGTCCAAATCGACCAGATCCACGGGATGGGTGAGTTCATCCATCAACCGGCCAAGCAGGCGATAGAAGCGCTCGGAGGGACAACCGCGGACTCCGATGTCTAAATCGGACCAAGGCCGAGATCGTCCCGTCTTCACCGAGCCAAGCAAGTATACCGCTCGACAGCCCTCTTCCTTGCAGATTTCTACCGCCCGCGTTACGTCCGCTCGGTACTCATCCGGGATCGCTGCCGGCAATAAGGTCATCGAGGGCGCTAGCGCGCTGGTTTGCGGGCGCCGGCGGCCAGCCAGCGGTCGATCGAGCGGCCTTCGCCGATGTCGGTCATGCCGGCGCGGCGCGCGGTCGCCACCCACTGCTCGAGCCGGCGGGTGCGCTCGGGACCGTCCTCCAGGCGCCGCAGCGCCACATACTGGATGGGCAGACGGGCGCGGCGGACCCGTTCGCGGCCATCGGCCGAGTCAGCAGCGGCTTCGGCCCGGGCCAGCAACTGGTCGCCGCGGCGGACCAGCTCGTCGTCGAGGTAGACCTGATCGAGGTCGGCGAAGATGTGCAGATGGTGCTCCGGATCTTTGATCGGTTCGTGGAGCAGCGCCAGGTAGTCGCGCATGAAGGGCGCGGCCGGGCCGTAGACTCCGTCGAGATACTCGTCGACGATCGCCTTTTCATCGGCCTCCGGATTCCACATCAGCCGCGCCAGCAGATAGGCGCGCAATTCGGCGAACTCGCCCCCGCCGCCGGGCGAGTAACTGCCCTGTTCGAACAGACCGACGACGTGGTGGCGGGCGTAGAAGCGGACGTTGGCGGCCAGCACTTCGAGGTTGGGCCAGGGAAGGACATAGTGGAGGAAGTTGGTGACGTAGTCCCACACGTAGAGCCGATTGCAGATTTGACTCCAGCCCTCCACATCGGCGACGAACGAGGCGTTTTCCGGGCAGCTCTCCAGCGGGTGGGCGAAGCAGCACTCGATCGAGCAGAGCCGGACGATGACGTTGGGCCGCGGGCGAAGGGTTTTCGGCGGCTTGCGGGTGTACTGGTAGGCCAGGGTGTCGATGGCCACATGCGGGGCCTCGGCTTCGATGGCTTCGGCGACCTGGTTGACGAACCAGAGCATGGTTCCCGAATGGCTGCCTTCGCGCTCGTCGATGGCCTGGCAGGAGGGGCACTGGCAGGGGTTGCGCCAGTCGTTCTGGCTGACGCTGAAGAGGGTCGCCTCGGGCGCTTCGCGGATCCAGCGCCGTACCCCGTCGATCACCAGCCGCAGCACCTCGGGATGGGTCAGACAAAGCTGGGTGTGATCCGCGGTCCGCTGGCCGTCGATCAGGCTGAAGTATTCGGGATGCTCGGCGAAGTGTTCGGCGACCGGTACCAGGGGGTCGAAGGTATGCACGAAGCTCTTGCCGCCGTAGCTGACTCGTCCGCCGTGTCTGGCGTCGAGGGCCGCGTGGCTGGAATTGGCGCGATTGCGCGCGGCCCAGTCGGGGTCGAAGGCCTCGCGGAAGAACGGCTCGCGGTATTCCAGCGCCGGTTTGGCGCGCAGGTCGAGCTCTGGGACGGGCAGGGCGGCGTGACGGGGGACTTTTTCCACCTGCGGGGCGTACCAGCGGCACCCGACCGCGTCTTCGAGGAACTGGTACACGCCGTAGAGCACGCCGCGCGGCCGGCCGCCGGCGATGACCAGGTGTTGTCCGGCGCGGCGGATGACGAACTCCTCGGGGGCCAGCGGTGCGAGCTGTGCCGCCTCTGGGCCGCAACCCAGGAAGATGGCCGGCTCATCCGCGGGAGGCGTGCCGACGACGATGGGGAAATTCGCGCCGGTGGATTCGCGCAGCCAGGAGCGCAGTTCGGCGGCCGCATGCTGTTCGGCGGGAATGGCGTCCGCGGGAATGACGATGACGTAGTTTGAATGGCCGTTGTCGGCCAGCCAGCCGTTGCCGGCAGGAGGGCGGGACGATGAATGGGTCATGAGCTTTTTACCTTTCCGATGTTCGCGGGGTGCTTGCTTTAAAATCAAGCAGGAGTTTCTACTGTCAACTGCTAGTCCAGCCCCAGCCAGCGCAGCGCATTGGTGGTCATGATGCGTTCGATGGTTTCGGTCACGGCGCCGGCTTCGCGCAGCATCTCCCGATCCTCGCGCAGGCGCAGGGCGGCGTAGTCGGTACCGCCGGGCAGGTGGGCGTCGCTGCCGTAGAGGAGGTGGGTGTCGCCCAGGTAAGCGAGCGCCTTGCGCAGGGCGTCCACCTTCCAGATGCGGGGCGCGCCGCTGGTGATGTCCACGTAGCTGGTCCACTCGCCCCGCTGATTGGACTTGAACTTGCCGTTGACCGCCAGGCATTCGTCGGTCCAGGGCCAGGAGATGTGGGCCATGGCAAAGCGGATGCCCGGGTAATGGAGCATGATCTCGAAGAACGCCGGCCGGCAGTATTGGGAAGTGTCGCTCAGGCCCCACAGGATGCCGGTGTGAAAGAGCATCGGCTTGCCGTGCTGCTCGATTCTTTGATAGCAGGCCTGGGCGCGTTCGTCGTTGGGATACCAGTGATTGGGGATCATCTTCACCCCCCGCAGCATCTTTTCCTCAAACGCATAGTCGATGCCTTCGAGCGCGTCGGGCAGGGTGGGTTCGATCCAGGCAAAGCCGATGAGCCGCTCCGGATCGGCGGCGACCAGCGCGGCGAGCTGATCGATCGAAGCGCGATGGGAACTGGCCGCATCCCCCCAGTCATTGCGATGGGGCGGCACGGCGAATAACACGGCGCGTTCGAGGCCGATCTGATCGAGCGCTTTGAGGACTGCCGCGCTTTCTTCGTCGCCGTGGGTGTGGATGTGGACGTCGATGGCCATGGGAAAACCTCCTTGTTAGAGAAAATCACAGCTGTCCCAACGTTTGGCCTGGTCTTTGTCGTAAAGTGCTCTCCATCAATAAGTTATGGTCTTCCAGCATGGTCTGCGACTTGAAATGATCCGGATTATCCGGCGTCCAAGACCGGGGGAGGCCGGTTACTACTCTGCCAAAACCTGACCTGGCCCATTGCGCCGGATCGAATACCGCGATCCGGACGATGCGTCCGTCCATAGGTGATGTCGTTCAGCGCCAAACCTGCCTTGATCAGCTTCTTCGTGGCCTGCCGAAGATGGATGCCCATTGGTCGGACACTTGCCGGCTGAAAACCAGGACATCGGCGGGAATCCGCCGCGGACGCAGCAAACAGGCCAGCCTGGCCATGAGCAGGCGGATCCCGTTTCCGGATACCAATCTCCGACCGCGTATGCGGACGATCTCCTTCCCTTGCAGCGTATCTGCTAGTCTGGCCACCTGGCCTCGGCGCTTGGTCGTCGGCTAGTCGCTCCAGCCAACCCGGACGCCCGGCAAGCGTAATGTTAGCTTCCCGAAGCTCACCAGGCAATCAGGTGATGCTGGTCGGCGCCGGACTGCCAATATGGCGCCGGGCCAGGGCAGCGGTCGTCGTATCCGCGCGGACGTCGCGCGTCTCCAGCCGAAGGCCACATCGTATAGTGGCAGAGGTCAGGTACTCTGCAATGAGGGTAGGACGTCCATATTGACGGAGATACTGATTTATAGTATAATAGTATATCTGCAATACGGAGATACTGATTTACGGAAAACAATGGAGTCCAGGGATGAGAAACACCATCCAGGTCAGTCGCAGAGGCGTCCTCACCCTGCCCAAGGAGCTTCGCGAGAAGCTGGGAATCGAAGATGGGGGCGTGGTAATGGTGGAGGAATCCGTGCAGGGCATCTACCTGAGGCCTGCCGTGGCCTATCCGGTGGAGATGTACACGGACGAGCGGGTGGCGGAGTTCGACCAGGTCGAGGCTGAGCTGGGACGGCATCTTGCCGCCAAGGGACGGAAGTAGGTGCGGATCTTCCTCGACGCGAACGTTTTGTTCTCCGCAGCGGTAGAGGCCAGCGCCACACGGTGGCTTCTCAGTGCAGCGAGCGGCTATGCTGGGTTGGTGAGCAGCCGGCATGCCTGGGAGGAAGTCCGGAGGAACCTGCAGCGCAAAAGACCTGAGCACCTACCCGGACTTGCGTCGCTTCAGCCGCTGGTCCGGATCACCAACGCGCACATGCCTCACTTGACCGAAGACCTGCCCAGCGAGGACTTGCCCATCCTGGCCGCCGCCGTGGCGTCGGGCTGCACGCACCTGTGGACCGGAGACCGCCGTCACTTCGGCACCTGGTACGGTCGCCAACTGCGCGGCCTGACCGTGGTGTCGGCAACCATGCTGGCGGACAGGCTTGTCGAGCAGGGCTGGAACCCCGAACAAGGGCTCTGACGATAACGGCGAAGTCGCGTTCCACCGCAGCCTTGATGAGTTCGCTGTTGCCGAAATCCTCACTTGCACGATATCTACGCCGATAGCCCCCTGGTGGATTCCCGTTTAGGCCCATCGGCTACCTGGATATCGTGCGAGTTTCGTTCTTCCCACAAATCTGGACATTCAAACGGTGGATTGGACCGCGTTTCGTTCACCTTCTGTCTGTGTCTGCAACCAGGCAGTCTTTTCCAAGGCGATGTCGCCATTTCCGGTGACGACGACGAGTCGGACATTGACGTGCTCGTGGTCCTGCGGGGACAGGTTTCGCCATGTTAGGAGATCGCCAGAACCGAAGACCTCGTTGCCGCGCTAGCGCTCGAGCACGACGCCGTCGTATCCTGTGCTTTCGTCTCGGCCGATGAGTCTGACACGGGCTGCAGCCCTCTGATGCTCAACGTGCGGCGGGAGGGAGTTCCGGTTTGACAGGAAACCAGGCATCGCTGGTTGAGCAGGCCCAGGCAAGCCTGGCGCTACCCGTGTGCTGCGCGACGAGGCTGGATACCATGGCTCCGCCGCCTGCATCGCGGTACCGTAACGGTGCGCTCCACGCCACAGGTAGAGACGGTGTTTGCCTTGCGGTTCTGATGGCCGCTGCCGCCACCATCTTGCTCACGCCAGCAGCAGGTGGGCTACCTGGGCGCGAGCCATGGCACGAGCGAACGCCTTGTCGAACGTCAGAACCTGGAGTTGCCTGACTCGGGCGACAGCCGCCAGGGCCGCGTTCCCGTAGTCTGGCAACGACCGCGGCCACAACTCGAGTATGGTCTCGATCGGGTGGCACTCCAGGTAGGCGATACCTGGCGTGGCGAAGACTGCTGCGATCAGGTCAGCCACCTCTCGATCCGGTCGGCCATAGACCGAACGTAGTACGTAGATCAGCTCGGTCACCACACTGGAAGTGACGTGCAAGGTGAGGGACAGCTTGGCCGCCCCCTCGATGTAGGGCTCGATCACCGCGCACTGCCTTTGGTCGCGGTCCGTCAGATACGACAGGAGGCAGTTGGTGTCGACGAGGAACTCCTTCATCTGTACCTCTTGGCGATCGCCTCCCGCCCGTGGGCCACGTCCTTGCGCACATCGCCCCGGCCCACTTTGATCGAGCCCTTGAGCTTGAGGATCGGGTTGGCGGCTGGCGCAACGTAGATGCGGCCATCCTCCGATTCGTTCCACTCGATCGCGTCGGCCACCTGCAGCTTGAGGCGCTCGCGCACCTCGCGAGGAATCGTGACCTGGAACTTTGCCGTGATCCTGGACTGAGCAAACCTGTCTCTGGCCATGTCTGACCTCCTTACTTCTCTATGGCAATGTAAGGAAACTGAACGAGCAAGTCGGCCTGCGCGGACCACAACGCTCGGACCGCAATTGGTCCTCAGGACTTGACCCGGCTATGCCGAGCTCTGCAGAGCCGGGCGCCCGCGTGCGGAGCGCTTCCCTACGGCGGCGCAGACGCGGTGTGGGGTTCCGCCGGCATAGCGTCGGCAGCGCCCAGACTACCTATTTACCCAGTTCCAAAATGAACACTTCCTCCCCCTCATCAATCGCGTGGGTATCGACAAAACCGTTTTTTTCATAAAATCGAATTCCACTTGCGTTTTCTGGATTGGTGCTTAAGGTTATTTTTTCAACTCCTTCCATATTCAGCGCCAATTCTTTGAGTTCTTTCAATGCTGCCGTTCCATAACCTTGGCCTTGATATCGTTTGTCGATCATAAAACGACAAAGATAAAGCTCGTTATTTTCGTTATCTAAGGTATACATTACAAATCCAACCATCCTGATTCCCGCATACACTGCTCGTGTGATCCAGCATCTTTCTGCTTTTGCTTGTTCAATAGAATACAGATTGGAAGCGACAAATGGTTGATCCTCTCTCACTGTCAGGTTGATGCATTCGTCATAGTTATTTTCGGTAATGGTTTTCAACACGATCTTCATGTGGCGCTCTTCCTCGATGCACAGGCGATATTGATGAACGCGGCAACGAGCACGTTGGTGTCGAGAGCGGCTCTTACGACGTTAACTGGGTACGTCCTCGTCGGTAGCTTCCTCGTGACAGAGCCAGTGCCCCCATTGGCCGCACGGAAAGAGGTTCGTGCCATCATGCGGCTCTTGGACAGCCAAGGGTCTTGGGGGTACCCCAAAGATAGCTACACGAAAAGCATTGCCGCTATAGTTCGCCGACCTCTTGCGCGCTTCCCGGCCTGCCTTTACCGCGAGCACCCGCCGGCCGGCTGAGGACTCTTGATCCACGCTCCGCAAGGATCGCCAGCCTTGCCACCAGGGATAGCTTCCGGCCTGCGGGTCAGGATCCCTCATACGGCCGAGGGGCTTCAATCAATATTTTTAATCTATCTATTGACATAATTGATTTTTATGGCTAGCCTTCTGGCATTAATGATACACGGAGAGGGTAAATGCCTAGAGATTGGTACGAATTGACGAGCCTGACCAAAGGTCAACCGCTCGTGATTGAGCGCGTCAGGATGGCCGCTTCGGGCATCGCGGTTGAAGGAAATTTCGAGCTACCAGTACTCGCGAGTCTGTCGGCGGAGGATCAGATCTTTGTTGCCGCCTTTGTCCGGTGCCACGGCTCGATCAAGCAGATGGAGCAGTTGTTTGGAGTCAGTTATCCGACCATCAAGAGTCGGTTGAACAGGATAGGAGAGCAACTTGGATGCGTGGATGTCGACTCCCCCGGAACGCGTGAAGAGACGCTGAAACAACTCGAACGGGGTGAGATCACCATCGAGCAGGCGGTGGAGAGGCTCCGGCAATGATGCTTCCACCCTCACTACTCAGGATTCTCATCGTCGAGCATGATCGAAAGAGGCTGAGTCTGTGGATTCCCTTGTTCCTGCTATGGCCGCTGATACTGCTCTTGTTGCTCCTGGCGGCACCGTTGGTGTCTGTGGGGCTATTGCTGGCCACTGTCCTGCGCCCGAACTGGCAGGTGAACCGTATGTTGCGCGCAGGAGCGTGGATTCTGGGATCCATCTTCAGCTTGCGCGGGCTCAGCGTGAACGTCAGCGGTCCGCGTGAAATCGTCCATATTGCTTTCTGGTAGAGGAGAATGATCGATGCATGCAGAGCGACGGAGTATTCTGGATATGTTGGAGCGGGGGAAGATAGGGGTCGACGACGCGGAGAAATTACTGGATGCGATAGGAGAAACGGCCGCACCGCAAGCGGTCCGCGAAACCTATACCGGCACTCCGGCCAAGGCCAGGTTCCTGCGCGTCGTGGTGGAGTCGTCTGATGCTGACGCGGATAAGGGCGAGCGCGTGGATATTCGGGTTCCCGTACAATTGCTGCGTGCCGGAATCAAGCTGGGCGCTCTGATCCCTCAGCACGCTAGGTTCAAAATCGACCGAGCCCTGGACGATAAGGGTATCAACATCAACCTGAAGGATATCAAACCAGAGACTGTCGAGGAGTTCCTGGAGGGATTGAGCGGCTTGACCGTCAATGTCGATGGAGGGACGGAACGGGTCAGAGTATTCTGCGAGTAATGCGGTACACGGATGGATCCCGTTGGATCGTACGCCTCTGAACTCAGCCTCTCTCCCGTTCAGCCAGCGAACGCAACCCGGCTACTCCATCATACGCTCTCACATACTGGATGGCGGATTGGCTTCGAGTTCCTTCGTCTCTTTCCATGCCATCCGATCCGCCTTGGCAGAACCAAGGAATCGCCCGCAGCCCCTGCATCCGAACAGGCCGGAATAGACATGCGACGCTGAACCGCAGAGATAGCAGCATGTGCAGCTGCTGTCCACGGCGGCGCGCGGCTTCCATTTCATCAACCATGGCGTGTACGAACTGGCGGATGATGTACGCGGCCGAGATCAGCTCCTCCCAGCGCCGTGGCCGAGTGTCTATTTCAGCTCGTTCTTGCCCACCCACCGTCGCAGGACCTCCGGCACTGCCATGCTGCCGTTCTCGCGCTGGAACTGCTCCGCCATGGCGGGGAGCAACCGGCTGGTGGCCAGGCCCGATGCGTTGAGGGTGTGACCGAACTCGTTGGCGCCCGTTACCTCACGCTTGAAGCGTATGTTCCCGCGCCGCGCCTGGTAACAGTGGGCGTTGGAGGCGGAGCTGACCTCCTTGTACTCCCGCATGCTGGGAATCCACACCTCGAGGTCGTAGGTCTTGGCCATCGAGGCGCTGCAATCGCCCGCGGCCAGCCGGGAGACCCGGTAGTGCAGTCCAAGCCCCTGGTAGCGGCGGACCAGCTCACCGAAGGCAGACTTATCTCCGGCCCTGGCTCGTTGCAGTAGTTCAGCATCCGTCGTCGGCATCGCTTCCTCTACACCAGAGATGCACCATGCGGCTGTGTTCTTATACGGGATCAGAGCACTCATGCTACTTCCGTCGATTCGTTCAGCTTCCCTTCAGGCGTGCCTTCTGCCGACGGCAATATAGTGAGTAGTCGCTCTCCTCGATTCATGTTCTTCCGTATCGCGTAACGGTACACTAACCGAACGCCACCTCCGTTTGACAGACTCAGAAGGCCCGTATGGTGAGCAGGACCGCTACGACCTCGTTGAGCACATACACTGAGTGGTGCAGCGAAGCGTCCCCGATGGCTCCGTCAGACTTGGTGGTCACAGCCGGGCTCCGGGCGCCGGATAGCCTTGAGCCGCGTCGTCGAGGTACCGTGCCGCACCTTTGCGGTCGAGGTGGTAAAAGAGCTCCCAGGCAGTATCGCCGAGCCCGAGGAAAGGCTGACCGGCAGCAGTGACGAGGAAACGGCTGTTGGCGGAGACCGTGAGAATGGGCAGGGCAGGATCACATGATAGTAGCGCTTGACAGGCCGCCTTCCCGTGGTTTTACGTTGCTCAGGGTACTGTGCTGAGTTGGCCTGGTCTGGAGCGCCTGGATGAAGTGCCAAAGCGAGGCCCGCCAGGCGGCTCCTGCAGAACGCCGCAGCGGGTGCCCGAGCGGTGTCGCAGCGGGTGCCGCAGCGGGAGCCGCAGCGGGTGTTGGCGCGGGTGCCGCAGCGAGCGCGTCATCCCGTGCTGCACCGAATGACGTAGCGAGAACCACATCCGGCGTCGCGCTGCTAGCGGCGCCGATTGCGACGCTGATTGCAGCGCTGACAACGGCGCTGACAACGGCGGCACCAGGGCCGTCGGAACAGAACGAGCAGTCCAGGCAAGCAAGTCCGGACGGTGCGGCGGGCTCCAGCGCGCCGCCGTCGCCGTGCGGTCAACCGGGAGAAAGGTGATGCAGCGAAAAGCGATTGTGATGGATCCACGCGATGACGTCGCCACGGCACTGACAACTCTGCGCCAGGGTGAGACCGTGCGCGTGACGCGCGGCAGTGGTGATCTGGAGGTCGAATTGCTGGAGGAGATACCCTTCGGACACAAATTCGCCCTGGGCGATATCGCGGCTGGCGAGGCAATCCTCAAATACGGATTGCCGATCGGCAAGGCGCTGGAGGCCATTCGCGCCGGCGCCTGGGTGCATGTGCACAACACTCGAAGCGACCGCTTCGGGCACCGTCACGAAAAATACGGCATCAACGCCTGACCACGAGGACTGGGTGATGAAGATACTGGGATATGCACGGCCGGACGGCCAGCTCGGCATTCGCAACAAGGTTTCGATCATCTACACGGTGGACTGCTCGCGGTTCGTGGCGCAGAAACTGCGGCTGCTGTTCCCGGAGCACACGCAATTGTTCGGGTATCCGGGAGGATGCGCTTACGCGGAGGGCGCCATCCGCAAGATGATCGCCCTCGGCAATCACTCCGGTTCGGCCGGCGCCGTCGTCATCGGTCTGGGCTGTGAAGGCACCGATGCGGACAAGATTGCCACCGCCATCGCTGCCAGCGGCCGTCCGGCGGAAGCGGTCAAGATCAACGCGGCAGGCGGTGATATCGTCACGCTGGAAAAGACCTCCAGGCTGCTGGTCAACATGATCCAGCATGCCTCGACGACGGAACGGGTGGAGATGACGCCGGCCGACCTGGTGGTCGGCACGGAGTGCGGCGGCTCGGACGCAACCTCGGGTCTGGCCTCCAATCCGCTGACCGGCATCGCGGGGGACATGCTCATCGACGCCGGCGGCACGTATATGCACGAGGAAGTCAGCGAGTTGATGGGATGCGCCGACGTACTCGCCGAGCGCGCCGTCAACGACGAAGTGGCGGCGGACATCCGCCAGGCCATCGAAGAGGCGGAAAAGGCCTGTTTTGCCGGCGGCCGGTTCTCCTGGGGCTACGGCAACATTCAGGGAGGGCTGACCAGCATAGAGGAGAAGTCGTACGGCTGCCTGGCCAAGTCGGGCACCCAGCCGCTGCAGGGCGTGCTGCGCACGTACGGATCGCTGGCGGGTCGCAAGGGGTATTTCATCTCCATGTCCGAGCCGGGCTCGGGCACGTTTCACGGCGATCCGGAAGGCGTCAACCAATTCGCCGCCCACGGCGCCCATCTGGCCATGTTCACCACCGGCTGCGGCTCCACCACCGGCGGGCTGATCCCGGTGATCAAGGTTCTGGCCAACTACAATCGCATGCAGTTGATCGCCGACAACGTGGACTTTGACGCCACGCCCATCACCCGCGGCGAACGCGGGCTGGACGATATGGGCCGGGAGTTGTACGCGGAAATTCTGGCCGTAGCCGCCGGCAAGCTGACCAAATCCGAGATCCACGGGCATTACGAAGCCTGAGGCGCCGGTGCCGTGTCCACCGGCCTGACTTCCACCTGGAGGAACCCATGGTCATGCGGTCGTGTGAGCCGTCCGGGCACAACGTCGGGACGTCCGGGCACTACGATGTGCGGCGGTTCGGCGCGGTGGGCGATGGTGAAACCCTCGACACCACGGCGTTGCAGGAGGCGATCGATCGCGGTCACGATGATGGCGGAGGCGTGGTGCTGGTGCCGCCGGGTATCTACCTGACCGGGACGATCTACCTCAAGAGTGGCGTCAACCTGCACCTTTGCGCCGGAGCGATCCTGCGTGGAAGCACCCGTCGCGAGGATTACAACGCCGATGACGTTTTCGACGAGAATGCCGCGTCGGTCGTTGAAAACGCTACCGGCGCGCACCTGGTCATCGCGTACCGGGCCGAGCGCGTTGCCATCACGGGGCAGGGCACCATCGACGGCAATGGCCGCGCTTTCTTCGAACCGCTCCCGCCAGGCGAGGAAACCACCACCTACCGCGACAAGAAGCGTAGCTTCGCCATCCGCGACTGGCGTCCCGGGCAGATGGTCTTCTTCTGCCGCTGCACTGACGTCACCGTGCGCGATGTCACGCTGATCCATTCCACCTACTGGACGCTGTTTCTCCTCGGCTGCACTCGAGTCCGCCTCCGCGGCCTCAGCATCACCAACCACCCGCAGACGCCCAACGGTGACGGTATCGACATCGACTGCAGTCAGGACGTGACGGTCTCCGACTGCATCATCACCTCCGGCGACGATTCCATCACCCTGCGCGGCAACAGCAAGCGCCTCGGCGAAAACGCCCAGGCCTGCCGCAACGTGGCGGTCAGCAACTGCGTGCTGAGCAGCCCCTGCAACGCGGTCCGGGTGGGGGTGGGTGACGGCGAGATCCGGGATTGCACGCTCACCAACATCGTCATACGGGAATCGCGCAACGGCATCAGCTTCAACAGCGCCTACTCCCACCGCTGCGCTCACGGGACGCGCATCGAGAACGTACACTTCGCCAACCTGGTCATGGATGTCATCATGCCGATGAACATGGTTCTCGGCGTCCATGCCAGGCGGCCGGCGACGATTCGTAACGTTTCCCTGTCCCATCTGCACGTGAGGGCCCGACAGGGATTCCATATCTGCGGCAATCTCGACCATCCGATCGGGGATATTCGTTTCCACGATGTGCGCCTGGAGCTATCCGGCGGCGACGTGGACCCGAGTTTCACCGGGGATGCGCCCAGGACGGCCGGGAAGATGGGGGTGCCCGCGGCGCTTTTCGCCCGTCACGTTCGCGGCCTGCGCATCGCCGGCATGACCGTGGACTGGCGGGAAGTCGAGGGCGCATGGCGCAGCGCCCTGATCCTCCGCAACGGCGATGACATTCGACTTGCGCAGATCGAAGCAGTTGCACCGCCCGGGCCTGACGCGGGCCAGGCCATCGACTGTGACGACCTCACGGACTTCACCCTGGAATAGCAGCGGCGCGTGAGCGCGGCCGGGCCCGGGCCGTGACCCTGGACCCTGATCCCGGGCCGCTGGTGCGGTCGCATATACCCCTGTCAGCCGATGACGAGCTCGGGGTCTGTACTCATCTCGACATACACCCAACCCGTGACGTTGCATTGACCACGGGAGACGCACCGTTACGCCGTCAGGTCGATGTCTCCGGGCACCACGGCCTCGTGCCGGCGCAACAGGGCGTACACGTCCGCCATGGGCAGGTCTTCCGGATCCTGCCCCGTGCGGGCACTGAGCGCGGCCATGGCTCCGGCCGCCTGTCCCATAGCCATGCAGGGACACTCCACCCGTAAGGCACTGTTGGCCTCCCGGTCGCTGGAGACGCAGCGGCCGGCGACGATCAGGCCGCGGCTGTCCGCCGGCAGCATGGCGCCGCGCGGAATGGTGGGCAGGACGCCTTCCTGCAGAATGCGGAAGTTGATGCCCTGACCGTGATTCAGGTGCTCGTCGATGGGGTAGAAGGCGTAGCACACCGCGTCTTCATAGTGGCGCCCGGCCTCGTAATCCTGGTGCGTGATGGTGGTTTTACCGCGGATGGTAACGGTCTCGCGAATACCGACTTCGGAGCAGATCCAGTCCACCCGGAATTGTTCCAGACCGGGCTGCCGGCGGAAGAACCGGTGCATGCGCATCACGGCGCGGCGGGCCTCGATCTCCGCGGCCGTCCTGCCCTCGCTGGTCTCCGCCTGCGGCGCCCACACGTGATTGGCGTTGTTGCCCTGTTTGCGCAGAAGACCCGTGGGATCGTGGCCGCGCCAGGAGATGTCCGTGCTCTGCAGCGTTCCCGCGGCGATGGCCTGTTCCGCCGCCTGCTGCAGCGCCTCGTCGTCGAGTCCGTCCGGATCGTACCCGGAACAATGCATCTGCAACGTTGCCGGCTGGACCACATCCGGACGCACCAGCTCCAGCCCGGCCAGCGCCACGGTGTTGGCGTCGCCCGTCGCGTCGATGAGCACCTTGGCCGGTATCTCCCGCAGGCCCGTCTTGGTGCAGAGGGACACGGTCCAGCCGTCTTCGGCGGATGCCACAGCAGCCGGCATGGCGTGAAAGAGCAGATCGCTCCCTGCGTCGATCACGGTCTCGTCGCACAGTGCCGCGAACACCGTGCGATCCATGCTCAGGTGGCGCGGTCGCGGATTGTCGCGGGTGAAATCCGGTTCCGGCACCGGTTGTCCGGTCTCCTCCAGCGTGCGGCGCACCAGCTCCCAGCCTATCCCTCCGATGACCTGTCTTCCCCAGGCGAAGAAGTGAGCCGGCGCGTTGATGCCGCCCACCGTCATCGTGCCGCCCAGCATGCCCGTCTTCTCCACCAGCAGGACGCGTGCCCCGGCTCGCCCAGCCTGCACCGCCGCGATGACTCCAGCGGTTCCACCGCCCATGACGATCACATCGTATGCCGATTCCATAGCTGCCCCCGATTCATTTCTTGCTTGATTGCTTGCCTGTCTGCCTGGATGGGATGTTCAGGAGTCCTGGTGCCCGGTGTGGTATGCCTGGTCGAAAGGTCCGGATGTCCGGATGCATGAACCGTGGGGCTGGGCCGCAGTCGACCGTGCTGAACGGGCCGTAAGCGAATGCGCAGACGCCCCCCACAGGCGACCTGGTGTGACGGGCCGTAAGCCAACATGCTGTGACCAGCCGCAGGCGACCGTGCTGGCCGAGTCGCAGGCGAACACGAACAGACGAAATCTATGCAGCGCCCAGACGCGGGCAAGACTGGGGAGCCATCGACCATGGATCTTCCAGAACGTTCATCATACTACCAAAACGCGGCCAATGCATCGCCATAACCGACGTGAGCCTCAATGGGCGGTCCATAAAAGCTTGCCCCGATGTCAAGCCAGATCAGGCGCCCAAATGCGGTTTTCGCGGGCCTCGAAGAACCCCTGATGGGTCGGTTTCAGCTTCCAGATATCCACACGGCGGATAGTCGTCGTCTGGCGGTCGTGCGGAAAGATGCCCGGAAAGACATAGGCCTTCAGGCTCTGGCCCTCCCGATACGCCATGTGGGCGGTCAGGGCCGCCTGCCGCCCATTGACGAAGACCTCCACCAGGTATTTGTCGGCAAACAGGCGCAGCTCCACGTCCTCACCGTCCGGCAACTCGGCTACGGCGAAGGGCGCCTCGGTCTGCCCCACGCAGAGAGTGCCGGACTCCGGGCACAGGATCACGGGCAGCCCCTCCGTGCCTTCGCCGGAGAACAGCAGAAACCCCAGGCGCTTCCGGTCGGCCTCGTCCCGGTCGATGCGGATTCTCACCTCGAAGGCGTCGACCTCGATGTCGGCCAGGTGCACGGTCTTCGGCGGTGCGGCGCCTTCGGCAGTCGGCGCACCCACGACCTGGTTCTCCAGCGTGAAACCGTCGTAACGCAGCGACTCCAGCTCGCGCAGGGGGTGGATGCGGAGCGTTCCGTCTGGGTCCAGGCTGAGCTCGCGGGGCAGCGACTGCAGGGACTTGCGCTCGAGCTCCGGGTGGACGGTGGTCAGCCAGGCCCACATGACCCGCCGGCCATCCGCGGTGAGCACACTCTCCGGCGCGAAGAAGTCACGGTACGCCGGCTCGATCAGCGACTGCCCCGGCCGCCGCCAGTTCATCCTGCCGTGGCGTTCCGGCACGAACTGTTCGGCCCTGGCGTCCCAGTCGCCGATGTAGTACCGGCACCCCATCGAGTGGCTGATGCACAGCAGCATCCACCGACCGTCCAGGGGGAACAGGTTAGCGCAGGAAAGATCCTCTCCCAGTGCCACCTCCGGCAGGTCGTGGCTCAGCACCGGACCCACGTACTGCCAGGCGACCAGATCCTTCGACCGGCACAGCGGCAGACCCTGCTCGGCGGAATACGCGTAGTACGTGCCTTCAAAGAGGAAGCCATCCGGATCATAGAGCAGGCCCACGTCACGACCCCCGGGGCCTCCCCTGGGCACCAGCGGGTAGGGCTTCTCCCAGCCGCTGAGGCGGCGATCGGTGGCCAGCGCCAGGAACGTGTGACGCGGGTCCGACACGCCGCAGTAGATGGCTGCGGGACGTCCCTCGCGGGTGAGCAAGCCGGTGCCGCTGAACATCCCGTGGCCGGTGAACGAAGGCTGCAACGTCGTGGGCTGCCACTGCCAGTGCAACATGTCCTCGCTGGTGACGTGGACGAAGGAGAAGGAGTTTCCGTCCCGCCACGGGTGGCTCAGGATGTAGTGCAAGTGGTAGGTACCGTCCAGGCAGAAGGCGACATTGGGATCACCCGGCGCGCTGTCGCCTCCCGGGTGCATGAGGTGGTAGTTGAGGGCCATCTCGTCGGAGATGACGTTGCTGTCTGAGTCGCTCATCGCCATTCGCTCCTCCATGCCGGCTGTGACGCGTGAGGTTGGGTGGCCCGGGTGGCTCGGGTGGGTTTGGTGGCTCGGGTGGCCCGGGTGGGGAGCGCGCAGACCCAGGCGAACCGGCGCGCACCGCTGTCCTCATGCTATGCGCGCGCCATGGTGGGGTCAAGGTGGCGCGGTGGCGAGCGGCTGCGCCCGCGGCAACCGAGGCCGCCGGGGTCAGGCCAGCTGGGTGTTGACGGCAGCCTCCGCCGCGCACTGGGGCTTGCCGGACTGATCGCCACCGAGCCTGCGGTAAGCCCTGGGGTACAGGGTAAGAAAACGCTCCTCCAGGGGCAGGGACACGGGCACGTTGCCCCACAGGGCCGAGTATTTGGCAGCGATGGCCACCAGCTCGGTGTCGGGCAGAGTCTGGTACACCTCGGCGTAGTGCTGGCCCATGCGACCACAGCCGACGATAGCGACGCGATAAGGCTCTCCAGTCATGCCACTTCTCCCTTCCAAGGCACTCAGCAGTCGAGCGGCTCGCTCGGGCGGCGTCAGCGCGCGGCTCTACGGCGCCGGGTAAACCGGTCACAGCCACACAGGATACGCAATGGCATCGAATGCAACACAAGATATCGCAGGCGTCATTCCGTGCACGCCGTATGCGTATCGCGGTCCACCTTTCGTGTGTCAGTTAATTACCGCACCAGTTCTCGGTTCAATAGCCTTGATCGAGCTGATCGTCTCCCACTTCGAACCGTATTCAGACCGGTGCTCCAACACCATCCGAACCGCCCGCTCGCGCACTTCTGTTGAATACTGCTGTGGTTTTTCCATATCCCATTTTCTCAAGTGATGGAGTCCGCGGCAACCCGGGGACGGTTCAGACCGGTACGCGTCGCGTCCGGGAGAAAATCGGCAATAGACCGCGTTCAAGACGATTCCGCTGCGCCCCTTGTGCTACCCGGGACGGAGAGCTTTCTTTCGGATTTATCGAGTTACGTTGGGGGGTGACTGTACTTAGGTCGAGTGGGTTGGCTGATGCCAATCCACAGGTTTCGCCGCCAGCGGGCAGGGCCGCCAGCGGGCAGGGCCGCGACGAAAACATCGAGGAAAAAATAAATCTGTCCCCTTTTAAGTAGGAGATGGCGATATGGAATGGAACGCAGATTCTCGCGACCTCGGCGACGGATTCCGCGACCACGGCGTGGCCACGCCCATCAGCAACCACCGGGGAACGGTGGCCACGGTGGATGGGAACGGCCGCAACGTGGTGCTGCTGTGGCTGTACGATCACCGCGGCGGATACGCGTTGCTGATGATCGATGCCGCCACCGGCCAGGCCGAACAGTTCCCGGTGCCCTTCGATCAGCGCGGCGACGGACCTTTCGCCTCCGTGTTGTCCAGTCGCAACCGTTTCTACAGCCATTACGGCAGCCACTTCGTCGAGTTCGATCCAGCCCAGAGGGCCTTCACGTTTCACCATGAGACCGTGCCCCAGATGGCCATGAGCATGACCGAGGATGACGCCGGCCGCATCTGGTCGGGGACCTATCCCAACAGCGCTGTGGCATGCTATGACCCGGCCACGGGCGATTTTCGCGATTATGGCAATCTGTACGAGCAGAACTGGCGCCAGTATCCGCGCGCCATCGCCGCGGATGACGCCGGCTGGATCTACTTTGGCATCGGCAGCACGGCCAGCCAGGTGATCGCCCTGGATCCGGACTCCGGCGCGGCCACACCGCTGCTGGCCGAAGAGGAGCGCGCCCAGGCCCACGCCGCGGTGTACCGGGATATGAACGGCAAGGTATACGCCCATCCATCTGGCCAGGGGGACACCGGCTGGATGGAACTGTACCAGGGTCGGCGGCGTGATGTCGCCAGGCCCGAAGATCCGCGCCCCAAACCCATCATCGCCAGCAGCCAGGCTTTGTTCCATCGGGACTTCCCGGACGGCAGCAAGCTGGTGCGGTGCGACCTGGTGGAACGGCGACTGACCGTGCAGGCAGCCGCCGGAGACGCCATCCAGGAAGTTGACTTCACCTATACCAGCGAGGGTGCGCACCTGATGGGCGTAGCCCGCGCACCGGACGGCACGTTGTGCGGCGGCACCGCATTCCCCATGCGCTTCTTCAGCTACAACCCGGCCACCGACACCTGGGTCAACCGCCAGGCGCTGGGCCAGTACAACACCGTGGCTCCCACCGCTGACCGTTTCTGGATCGGAGCCTATACCCACGGTTTACTGGAGGAATGGGACCCGGCGCAGCCGTGGGTGACCACCGAGCGCGACAACCCGGATACCAATCCCCGCCTGCACTATGAATGCGGCAACGTGATCAACCGGCCCCACGACCTGCTTCCCATGCCGGATGGCCGCACCGTGGTTCTGGCAGGCACGCCGGGATACGGCCTCACCGGCGGCGGCCTGCTGTTCTGGGACGTAGCGTCGCGTCGAGCCACGCTGCTGGAGCACACAGACCTGCTGCCGCAGCATTCCACCATGAGCCTGGCGCCCCTGCCGGATGGCAACCTGCTCGGCGGCACCACGGTCAGCGCCGGAACCGGCGGCGAGGAACGCGCCACCGAAGCCGAGTTGTTCATCCTTGACATGGGCACTCGACGTCTGCTGTGGCACGAGCCTGTGCTCCCGGGTACGCATGACTATACCGACCTGTACGCCGTGCCGGACGGCCGCGTCCTGGGCGTGGCCGACCAGCGCCATTTCTTCGTCTTCGACCCGCGGGAGCGTCGTGTGCTCCACACGCGCGACCTGACGTCTGACCTGGGTGTCACCACGTCGCAACAGGGGCCGCGCGTATTCGTCCGGCACCCGGACGGCCGCGTATTCATGCTCTTGCGCCGCGGCATCGCCCAGGTAGAGCTGCCGGAAGGCGATATCCGCCTGCTGGCCGAATCACCGGTGGGCGTAGGTCCTGGAGGCGATTATTGCGCCGGCCGCATCTATTTCGGTACCGGCTCGCACCTGTACAGCTACGAACTGCCCACCGGTTGAATCCGGCGGGCGCGGCCGGGCGGTGGGCCCGGCCGGGCGAGGCGGGAGGCGCGGGCAGGTAGCGGGATCCGTCAGGCTGACAGCGCGCCGATGCGGAGGGCATGAGCAGGCCGGTGAGGCGGGGCAGGCGGGGCGGGCGCGGCCGGGCGAGGCGGGAGGCGCGGGCAGGCGGTGGTCGCCAAGGGATGGCCAAACGGGCAGCGAGGCGCGAGGTGCGGGCCAACCAGCTGGAGGTGCAGCCGAGCGGCGGGCGCGGGCAGGCACTGGTAGCCATAGCATTGATGAGCGCCCCGCGGCCGGGCGACTGCCTCCTGGCCGCGGGGCGACGTGGGGCAGGCGTTCGGGCACGAATCGGCGCCTCACCAACTCATGCCCGCACTCCCTCAGTCCCTCAGGGAGTACAGACGGTTCTCGGCCGGCAGCGACAGGTGCTCCGAGTAGTGGTATATCTCGGCGGCTCCCGGAACCGATCCCACCGGTGTCCTGGCCTCGATGATGAAGTCAGCGAAATGCGGCGCGTTGAACGCCACGAAAGCCAGGCGCATGCCATCCACGTGCCGTTCGCGGCGGACGGTGAGATCGGGCAGCACCACCGGGCCGCTGTCGACCTGGTACACATCATCGGCACGATGCGTGTTGAGCGTCTTGACCGGATACTCGATGATCGCCTGCAGGCCGGTCGTCTCGCAGTGGATCTCCGTCTGCGCGACGATGGGCGCGAAGGCATAGGTGGCCTCCCGGACCTCCGTGTTGGTGGTCAGCAGCTCCGCCCCGGCATGCCGCACCAGGTGGTGGACCGGACCGTCCCACATCTCCCGGACCGGCAGGCATGATCGATACCCCTCGCAGGCGGTGGCTCGCCGCCGGAAGATCACCCCCCATCGAGGGCCGAACACCGGCAGGAAATCGTAATTCTCGGCCACGAACAGGTTGTCCGGCGCAAAGGTGCGCTCGCTCTTGCAGGCGCCTGCCTGCAGGTAATCTTCGGTGCTGCCGTCGTGCGTATCTACGATGCGGGTCCTGGATTCGACCCAGAAACGCACTTCGTTCTTCGATGATCTGCCCAGCAGGAACGAGCGTCCGTAATCCAGTGGCTTCATCTTGGGAATCCTCTCTCGTCAAAAGCGAAGGACGGCAGCAGCCGGCGCAGCACGGCGGCGGTGGACCGCATCTTTCCGACAGGAGCTGTTGGCTGCATCTGCCACCGCGTCCGATGTGCGCCTTCAAACGGCTGTTGTGCGCCTGTTGTGCGCCTGTTGTCATGTTCTTGCTTAACCTCGTCTCATTCGTATGATAAGCTACACGCAAAAGTGGATACCGTCGACGGCGTTTCCCAACACCCTTTGAGCCATGGATCCATCCGGCAACGGAAGGGACGATATACCGCTTTGACATCGATCCGGGGGTGCGCGAGACCTTGTTGCGCGGCCTGGATGATATTGCGCGAACCCTTGAAGTGGAAGCCGATATCGATGCCTTCGAAACCACCCATCAGCTCTATCTGAAAGCCGACTGATGCAGAAACCCATCAATCGTGTCAGCGCTGCGCTGACCCAGGATCGCTCGCAGGTCGGTTCGCAGTCCATGCTGTTTGCCGCCGGCTTGTCCGAAGCCGACATGAACAAAGCACAGGTCGGCATTGCCAGTACCGGTTGGGAAGGCAACCCCTGCAACATGCACTTGAACGCTCTGGCCGGCGTCATCAAGCAAAGCGTCGTCGATGCCGGGCTGGTTGGCCTGGTGTTTCACACCATCGGCGTCAGCGATGGAATTGCCATGGGCACGCCCGGAATGAGGTATTCCCTTCCTTCGCGCGACCTGATTGCCGACTCGATCGAGGATGTGATGGGGGCGCAGCATTACGACGCCTGTATAGCCGTGGTCGGCTGCGACAAGAACATGCCCGGGGCAGTGATGGCCATGGGAAGGGTCGACCGTCCCGCCATCATGGTTTACGGAGGAACCATTCGCCCCGGGGTGTGTCAGGGGCAGCCCGTGGATATCGTTTCTTCGTTTGAAGCCTACGGTCAGTTTCTGGCCGGAGGTCGCACGCTTGCATCCATGCGGGAGGTGGTGCGTCATGCCTGTCCGGGACCCGGCGCCTGCGGGGGAATGTATACAGCCAACACCATGGCGTCCGCCATCGAGACGCTGGGAATGGCCCTGCCCTACAACGCCTCCAATCCGGCGGAGAGTGAGGCAAAACAACGGGAATGCACCCGGTTGGGACCGGCGATCCTGTTGCTGCTGGAACGCGATCTCCGACCATCGCAGATCATGACTCGCCAGGCCTTTGACAACGCCATTACCGTTGTCATGGCCCTGGGCGGTTCCACCAATGCCGTCCTGCATCTGCTGGCCATGGCCCATGCGGTGGATGTGCCCTTGAGCCTGGATGACTTCCAGCGTATCGGTGAACGGGTTCCAGGGGTTGCCGATCTGAAGCCCAGCGGCCGCTATGTCATGCAGGATCTGCATGAAGCCGGAGGAGTGCCCGCTGTGCAGCGCTTGTTGTTGCGTGAGGGATTACTGGATGGCAATTGCCTGACCGTTACGGGGCAGACGCTCGGGGAGAATATTGCTCGGTCGGCGGATCTGGCCAGGGGGCAGAAAGTGATCGTGTCTTTCGATCAACCGGTCACTCCCAGCGGGCACATCCGGATTCTGTACGGCAACCTGGCTCCCGAGGGCGCGGTGGCGAAGATCACCGGCAAGGAAGGGCGGCACTTTACGGGACCGGCACGGGTATTCGACAGCGAAGAAACGGCGATCCGGGCCATCGAGTCCGGGACCGTTACCGCCGGCGATGTGGTGGTTATTCGTTACGAAGGACCCCGCGGCGGACCAGGCATGCGGGAAATGCTGAAGGTCACGGCCGCCATCATGGGGGCCGGGCTGGGCAAAGCCGTTGCCTTGATCACCGATGGCCGGTTTTCCGGCGGCACGCACGGATTCGTCGTGGGGCACATCACCCCGGAAGCTCAATGCGGAGGAGCGCTTGCGTTGTTGCAGGACGGCGATGCGGTGCGCATCGATGCGGAAGCCAATCGCCTGGATGTCGAACTGGACACGGCAACGCTCGACGCGCGGCGTGCCGGGTGGCAGCCGCCGCCGCTCAAGTTTCGCAAGGGCGTGTTGCGCAAGTATGCCCAATGCGTTTCCACGGCTTCTAAGGGATGTATCACCGATGCATGACGCAGACAGGTCCTGAAACAGGTCAGGGTATACCTTGCGCACATATACACAGAAGGGGCCGAATCCCATGGGAGCCGGCCCCTTTATTCCGTGCGCTCAGCGAGCGTCAGTCCTTGCACTTACTCCAGGGGAAGAAGGACGGTGTCGATGACGTGGATGATGCCGTTGGACGCGGAGATGTCTGCGGCAACGATATTGACCTCCTGACCCGCGATGTCGGCGATGACGCCGTCGCGATCCACGCTGAATGTGGCGGCCAGAAGGGTGGTGATGGTCCGGGGCCTGACCGGCGGTACCACGCTGTTGGCGGCGCGGCGCCCCTCAGCCACGTGGTAGCGGAGGACGTCCAGGACGAGTTCGGCGGGGAGATCGGAGATCGCGTCAATCTCCAACGCTTCGTAGAGACCCTCGAACGCTTCGTTCGTCGGTGCGAAGACGGTGTACTGGTCGGTCCCGTTCAGGAAGAGGTCCACCAGGCCGGCGTCGAGTTCCTCGTCCACATAGACCAGAGCGCCCACCAGCTCACTGAAACCGGCACCAATGGCGATCGCAGCGATGGATGCATCACCGGGAGCCGGGGCCCGGCGGGGAGCTTGAGCCTGACCAGCAGCCGATGCCCCGGCGGCGTTATTCGCTATACCGGCTGCGGGTACTCCGACGGGCCTGGCGGCGGGGGCCACGGCCGGGTCCTCCGCGGAGAGGGAGGCGGCGTCCGGGCCCATGGGCGTGTCGCTGCAAGCGCCGAGGGCGAACGCAACCACGAGTATGAGGATAGGGAAGGCTGTTCGCATAGCGGTATCTCCATGCTTGATGAAATGATTGACAACATAAGCCACTCGAAACAGCATATGTCGTACGACTGTTATAGTTTTGTATAGGAATGCAGAGCCCTTTGTCAAGGGGTTGTATAAATATTCTACTGCACGGCCGCTACGCGCTGGACAAAGTTGGACTGCCGTGCCAGCCGGCCTGTAAAGGGGGGGAGGAAGCCGAGGTGGGGACGCCTGCCGTGCCAGCAGAGCAGGTTCCTGAAGGACGTACAGGATTTTTTGGGGTCCGAGCCGAAGCTGGAGCCTGAGTCGTCCCTTACCCGTAGGCCGCGGCAAGCGCCGCGGGACGCGCCACCGCCGGAAGTACCGCGGACAGTTGGCAGCGGAATAGAGTGGGACAGTTCTGGCGCTGGCTGAGCGCCCTGTAGCGCGCGGGTGTTGAGCCAGCGTCGGTAGCCGCAGTCAGTCTAGGTCGGTCAGCCAGCGGCAGTCAGCTTGCGTCGGTTAGTTTGCGGCAGTCAGGTTGCGTGCGCGTGGCGCGTGCGCAGACGGCGCGCGGGTGGTCAGCTTGCGTGGGTTCAGTTTGCGTGCGCGTGGCGCCCGCGGAGGTGGCGCGCGGCCTCGACCTCGTGGGTCAGCTTGCGGTACACCTCGTCGATGTCGATGCGCGCCGCCGACCCGGGAGCGAAGCCGCAATCCGGATTCAGCGTCAGCCGCCGCGCCGAAACGTGCTCGAGCGCCTGCTCGACGCGATGGACGATGGTCTCCGGCGCATCCACTTCGCCCGGCGCGGTGCTCACGCACCCGAGGCCAATCTCGAAGCGCTCGTCGAGCTTGGCGAACACGCTCGTGTCGCCCGCGCCCGGGGCGGTGAACTCCATCGTCAGGTGATGCACGTTCAGGCGGTTGAGCTGTTCGATGATCGGGTTGTAGTCGCCCTGGTGGCACTGCTCGCCACGCGCGCGGGCGCCCGCGCGCCGGCACAGGTGCACCGCCAGCTTCACCCCGGCGATCCCGTCGACCACACGGTTGACCATGTCCACGGCGAAGCCGGCGGCAGCGTCAGCGTCGTCGTAGCCGGCGCGAACCTGCGGGTCGACGAACAGGCACAGGTACGGGTCGTCGATCTGCACGATGTCCGCCCCCGCGTCGCGCAGAAGCTCGAGTTCCTCGTGCAGCACGTCGGCGCAGTCGTTGACGAAGGCGCAACGGTCGGGGTACGCACCGGCGGATCGAGCCGAATCCCACAGGCGTTCACCGAGCAGCGCGGGCGCAGGCAGCGTGGCCTTAATCGCGCGGTCCGTGATGGAGCGCAGAAAGCGCACTTCCGCCGCGATGAACCCCGGCCGGCGCGGCCGCAGACGGTCGGTCACGATGGTCCACGGACGCCCGTCGGCCGGATTCGTGCCCAGCTCGAACCCGTGCGCCAGCTCCGCGATCACCCCGATGTACGACCGCCGCCGCCACTCCCCGTCGGTGACCACGTCCAGCCCCGCCTTCTCCTGCATCGCTACGACGTAGCGCACCGCCGCGTCCATCTGCCGGCGCGTCGCGGGCGAGTCATCACTCTCCAGCAGGTCGCGCACGAACTGAGGGCGCGGCATGGAACCCACGACGCTGGCTGGGAACAGCGGCAAGGCGCGTCCGGCGGCCCGCGGCTCGCCGGCGGTGAATGGGCTCATCGGTCGGCTCCTGTCGTGGTTCCGGCGTCGATGCGCCGGGCCCATTGCGCGTTGGCCAGCGCGTAGTCTTCTTCCGTGTCGACTTCCATGTACTGCCCCTCGGTGGTCACCAGGTGCATGGTTTCGCCCTGCTCGATCATCTCCTGAAACAGCAGGATCAGGTACGCCTTCTCGAAGACTGCCGCCTGCCGCCACGGCCCACCGGCAAAACGGCGGCGTACGTGATGGTAGTGCACCCGAAACCGCTCTGCACCCGCGGCGCTGAATCGTGCCACGCCGACGAATTCGCCTGACGCCTCCTCCGCGGCCATGGCGCGATCGATGCGCACGACCCGGTCGCCCTCGACGATGACCTTCTCGGCGTCTTCCTCGGGATGCTGCGTGCGCGCCGTGTAGCGCTCGCGCCAGTGCGTGTCCACGCACAACACGATGTCACCCGGATGCTCGACTGCCGCGCGCACGAGCGTACCGCGAAAGAGAATGTCCGAGTACGAACAGATGAATCCAGCGTCCATGTGCGACTCGGCGTAATAGAGCGAGGCGAGGATGTTGTTGTTAGGCCAGTCGTCGTTGTGCACGAACTCAAGGTGCGGGTAGTCCCGCTGAATACGTTCGATCTGATACCCGCCGATGAACACGGGCGTGGGCAGGCCCGCTTCCGCGAAGGCGTTCAGCGCCCAGTCGAGAATGCGTCGCCCGGCGATGGGCACGTAGCACTTGGGCTGCTCTTCGGTCATGGCATTGAGTCGGCTGCCGCGACCGGCGCCGATGATGATCGGCTGCATCGGTTCGATTCCTTGCAGAAGCGTCAAAGATTGGCCGGAGACACAGGTCTGAGGGATGAACAGGACCGCGTAGCTCGACGCAGAAGCACTCATGCCTCGATGTTGTTGTACCGGAGCCACGCCTCCAGCACCACGGCGGCCCATGCGCCGGAATCCAGATCGGCTCCTTCCAGGAAGGACGTGATGTTGTCGGCCAGACAGGCTTCATCGAGGAGGCCCGCCTGCGCAGCCCGCATATCCTTCGTCAGTGCCTTCAAAGACGCCGCCTCGCGGACTCTGAGGGCATGCAATCCGAACGGTGCCGGGATGATCTTCCTGGCTGCAGTCTGGACTTCCACTGGTACCAATCCCGTCAGGGCGCGACGAGCCAACCGTTTGGTGTCGTCGACCCGGTTCAGGACGTGCTGTGGAACGGCACAGACGAACTCGAGGATGCGGCGATCCGACCAGGGATCTTCGTAATGGAGGCCGAACTGCGCTGTACGCCGCTCGCTCTGCACATATATGCGTTCGCTGAAGTAGAAGAAAACTGCTGCATGACGATCATACGAGGGTGCGCTTTTGAAGCCCTTCCGGTCCGGCGTCCCGAAGACGGTCGGCAAGTCGATCTCCCGCAGCAGACTGGCCGATACCCACGGAGCGGCCAGGCGGCCATGCTTTCGTCGATCTTCGAGCAACCGTGCCTGCCGCCACTCGCGGAGTCTGGCGAGAAGCCGGAAACGAGCTACCATGGCGAAGACGGTCGGGCGCACCAGGCTCTGCTGCGCCGTCTGCCAGAAACCCCTGCGAGAAGCCGCCCGATAACGCCGCAGCTCACGCCAGGTCTCGGCGAGCGCACCGGACAGTAACAATCCGACGTGATCCCAGATATTCACACCGACCATATTGTCGCCCCGATCCGCGCAGAATATCCGACGTATCCCGAGCGAGCGAGCACGGTCGAGAGCCGCATCGATCAAAGGTTGGTATAGGCTTACAACCGGGCTATCGACATTCCAGGCACGTTCGATCAGGTCGTGCGTGCGCCATGCGTCCGACGAAAACTCTTCGATCCGCATCCCCCAATGCTTCGCCAACGGCTCACTCACATATCGCTCATCGCACTCCGGGAATTCTTCGTACCGGCACGAGAACGTCGTGAAAAGTTGCTCGCTGGCGAGAGCGCGTTCGTGCTCCAGGAGCCATCCCGCGGCACCGGCCACGACACATGAATCCAGACCGCCGCTGAGGAACATGCCGGCTGGGACGGCACCCTCGAGTCGAGCCCGGGTCGCGGTCAGCAACAACTGACGCAGGTGGTCGACATACTCATCTTCTGATCGGTACACGATGCGCCGCTCCGGATCGATGTCCCAACACCGGACAACCCTCGCACCATGCTCGTCGGCATTCAGACTATAGGCTCCGGGGAGCTGTGCTATCCCGTCGAAGAAGGTCCAGGCAGGGTCCCCGGCCCGGACCGCAAGCCAGGCGGCTGCCATGGATCGGTTGAGCCGGCGCGACACCCGCCCCGTGGCCAGCACCTGCCCGATCTCGGAGGCAAAGAGGACATACCGATCGCTGCAGTGGTAGTACAGCGGCCGCATGCCCATGGGGTCACGGGCCGCGAAGAGACGCCGATCGCGTCGGTCCCAGATGACGAAGGCGTAGTCGCCGATCAGCCGCCCCAGACACTCGTCACCCCAATGAAGATACGCCCGTAAGACCAGGTCCGCGTCGGTGCACTGGAGGCAGCCGGCAGGTTCGTGGTTTCCGGATCCTCTGTTTCCGGTCGCCAGAGCGGCTTGCAGGGCCTCCCTGTCGTGGAGGTGGATGTCGCCGGCGATTACGAACCGTCCGTCAAGGCTCTGGCATGGCTGGCACGGTGGCGTCGCCGCCAGACCGAAACAGGTGTTCAGTTGTGCCATGGCACAACCGTCGCCTGTCCAGACGCCGACGCCGTCGGGTGCGCGGTGCCGTGCGGCGTCGACCATCGCGTAGAGGCTCGCGTGGTCCGGCGGCTGTGCGTCGAAGTGGACGATTCCACAGATTCCACTCACGAGGCAGCGGTCCTAAGTGTACCGTTCGGACAGGGTGCGCACGCGCTCCATAGCGGCCGCTTCCGATTCGAAAGCGTCGGGTGCCTGCGCCATCAGAGCACGGG
>SLHA01000031.1 GCA_007136405.1 Candidatus Latescibacterota bacterium
CGGAGGAGTTGCATGCGCCGTTGGCCGGCCTGCTCTGGCAGATAGCCGAGGCCTGGCGCTGGCGCGAGATGGCGGTGGCCGAGCTGGATCCGGAGGATATGGAGACCGTTTTTGCGGCAGGCCCTCCGGCGCAGCACCGTCAAAGGGAGACACCGGATCGCGGCTTCTGTCCAGCTATCCGGCGAGTGGCCAATGACCTGGATGAAATATCGCTGTACCATGCGGCGCAGTTGACGGTGGCTGCGGTCGAGAAAGCAGCCAATGCATTCCAGGAGGTGTTGGACACCGGGCTGCAGGTCCCGGATTTGTACTGGGAACTGCCGACTCCGGCAGGCAAGGTGGTCATCGCTGGAACCGGTGACGACCATCATGTGTGCACAGGTCACGCCGTAGTCGTCGATCTGGGCGGCAACGATGTTTACGAAGGCGCCTGCGGCGGCACTCCATCGCTGGATATACCCATCAGCGTGGTCATCGACCTCGGCGGAGACGATCACTATCGAGCTACCGGTTCGATGCCGGCTCAGGGGGCGGCGATACTCGGCGTCGGCGTGTCGTTGAACATGGGGGGCAACAACCGTTACGAGGCGGAGAATTTCGCCCAGGGAGCCGGGTACTTCGGATTGGGGCTCTTGTGGGACGAAAGCGGTGATGACGAGTACAGGCTCGAGGGTTTCGGGGGGCAGGGCGGCGCCTATTTCGGTATAGGTCTGCTGGTGGACGTGGCCGGCGACGACCGTTACTACCTCTGGGGAGACGGGCAGGGTTTTGGTGGTGTGGGCGGAGGCGTTGGAGTGCTGGCGGATGCATCGGGCGACGATCATTACGTGGCAGAGGTCGATGCCCGCATCACCGGACGCGGATCGCCCCATTCCGGCCATCGCGTCACGAGTTCACAGGCTCAGGGTGCCGGCATCGGACGACGCGGGGATATCTGGGACGGACACATCTGGGCCGGAGGGCTGGGAGCGCTCATCGATCTGGAGGGCGATGACCGGTATGAAGCGGGCAACTGGGCTCTGGGTTCGGGATACTGGTTCGGCACCGGTATCATGTACGACGGCGGCGGGAATGACTTCTACCAGGGAGTCTACTATTCGCTGGCTTCGGGCGCCCACTTCGCTCTCAGTGCAGTGATCAACGAAGATGGCGACGATCATTACCGGTTGTGGGATCCTCCCATCCCTGACGAGTTCCGGCCGGATGGTCGGGGCATGAACGCCGCAGGCGGGGCCGGATTGGCCTTTGGCTGGGATTTCGTCACCACACTGCTGCTGGACAAGGGGGGCAACGACACCTACGAAGCGCAGATGATCAGCGGCGGTCTGGCCATGATCCGTTCGGTCGCCATCCTGGCGGATCTGGGCGACGGCGACGATGTGTATATCCTTCCCGCCAGCCGGAGCGCCGGAGAAGGATCGTTGTCGTACATCGGATATCCGGATGAAGTGCTTCCTTCATTCCTCATCGAATACAGCCCAGCCAGTCATTACGGCATCAACTTTGGCATGATGCTGGATACCGGCGGGCAAGATCGTTACTACGAATGGTCTGCCGATGGACAGCACCGTCCATCCCAGGTCTGGCGCAACGATCACCTGTGGTTTCAACCCTCACCGGATGAACTGGACTACGACTACCGGTCCCGGGGTATCGGCATGAATGTAGAGGGAGGTACGATACCCGAGTTTCACTGGTTCGAGAGACGCTCCGCACCATAATGATGGCGATGTGCATCGGGCATAGGAAACTGGATTGCCGCACATATCCGGGCCCTGCAAAACAGAGGCCGCAGCGTGGCGCCGGTTTGTGGGGGCGCCGCTCGATCCTGCCCGGCATGGCGGTAGCCTGGATCCTGAATACCTCCGGATGCGTCTCACCTGACGATGTCCGCCCCACCGAATCCTACCACCCGGATCCGAACGGGCTGCATTTCGTGGACATCGCTGCCGAGGCGGGCCTGGACGCCAGGAATGTGTCCGGCAAAGCCGTGAAGACCTACATCATCGAGGCCAAGGGCGGCGGGATCGGTCTGGTCGACTACAACGGCAACGGTCTGCTGGATGTCTACCTCCTGAACGGATCCTCGTTTGAGGGATTCCCGGATGGAGTGAAACCGCACAACCGATTGTTCGCCAACCAGGGGGACGGCACCTTCGTCGATGTGACCAGGCAGGCTGGAGTGGGGGACACCGCCTGGAGTATGGGATGCGTTGCCGCGGATTTCAACAATAACGGGCATCAGGACATCTATGTGACCAATTATGGGCCTAATCGGCTATACCAAAACCAGGGCGATGGCACCTTCGTGGACGTGGCTGCCCTGGCTGGCGTGGCCGATGCGAGGTGGGGGACGGGGGCTACTTTTGGTGATGTCGATGGCAACGGATACCTGGACCTGTATGTAGTCAACTATCTTGATTTCGCTCCACCGGAAGACGGCCCTGACGAACGGCACTTCGCCGTCTGGCGGGGAGTCCAGGTGTTTCGTGGACCGGAGAGTTTTCCGGGCGCTTTCGATGTGTTATACCGCAACCTGGGCAACGGCACTTTCGAGGATGTCACCGAGCAGGCGGGTCTGGCGGGTAAGAACGCAGGGAAAGGGTTTCAGGCAGTATTCCTGGACTTCGACAACAGCGGCAGGCTGGACCTGTACGTAGCAGCGGACACAACCCCGAACCAACTCTACCAGAACGAGGGCAACGGCCGTTTCGTAGACATATCGCTTCTGAGTGGTGCCAGCCACAATCGTCAGGGTGAAATTCAGGCGGGTATGGGGGTGGCGGTAGGAGACTACAATAACAATGGTTTTCTCGATATGTACGTGACCCATTTTTCCGACGACTACAACACTCTCTACAGAAACGAGCAAGGGCGGTATTACGCGGACGTCACCTCGGAGGCCGGGATGACGGAAGACACCTTTCCTTTTGTAGGATGGGGTACGGAGTTCGTGGATTTCGACAACGACGGATTTCTGGATCTGTTCGTCGCCAACGGTCACGCCTATCAGATCGTCGACGAAGTGGACATAGGGATGACCTACGCCCAGCCGAACCTGCTCTTCCACAACCAGGGCGATGGCCGGTTCGTGGAGGTGGGGCAGAAAGCGGGAAGTGGTTTCGCGACCAGCAAGGTGAGTCGCGGCGCAGCCTTCGGTGATATCGACAATGACGGAGATATCGATATCCTGGTGCTCAACATAGACGATACGCCGACGTTACTGCGCAATGAAGCGGGGAATCGCCATAACTGGCTGAAGATCACCACACGAGGCACGCAAAGTAACCGGGATGGTATCGGCGCCCGTGTCGATCTGTTCTGCTCCCAGTGTTATCCTGGTGCCGAACGCCAGACGCGGGAGGTGCGGGCAGGATCCAGTTTCCTGTCCAGCAGTGACCTGCGCGCCCATTTCGGACTGGGGCAAGCCAGTCAGGTAGACAGCATGAAGATCCGCTGGCCCAGCGGCGTAGTCCAGCGTTTCGTCGACTTCGAGGTCAACCAGTGGCTGGTCGTAGTGGAAGAGGACGGCTTGCCGTAATCGTGACGCATCAGCTGTTCATGGAACCCGGGAGTCGCGTATGCGCATGCTCATGTTGCTACTGGTGTTACTGACTGCAGTGGAGCCGGTCTCGAGTGCATCTCATGCGGTTCAAACCGATCGTCTGGGTGAAGCACTGGAACTGGTAGGGTTCACACGCGAGGATCTGGGGTACCGTCCCAAAGGCTACTGGTCGCGTTACCCCAATCCTCAGCAGATGGCTCATAAACTGCCTTTTTTCGACGATCTGTTCGCTTCACCGTTGCGGGTGTACGATTTCACCCTGACGATGGCGATGGCCTCACGCGACTATCTCAGCCCGGAGGGGCTGGCGGAGAATCGGGATGCGTTGTACAAGCTGGTCTACTTTCTGGGTGTGGACCGGAAAATCACCGGCATTCGCGGGTACAGCGCCAATCTGAGTCCTGAGCTGGATGAAACGCAACCCTTGCTGCGGGCGATCGAGACCATTTATACCCGCACCGGGACGCAACTGGTGGGCAGAGCCTTCGGCCAGCAATTCGATCGCCGCAGGCAGGAATTGATGACTCAGGTGGACAAGCTGGAAGAAGACCTGCAGCGTCCACTGGCCGAACTGGTGTTGAACGTGCTGGATGCCTATGGGTGGCGGCAACAAGCCTTCCGCAACGTGGATCCGGCTTTGATGCACCGTGTTTTCCACCTGCGGGACTTGCTGCACATCAGGGATGAAGAACGCAGATATCATTTCGAGATCGATGACCTGGCGGCGTCACTGGATGAAGTCTCGTTGTATTATGCCGGCATGAAGGCCGTTCAGGCAGCCGATGATGCCCGTCGTCAGTTCAGCGCCCTGGTGGCTAGCCGGTCGGCACGGGCGCTGCGGGATGTCCGTTTCGACTTTCTCACGCCGATCGGCCGCATCGTACTGGCCGGAACCGGGGACGACGTGCACCGTTACACGGATGCCGCCATATTAGTGGATTTAGGCGGTAATGACCGGTACGAAGGACCGGTCGGCGGCACCTCGCTGGATGTGCCGATCAGCATTGCCATCGATATCGGAGATGGCAACGACGTGTATGAATATTACGGTGACGCCCCGTCCCAGGGGGCGGGAATTTTAGGCGCCGGGGTGCTGGTCAACGACGGCGGTAACAACATCTACCGGGCCAGGCATTACGCCCAGGGCCTCGGTTTTTTTGGGTTGGGCTTGCTGTTCGACCGCACGGGTGACGATCGGTACTACCTGGAATACTCGGGTCAGGGCGCAGGATATTTCGGTCTGGGTTACCATCTAGACGGTGGTGGAGACGACCGATACTACCTGTATGGCGATGGCCAGGGTTTCGGTGGTCCCGGCGGAGTCGGCGTTCTAGCCAATTACCAGGGGGACGACCACTACGTGGCCGAAGCCCAGGCGGAGATCGCCGGCCGCCCGGATTACCATGCCGGAGAACGGAAAGCGTACAGCAATGCCCAGGGAGTGGGCTCCGGCAGGCGGGGTGACGGCAGTGATGGCCATAACTGGGCTGGCGGCCTGGGCGTCCTGATCGACATCAAGGGCAACGACACCTATGAGTCGGGAACTTTTTCGCTGGGAACTGGCTATATGTACGGTACAGGGCTGCTGTATGACGGAGACGGAGACGATCTGTACCGAAGTGTATACTTCACCCAGGCCAGCAGCGCGCATTTCGCCATCGGTGCCCTGATCGACGAGGGCGGCAACGATCAGCATATTCTGTATGACACTGCCGGGGCTGGACTGGCGTTCGGCTGGGATTTCGGGGTTTCGCTGCTGCTCAACAAGGGCGGTAACAACGTGTATCGAGCCCGAGGCAACAGCTTCGGACGGGCGGATATTCGATCCACCGCGTTGTTCGTCGACATTGGCGGCCAGAACCAGTTCATTTTCCCGGAACGAGCCGGCGGTCTGGGAATGGCACCCTTCCGCGAGCAATACCGTAGACCCGGATACGCTTACGGTCCGTACAATTTCTATGCCAATTCATTCGGTCTGTTTCTGAGCATCGCCGGCGACAACCAGTACTTCGATTATGATCCGGACAGTGGTCAAAAAACACCCAGCACGCTGTGGGGCAACAACCGCACCTGGCAACAGCCGTCTCCGGATTCCGAGGATTATGGTTACCGTAGTTTCGGTGTGGGGATGGATGTGCCTGATGGAACGGTCCCCGAATTCACCATCTTCGACGACCTGAACTAGTGCACGTCAACTTTTCAATTTTTCAACGTTTACTGTGTGGGATGATTCCTCTTGTATCGACCTAAGGGTATGAACGGTGGCATGAGCTCGCGATTCTCCCGCATCCGGCTCACCTGGTGCAGTAGCGGCCGGGGAACCGCGATTGCCATGAGCGCTCGTTGATGCTATAATCTCGTGAGGACTCAACCGACGTACAGTGAAAGAGAGAGAAAGCGCCGATGGAATACGTAAGCGAATTGTGGCACGCGATGGCCGTGACGGGGAAAACCGTGGTCACCATTCTTGCCATTCTGTCCGTATATTCCTATGCAGTGATGATTGACCGGCTGTTGGCTTTGCACTGGGCCAGGAAACGGTCTTCCGAGCTGGCGGAGGAGATCGAGGCCGCCAGCCAGGGAACCGTGGAATTCCAACCGGTGATGAACAAGGTGAGTGAAGCGGTGAAGCAGCGCTATTGCGCTCTGGGGACAGTGCTGGAATCGGCGCTCAGGGAATACCGCATGCTCAAGGACGAAGATGAGTCGGATGAGATCATCCTTGAGGGCGTGGAGGTAGAGGTCGGGCGCTCGCTGGATGTCGCCGTCGCCAATCTACGCGCCCGTCTGCCGGGGGTTGCCACTATCGTGGGTGTTGCTCCGTTCCTGGGGCTGTTCGGGACGGTGACGGGGCTGATTGCCGCTTTTCGCGGCATAGCCGAAGGCGGCGGCGGCGGGTTGACGGCGGTATCGGCCGGTATTTCGGAGGCCCTCGTAACCACGGTCATCGGATTGTTCGTGGCCATGCCGGCATTGTGGGCCTACAATTTTTTCATGAACCGCGTGGATATTCTGGCCATCGGGCTGCACAACACGGCATCGCGGTTGAGCGCGCATCTGACCCGCCGCCTGTTGCGCAATGAACGGGCCAACGAAAAATAGTTCGAGGAACTGACTATGGCCAAAAAACAGCTCTTCAACAGCTTGACCATTCAGGCCGGAGCGCGCAAAAGTGCCATGGCGGACATCACGCCGCTGGTCAATGTCGCCCTGTGCCTGTTGATCGTGTTCCTGGTCGTCATGCCGATGATCCAGGAAGGGATACCGGTTGACATTCCGGAGGCGGATTCCGCCGAGGAAATCGTCGAAAGGGCCACGGAATACCTGGTACTCTCCATCAAGGAAGATGGCAGTCTGTTCATCGATCTCAACGAAGTTCATCCGGGTGAGCTGCGACAAGCACTGGCCGACGCCTATGAGGGCAAGGAGGATCTGCCGATCGTCATCAAGGGCGCCAGGAATCTGCCATACAGCGAGATCCTGGCTTTGATCGAGATCTGCCAGAATGTGGGCGCTTCCGGGGTAGAGCTGTTTGCACGCAGGAGAGAAGGATCATGAGCACGCGCAAATTACGCAATCCGCGTTCATCCTCCTCGTTGAACATGACCCCATTGGCGGATGTTTCGCTTTCGCTGTTACTCGGGTTCATGGTGATCACGCCGATCATATTCCAGACCCTGTCCGCCGAACTGCCGGCGGGAGCAGGGGTGGGATCCGGTCAGATCCAGCAGGATCCCATCATCGAGTATACCGCGGAGCAGAAAATTTTGCTCAATGGCGATGAGGTGACCATGGAGGAACTCAGGGAGCGGTTGGATGAGTTCTTTCCGCCGGGCACGGACCGCCAGCGCAAGGTCATGTTCACAGGTTCAGGAGAACTGGTCTACGACGAAGTGGTCGCCTTCCTGGACTTTCTGCGCGAATACGGCATAGAGACCATAGGTATTCGTTGAGCCAGCGGTAGTTTATACGGTAGGCGGCACAATGCGGTCTGTGGTGAACCTCGTTCGGGTGAGGTGGCCACAGACCGCATCGTTTTGTTCGGCCAGCCGGCCATGGACGGTCTGGACGGCAAGGCCGGTTCCGGTTTCGGGGGCCGGCTTCATCCTTATTCCGAAGTGTCGGTGCGTTCGAGCGGCACCCGCCGCAGGGAATCCATGGCTGCTTCGATCGACGGACTGTCGACGAAGAAGGAATGCGCCCGTTCAGAGGACAATTCGCCGTGCCTGCGGCCGGGGAACTGATCTTCGCCTTCGCCCAGAGAAAGGAAATAGCCGATGCTCGTACCGCCGTGGTATTGGTTGCCACGATCCGCCCCGGGTTTGGTGCCCACGTACCGGTCCTTCCCTCCCCCGTCGATGAAAAGCGCGAAGCCGTTCTGCGCTGCCGCGCCAAAGGCGAAACTGGGTGCGATGTACACGTCATCACCGGAACGGTCGATGAATAGCGTGTTGCTCTCGTCCCAGGCCATGCCGATTCCCACGAAATGGCTGATGTGGTAGTGGTCGTCACCGCCGTCGTCCAGGAAGATGCCCACGGCCTGGTGTGCGGTGAATCCCATGCCGTACCGTGAGCCGCGGTAGCGGTCGTTACCGGCACGGTTGTTCAGGATACCCAGGCCGTAGTAGTAGCCGCCGCCCAGGCTGAAGGTGCCTCCCTCGTACCGATCATCCCCGCCCTGATCCAGCAATATGCCTATTCCGCCGGAGGCGTAGGGCCGGTGGCCGACTCCGAACCCCTGGCCCCAACCTTCGAATGAGCCCGGGTCACCATAACCGGTGCCGTGCTGCCCCTTGTTGTAGTATTCGTCATTACCATCAGGATCGGCGCTGAACAGAAGACCCAGGCCGCCGGTGAAGCCCACGCCCTGGCATGACTGGTGGCCTTCGTACCGGTTGTACCCGGCATCGTCCAGCAGGATGCCGGCGCCGAACTGTCCCACTCCCTGACCGTAGTCGA
Organism: Candidatus Latescibacterota bacterium; assembly: GCA_007136405.1. GTDB lineage: Bacteria > Latescibacterota > UBA2968 > UBA8231 > UBA8231 > SLHA01. The sequence continues at coordinate 8,525 of SLHA01000031.1, forward strand.
TGGCACGGTAGATGTCGTCACCGGCGGCGTCGGCCAGTATGCCGATTCCCAGGAAGCCCGTTCCCTGGACGTAGCGTACGCCGATGTAGGAATCGTCTCCATCCAGATCGAGCAGGATGCCGACGCCCATGAAACCGCAGCCCTGGCGCATGGGGGCCCAGTTTTCGTAGCGGTCGTCGCCGGCAAAATCCACCAGCACGGCGCTGGGTACCTTGCCGGGAATCGAGCTGCCGGTGTTGTTGGCGTAGAAGTTGTTGCCGCCCAGATTGACGAGTACCGCCGGCGTTCCTCTCAGATAGCGATTGTCCGCGGTTCCATCCAGGATGATCTCGCCCCAGGGTGTGTCCCGTTCGGCTATGCGTCCGACCGGATCCGGGCTGGTCTCCATCTGTTGCTTCAGCGACGCCAGAAAGTCGCCATCGACGAGTTTCGACACCACCTCCGCCTGTCGTATCAAGGCAGCCATGTCGAGGCGGTGGGCCATGCCCAGCAGTTCCACATTACGGCGCTGGCGCTCCAGGTCCTGGTCGAAACACATCATGTGGGCGTTGACGAAACCCTCCAGCAGGTCTGGCGCCGTTTCTTCCATGAACTGCAATTCTGCCGCGGAAAAATCCCGGAAAGCTCGCTGGTTGTACTCCGCAGCCAACTCCAACACGGCTTCGATGTAGTCCAGATGCGCTTCCAGATCACCGTCCCGGTAGTCGTGCAGAGCGTATGTGCCTTGCCGGCTGGGTGCAGGCTCGGTGCCGTATACCTTGTGCAGCCAGCGGATCTGAGCGGTGATCCGGTCCGTCGGTCCCGGCAGCGGTATGCTGTCCAGATAATACCGCGCTACGGGTTCCATCAGGAAGGGGTGCTTGTGGGTTGCGGCCATGGCGGGCAGGCGGTACGGATCGGTGACCGCCTGGCAATCCGCCAGGCGCCGCATGAGATCGGCATTGTCTTCGGTAGCGCCGGTCTGTGATGCCATCAGTTCGAGCAACTCCTTCTCCGGCCTTTGCGCCAGCGGCAGGAACCGTTCCTCGAATGACACGATGGCGGCACTGGGCGGTTGATCCATGTAAGGGAAACCGGGCCAGGTCAGTTCCCGGCTGATCAGTTCGTATTCCTCATCAACCGGCCGAAGGTATTCCAGCCGCACGGGGTCACCCACCTGGAAACGGTCCCGAACCGCCTGGTTGATGGTCAGGTAGGACTCGAAGACCGGGTCGTCGTAATCCCAGGGCCAGAGCTTGACGAGCACATCACCCAACTCCATGCCGGCCAGCTCGACACAACTCTTCACGCCGATCGCATACGGGGCCAGTCCGCCGGTGGCCGGACAGACCGGGGTCGACACTTCGCGGGGTCTGGCGTAGAAACCGGTCCAGAGTTTCTGGTACCCGGCAAACTCCTCGATCAGGCGCCTTCCAGGCGCGTATACCCCATCCCCGGCAGCCACCGCCTGTCCGAGACGCGTGAAACGATCCGCGGTCGGTGGTAAACTGATGGACCCGCCGGCCAGATGATCGTACTGGTTGACGATTTCCTGCGAGGGCAGCGCCACGACGTAGGTGGTCCAGCGGACCGCTCCCGGGCTGCCGTCCAGCAACCAGCGTTTCCATTCCTGTCCTTGCGTCGTTTCCGACACGGTGACGATCATGCGGTGGGGAAGCACCTCGCGCACGTGGTAGGCACGGAACAGGCCTTGCGCGTCGCGCCTGACCTCCCACTGCGACCGGCGGTTCCACTCTCCCTCCGGGACGGACATTTCTCCCTCCGGGTCGACCGGATGATGGGCTCCACGTCCACTGCGAGCCAGGTTGCATCCCAGAGATGACAGCATGACGACCACTGCGGCCGATGTCAGGAAGATTTTCGACAGGGCGGTACAGCCTGGTAGCCGGGTAGTCCATATACGCATGATCGGGTCTCTCGTTTTCAGGAACGGGGTGGATGCGCCTGGAGCATGGTCTTGCCGGTCATCGCGGCAGGCGCCGGCACGCCATACACGTCCAGGAACGTGGGAGCGACATCGCTCAGGGACGGGGATTCATGGCGCAACGGGCGGTTGGCCAGACAGACGCCAGACATGAACAGGGAATCGATGCAGTGGTCACCGCTCCACGGGGCCAGGTTGTCGAGCACGTGCTGATGCGGGTACGCCCCCAGAATGGTGTCCCACGAGGCACGGTACGCGGGGTTGTATCCGATGACCAGATCCGGTGCCTCGTGAAGCAGAGGGCCGCTGTATATCTCCTCCGGACGATACACGCGCCGGATGATCCGTTGGCCGGAATCCGGGTCTACGACCTGCTCCAGGTGCCGCGCCAACCGCCGGAGCAGCGCGTCGCGTTCCTCCGTTTCTACGCTCCCATCAGGTTCGCGGCCACGCAGGTTGAGATACAAACTGTTGATGCCCAGACCGTATGCCTGGGTGCGGCCCCAGTCCGTGTCGGCGAAAAATTCGCCGTGTCCACGGGTGGCGCCGTGACGGAGATGGGCGTAACCCTGATCCAGCAACCAGCTGTTGAGGTTGAACTGGCGTCTGAACGTGCTGAACCCATGATCGGATATCGCCATCACCAGGGTATCCGGACCACAGGCATCCAGCACTTCGCCCAGCACACGATCCAACCGGACATACAGCGCGTCGATGTAGTCTCCATGCGCCGCCGCCAGCTCCGGACAGTACAGCGGATGCAAGGGGTCGATGGCGCGCCAGAACATGTGCTGATTCTGGTCCAGCGATGAGAAGTAGAAAAAGTAGAATCCCTCGCGCCAGTCGTTGAAGGTGTGTTCGAACAAACGCATGCTCTCGTCGAAGACGAATTCCGCCTGGGTGCGATACTCGGCGTCGTCGAATACTCCGGCCGTCAGGGCACTGGTATCCTCCGCCATGCCCTGGGTGTAGAACGGACCGATGTGACGTTCCAGTTCGGCCCCGTACCCGGAAGGTGCCGCGATGGGCAGGGAAGGGTCGGCAGGATCGATGTTGATGGGCGACACATACAGCTGGAAATCGTTGCGGGCGCGTTTAAGATAGAAGCGGCAGATACCGCTGACCGTGACCAGGGGACGCAGAAGATCGAACCGAAGTCTGAGCCAGTCGCTCCACTCGCCTTCGCGCAGGATGAAGTCGGCGTCCTGAACGCGGATACGGGCCGTCGGGCGGGCCGGATCCAGGAACACGTGCAGGGGGAGGTTGCAACTTGCCTGACGGGTATCCAGCGGGTTGGCGGGGCCCGGGATGAGGCTTTCCACGACATGATCGCGCACGACGACCCGCTCTATTCGTCCCCCGGGCACCTCGTGCGAGTAGGCGTCCAGGGCATCCGTGTAATACGTGAACACGCCGTAGGCGCCGTGCAGGTCCGGCGTGCCCATGCCGGACAGCGTGCCGCCGCTGCTTTGCGTGGCCGGAAAATCAGAGGGCATGCGGATGACGGTGCAGGGCACCCCATGGTCTTCTAGAATGCTCCACAGGCAGGGGCCGCGGCGCAGGTTGGCCACGTCGCTCCGCCCCAGCGGGAGGCGCCAGGGGCCGATAGCCAGGGTACGGGCAGAATCCTGGATCCGGGAGGTGGACAGGTACGGTTGCAGGGTGCCGGGATCGCGGGCTATGAAGTCGAAAATACCATGCCCGCCGGGGTTGGTGCCGGCGATGACGTTGGCCCAGGCCACGGGGCTCTGGGGCGGGTCGCTGGTACGGAGCGCAGCGAATCCTCCGCCGGCCATCAGCCGCGCGGCGTTGGGCATCCGCCCCTGATGGACCAGCCGGGTGAGCATGGTTGGATCCATACCGTCGAATCCCAGAAGCACGGTCTGTCGGCTGTCGCGTTGCCGGGTTTTCAGCGGCACGTAGCTGCAGGTGGCCACAGCTCCGGCCGCCGATCCGGCCAACTGCAGGAACCGGCGTCGCGATACGGCCTGCGTCCGCGGCGGACAAGGGTCATTGGCTGATGGATGGGACGAAGGTCTCATGATGTAGTTTACTTAGGTTAGCTGCCGTGCGGTGCAGCGTCAAGTTGGGCACACGCGCCTGGTTTGGACAGACTGCATCCTGGTATATATCTTCAAAGTGGAGAACGTGACCGTGTGCCGTGGTTACTTTGGCTTTTCCAAGGTCGCTGGTCGTCCCATGCCCCCGGCAGTACTACATGCCAGGGGATCGGTTCAAGTCGAATATACGGGTAGCGGTGTATCCCGAAAGAAAGGAGGTTTGGCTGATCCCAGGCGAGGTCCTGGAAGCAGGTGTCGATGGGCGAAATCCATGGTCAGGGCCGATGTGATCTATGGGCAGACCGGGGCACCGGGCAAACAGGGTACCGTACCCTGCCAGGGGGTTCTGTCGTGTCCCTGTGATTGTCTGCGGCTGAGGAGCTCTTACCGGAGCCTTCGGTGCGCTGATCGCAGTGAAAGGCACAGATGCCTTGCTTTTTGCGCCATTGTCAGTGGCAAACAAGATTAACTCAGGAGAATCCGCATGAGGATGCGCACGTTGTTCGCTCTTACGCTGTGTCTGGGACTGGCGGGAACCGCGCTGGCCCAGACCACGCGCTACGGTGACCCCAACTTCGTTCGCGAGAATGACTGGCAGAGCGGCATGCCTACGGTTCTGCGGCTGGAAACCGCGGAGGAGGTGGGGCACGAGTTCGACGGTACCACGGTGGAGATCCCCTTCACCATCACCGGCACCCGGGCCCGGGTGTGGCTGGCGGTATACTCCAAGGATGCCAATCCGCAGTACGGCGGTGCGCCGTACGGGCAGGGGGGCGTGGGCAACGCCATGTTGCGGGCCGCCGGCCTGGATACCCTGATCCGGGTGACGGATGGCGAAGCCTTCTCGGAAGGCTCGCACACCATCGCCTGGGACGGCCGGGATTACCACGGCAATCCGGTGGACGCCGGCGAGTATGATTTCTACCTGTTCGCGCTGGACGATGTCTCCAATCCCACCTGGACCGGGCGGACTTCCAGGCCGCAGGTGTGGTCGGACCACCGCTTCGATTTCCGTTTCGATCCGCCGGTTACCTGGAGTACCAACTATAATGTCGCCCGGTTGGAGCGCGCGCCGTTGGGCATAGACTTGTTCGAGGAGCCCAACCCGCACACCACCATCGAGATGCCGTGGATGGAACCGCGGCGCGGCGAGTTGATCGACGAACCCCATATTGGGCAGTGGGAGATGTGCGGCATGGAGCTGGATCCCAATGATCCGAACGTGGCATACATCTGTAATGATCTCAACACCGCCGGGATATGGAAGGTCAACATCGACCTGGATGAACTGACCATCCTGCCGGACGAAACCTGGGCGGAGGCGGATAGAGGATATATCGTGTGGTACGCGCGTCTGTTCGATTTCGCCACCCGCCCATCGGCGCACAACCCGTGGAGCCAGGATGACGGAATGCTGTATGTCGCCTGGCGTTCCACCGAGGTCCCACAGACACCGGGTATTCTAGTCATCGACCGTGCCACCGCTGAGATCGTCAACATCATCGACCTGACGGATCTATACCTACTGGAACGCGATGGGGAGCCCCATGTACCGGGTCCCTCGGGCATCGATGTGGATGACACGGGCATCTACGTCAGCGCGTACTGGATGAACGTGCACGGTTCCTGGCCGATCAAGCTGTCGCTGGACGGCGATCTGCTCTGGCAGAATCAGGATGGCGACGGTTTCGTCGACCGCTACATCGGCGAAGAAGCCGAGGCGTTGGGCATAAACCCGATCGACCAGATGGTCCACACGCATCATAGCGTGACCCGTTGGGGCTTCTCCGTTGGGGGCGGATACAATGATCCGTCCTGGGGATTCATCCTGGGACCGGACGGTTCGGGTATCATGAAGTTCAACCTGCCGCACATGCCGCCTTCGCTCGGTGGCGGGACCAAGGTCATCGCTCAGGACAGCGACTTCGACGGACTGTGGATTCCCACAGACGGTCACCGCCTGGTACATTGGCCGTTCGACATGGCCCATGGCGTGATCACCGAGGGCCCGCCCACCGCGGTGCTGGAGGTGGAAAGCGCGCTGCCGGATGAATTCGCGCTGGGCGCCGCTTATCCCAACCCGTTCAACTCGCAGACGGCCATTCGTTTCGCCATCGCCGAGGCGGGCCATGGGGTGACCACCACGCTGCGTATTTTCAACACGGCGGGCCAGCAGGTGGCCACGCTGGTGGATGAGGTCATGCAGCCGGGCACCTATGAGGCTACCTGGGACGGCCGCGATCAGGCCGGCCGGGAAGTGGGCAGCGGCACATATCTGTACCGGCTGACCGTGGGAGACCAGTTCAGCCAGACGCAGCGGATGACGCTGCTGAAGTAACATCAAACGCTTGTCCTCATACCTGGAGGGCATGCGTTCGGCGTAGTTGTCATCGCGATCATGCCTTCCGTGGGAGCTGGCACGGGTGTGAGATGGCATGGCGCAGGAACGAACAGGCGAGTGGCCGGTAGGAGACGGTCACTCGCCTGTTTTTTTGGGGGCCGGGCCGGAACCGTGGTTCCTGCCGCCCCTGTACAACCGGGGTCGGATTCGCCGTGCCGGTTCAACGCGGTACAGACTGGGTTGCAGACTGGCGTGATTCAGGGCGCGGCCAGCGCCATGGCGGGTGGTCGGGAGCGGGTACGGGTGGCGGCAATCTGTGGATCCGGCCTGTCGATCCGCTTGCTGGGCTCAGGCAGGCCGGCGGGCTCAGTCCGGCCCGTTGTCCGCCGCCGGGGGTGCCAGGCAGCCGTCGGCCGGTTGCCCCACTATCCAGGCTCGGCCATCCATGCTGGCTGGTGCGGGGATGCCCCATAATTCGAGGATGGTGGGACCTATATCGACCAGGTGGGGCGGACGTTCCGTGGCCCACTCCAGCGGCTGGTTGCAGAAGAGAACACCGGGGACCTCTTCCCGGTCGACGCAGTGATCGCCGCTCCAGGCCTGGGTGTTGTCCGACAAGACGGGTCCGTCGCACCGTCCGACCGCATTCTCCCATGAGGCGCGATAGCCGGAACGGAATCCGGTAACCAGATCCGGGCCATGGGCCGCGTAAGGGCCGCGATAAGTGCTCGTTGCCTCGTAGACGCGGCGCAGAACCGGAGCACCGTCGGCCGGATCCCGCAACGCCTTCAGTCCGTCCGTGATGTCGCGCCGCAGAGCTTCGGCCTCAGGGCCGGGCTGAACGATACCCTGTCCTTCACGGCCGGCCAGATTCAGGTATACGCCGCTCAGGCCGAAACTGTAGGCGCGGGTGCGGGACCAGTCGACGTTGCGCAGGTATTCGGCCTCAGAGGGCGCGTCCGGCAGCGTGAACAGATAGCCGTGGTCCCGCAGCCAGGCATTCAGGTTGACGGCGCGCCGGAAGTCGGTGAAGCCGTGGTCCGAGACGACCAGCAGGACGTCCCGCGGTCCCAGCCGGTCCAGCGTATCGCCGACGAGCTGGTCGCAGCGCTGGTAGACCTGGTCGATGACCTGGGCGAATCGTCCGTCCGGATCGTCGCCGGGACGGCGGGCCGGATGGTCGTCAGCGTCAAACCGGTGGAACATGTGCTGGACCCGGTCCGTGATGTCGAAGACGCAGGCACACAGTCCGTTGCGGGTGTGGGCCAGAGCGTCGGCAAACATGCGTTCGCGCTCGGCATGGATATCCAGGCATTGAGCCAGAAACGCGTCCTCATCGATGACGCCCGAACTCAGGGCCCAGGTGTCCTCGGCCAGACCCAGGGTGGCGAAGGGACCGTAGCGCTTGGCCAGGTAGATGCTGTAGACGGCGGGATGGGCCACCGGCATGGCCGGACGCCCGGGATCGATGTTCAACGGCGTCACATAGAGCTGCAGGCGCGGTGAGGCGGACAGCAGGAGGAAACGCGCGATGCCGTGAATCCGCCGCCGGCCATCCCGGAAGGTCAGACGGATCCAGGGTGTATAGGTGTCGCGGCTCAATTCGTGGCGCTGGCCGCAGATACGCAGAGTCAGTCGATCCGGTCCGGCGATGCGACCGGTCAGCTTCAGCGACAGCGTCCGGCCGTTCAACTCCGGACCTGGAAGATGGGTGTCGAACCGATCCTGCTCCACGTTGACCACAATCCGGCGCCCGCTGGTCACATCACCGGACTCATCGCCGGCCACGGGTGCCGAGTCGAATACCGTGAACTCGCCCTGCGTGCCGCGCAGATCCGGCGTGCACATGGCCGCCAGAGCGCGGCCCCGGAAGGGTTCCACCGGAAAGGTGACCGGCACGCGCAATACGGTGGCATCCAGGTCATGATCGCCCAGCAGGGCCCAGAAGGGGCGCCCCCGGCGCAACAGCGTGACTTCCGAGCGCTGGCGCTGCATGAGACGGCCGATCCACGGAATGCGGCTGGTCGCCTTCCACGTGCGTGTCCGAGACGAAGACAACTGAGGCATGACGCTGCGGAGGTCCCGGTTGAGGAAGTCGAAGATATTGTGTTTGCCGGGATTGGCGCCGGTGGAAAACGAGGACCAGGCTACCGGGGAAATGGGAGGACAGGTGCTGCCCAGAGAGGTGAAGACGCCTTCGCGGCGCAACCGGTCCAGATGTGGCAGAGCTCCGGCGTCCATCAGACGCAGGGCTCGGCGCGGATCCAGCCCGTCCAGCCCGATGAGCACGCAGCGGCGCGCCGTCGTCCCGGGCAGGCGCCGTCGCCGGACGAACCTCCATAGCAGACGCCAGGGCAGCAGCGCCATGGACAGCAGACCCAGGGCGACGGCGCCGATCAGGATGAGGAACGAGCCCAGGACCGCAAAGCCCGCTCCGGGACCGATGTACGCAAAGAAGCTCATGACAGGCGCCGGCGGTACAGATTGGGATCGATCACGGAGCGCATGCCGGCGGCATCCAACCGGCCGCCGCAGAATTGCACGATGTCATGGACCCAGACGTCGGGGGTGGCGATGAGCTGGTTGTAGTTGACATACAACACGCGGAAACGGGGTTGACCGGCCAGCCAGGCTCGACATTGGGCGACCTGGCTGGCGAGCATGCCGACCAGGCGGTGTTCGTCCACCATGATGTGGCTGCCGGTGTTGCCCGGCCCGCGCCCGGCCGACGCCTCTACCTGCCGGCCTCCGGGCGGTGCTGCACCCGCGTGTCGTCCGGAGGATGCCTGCGCCAGCCGTTCGAGCATGCGATTCTGGGAGGCGACGACTTCCTTCAGGTGACGCTGCATGAACAGCACCTGGTAGTCGCGGTCGGCGGGCAATGCTTCGAGCAGCTTGTAGATCACTTTTACAGCCCGCCCTTCCGCCAGATCCACCCACGATGCATCCTGGCCGGTGAACTTGACGGGCTCGTACTCGTAATACCCGCGCGGGTTGTCCAGGTCCGCCGGACGATGGTCGTCGGTCAGTACGGGCAAGCCACCGGCTTCGAGCATGCGCATCATCAGGCTGGTGCCGCTGCGGGGCACACCGGATACGATGGTGATCATGGACTACACCTCCACCCTGAGCGGACGTTTCAACAGCAACCCCCACAGCAGCGCCAGAACGACCAGCGTCCACACCGGGTCCGGCGCGTACGGTCCCAGCCGCAGGCCCGGTGCCGGGTAGGTGACCGACACCGCGGCCAGCGCGCCATCCTCCGGAAGACGCGGTTCGCCGGGATACAGGAAGTGAGCCCACAAGCTGGCGACTCGTTGGGGCGACAGGCGATGCAAGCCATCCCCGATGACGACCTGCTTGCCCACGGGTTCCGCGTCCGGGTCCGAGATCAACCAGAGAGTCCGCTGTCCGGGCTGGGCATCGGCGGCGACGCGCAGGCGCCAGGCTACGGTCCCCAACGCGCTCGAGCGTACGAAAGGCGGGTTGGATTCGAAACCTGTCGGGATAGCGAGGTGCGGTCCATCGCCGGCTGTTGCCCCGGCAGGGTCGCGAAAACGAGCTTCTACCAGCACGGTATCCTGCGGTCGCAGAGGTCTGCCGTGGAAATGATCATGGGCCTGGGCGAGTAACACCAACATGGGCGCCAGACTCAGCATCAACGGCAGCGACAGGGTCGTGACATAACGCAGATTATCGACCAGCAGGCCGCCCATGGCGCGTGCCTGCAGCACCAGATCGTCCCGGTACAACCAGAGCTCCAGCAGTCGGGAAACGGCGCGATCGCGCCGCGCCAGCACCCGTTCCGGATCCGTCGACACCCGGATGATCAGCATAGCCGTAGCACCGGCCAGGAAAGACAGCAGGATCATTCCGGTCCACGGATTGGCGCCATGCAGCGGCGTGAGGATCCAGTCGAAAAAACGCGAGACGTAGAGCATGAACAGGGAAACGATAGTGGGCTTAACCTAGATAGCCGAGTCCTTTCAGTCGTTCGCGGATCTCTTCTTCGGTGGCTTCGGGACCGGCATCCGCGACCGTAGCTTCCAGCACGTGAGTAACGAATTCATCCACACTCGAATATCCTCTTTCCTCGGCCTTCTGTTGCAACAGCTCGTACAGTGACCGGTTGATCTTGATCCTGGGCTCGAACAACGGCAGGCTCTCCGTGAGGGCTGGTTCTACTGCGCAGGGCGGGTGGCCGCAATGACCGCTGATGATCGACGTGGCGAAAACAGGTTCTTCGGCGTACCGCGTGTGGACACCGGACCGTTCCGCCCAAGTTATGGTGTGGGTCCACTGGGCGGGCAAGGTTTCTGTCCACGGGACGAGACATAGAACAAGATAAGCAGCGGATGGCGGCCTGTATAGAGATGCCGCGGGCGGCCGTCGCTCAACCTCGATAACCTATTGTTCGGCAGAGGGTTACAGGTATATTCGGCAGCACTGACGGCCGCGCCGCTGGCACTGGATGAACTGGCATTGACCGCGCGGGCAGCGGCCGCGCGCCAGATGCTCGCCGCGATAACCGGCGCCGCCGGTTCTGGTGGGTGCTTGTGAGAATCGGCCTCGCTGCGTTTTCTCCAGGAGCGATGTGGCCCACGGCCGGGGGATGCTTGTCAAGGCGCAGGCGCTTCCTGGAAACGACGCCGCTGCGTTTTCTCCAGGTGCGGGCCGGCCAACGGCCGCGGTGGTTGCTTGACAAGGCGCAGGCGCTTGACATGGCCGCAGGCAGCACGTATGGTATTTGGAGTGTTCAAAAGGGTATTCCGAAGACCTACCACCACGCCGGTTGTCATGCTGCAGGTCCGGATGGATTGGATGAGACGGAGGCATAACGCAGAGCTCGCCCGCACATCCCAGTGCAGCGGCCTGTCTCGTCCAGTCCTGCTGCTGGTCACCGGACTGCTTCTGGGGTTTTTTCTGTGCTTCCCCGTCATGCATCAGCTGCACCATGCCCATGACGATTGCGCGCAGCCATCCAGTTGCGAATACTACCTGCTGCAGACCAGCCTGCTGCTGTACTTCATACCCCTCATCCTGTTTCTCACCACGTACCGGCCTTTGTTTTCCTGGCGCTGTCCGTGGTCCTCGCCGCGGATCCGGCAACAGTCCGGATCTCCCATCCAGTCCCGTGCTCCCCCGCCGTATCTTCAGGTAGTTTACTGAACGACCTCACCTGTTCCAGCCATCTTGACGTGCGTTGAGTCCCGACCGGGGTCATGCCGAGTCCCGGGCAGGCACCGGCGGTATGTACAGCCACGGGTCCGTTCTGGAATCAAGGGCATAGTGTGCCGTGTGCCCTCGTGTCGCCCGCCTGGTCGCCGTATGTCCATGCGAAACACGGGAACACCCCGCGTGGCGTGCCAGGATCGCTGTACTCCGTCGGGCATGTACGGTTCGTCCCAGTGTGGGCCGGAGTCGGTTTGCCCGGAGCAGTCCTTGGAGGCTCTCTGCTGAAGCTCCTGGAGGCTCACTGCTGCCGTTTCTGCCGTGTCTACGGCGGATCGGTGCCTGCTTTCGAGCGATAGACCGTATCCGGCGCTTCTCGCCAGCGTGACCCGGCCCGTGCCTGGCATGTACCTGGCAGGAGCAGCCGGCGAGAGTCTGCATGGAGCCATGCCTGCTTGCAGGCGACCGTCCGTGTCCGGCGTGTCTCCGCAGGCACAGCGCGGCGCGCGCCTGTCAGAAGCGCCTGGCGAGAGTCGGCATGGAGCCGTGTCTGCATGGATCCGTGTGCGCTGGTCAGTCGCTTGTCGACGTGTTATGAACCGGAAGAGGATATCGCGGTATGGTATTGTCAAGCAACCCCCCGGCTGTTGTCCGGCCCGCACCTGTAAGAAACGCAGCGGCGTCGTTTCGAAGAGGATTGTCAGCCGGTATGAAGATCGATGGCACGGACGTCCCCGGACGACGGGCATCGATCCGACGGTTCGGGCGGGGCGGATCAGGAACGCGAAACCGTTGGCTGACGCTGCTGCGGCGCGGTATGATCGTCGTGCTGTCGCTGCACGCATTCGACCTTGCGGCCTCAGCCCAGGGTTCGAAGTCCCCGACCACGACGGATATCGCTGCCCACACCAATGTCCTCGTGGTGGAGGTGCGCGTCTGGAAATCGGAGGAGCCGCTGGAGGGCGCCGTGGTGCGCCTGCCGGAGCTGCGACGGCAGCAGCTGACCGGCGACCAGGGCTTGGCCCGTTTCGATGCTCTGGCGCCGCGCAACTGGGCGGTGACGGTGGAGCGCATGGGGTACCGCATGGATTCCACCCGCGTCGATGTCAGCGCCGCCGGGCCAACGCGGCTTCGAGTCGATCTGCGCGAGGCGCCCGTGCTCATGGAGCCGGTGGACATCACCGGCCGTCGCGGCCGCGGGGGATCCGGTCTCGCCTACCGGCCGGCCACCCTGCTCGCCGGCGACAAGTTGGAGAGCAACCTGGGCAGCAGCATACCCCAGACGTTGAGCGGTGTTCCGGGATTCGCGCTGCAGTACAACGGACCGGGTGCGGCGCGACCCAGCATACGGGGCATGAGCGGTGATCGGGTGCTGATGCTGGAAGATGGTCACCGCACCGGCGATCTGCACCAGACGGCCGCGGATCACGGCGTCATGGTGGAGCCGCTCAATGTCCGCCGTGTGGAGGTGGTCCGCGGGCCGGCTGGGTTGATGCACGGAGCCAACGCCATGGGCGGAGTGGTGAACGTCGTCCGCGATGACATTCCCCGGTCGCAGCCCGCACGAACCGCGATTACGGCCACCTCGCAGCTGGAATCGGTGAATGCTGGCACCGGTGGGGGCATCGTGGGTGAAGTCCCCGCCGGCCCTTTCGCCTTCCGCGGTGAAGTGAGCGGCAGACGCCATCGTGACACGCGGACCCCGCAGGGCACGCTGCGGCAAACCGCCATGCGGACGGCCGATGTCGCCCTGGGGGGCGCCTGGACTCCCGCAGGGGGCTCCGCGGGGATCGCGTTTCGCCGGTACTCCAACCGGTACGGTGTTCCTGGCGAATTCCAGGGGCAACTCATTCCCGGGGGACATACGGGAGGAGTCGAGATCGATGCGGTCCGGACCACGGGTCGCTTCCGCGCCGCCCGTGAGAGCACCCGGATCGATGGGCTCGATGGCCTGGAGGCAGACGCCAGTATCACCCGCTACCGGCATGACGAACTCGAGGGTCTGATAGACGGCAGGGCAGTGGTCGGCACGCAGTTCCGGCAGACCAGCGTGGACATCAACCTGATGGGGTATTACACCCGTGAGCGCCATCGGTTTCCCGTGGAGGGAGCCGCCGGCATTGCGGCGTACGGGCGCGATCTGGTGGCTGGTGGTTCATCGCCGGGATCCCGTTCCGGGACGGAACGGGCGGTAGCGGGATTTGCCTACCAGGAGGTTCACCTGTCAGACGCAGCGCGGATTCAGGCGGGTTTCCGCTACGACTACCGGGAAGTCGTCCCGGCCACCATGGATTCGCTCCGGGTGCGCACGCGCCACCGCACGATCGTCAAGCCTGTTGCCAGCCGAACCTTTGGAGCGGTATCGGCTTCCGTGTCCGCGCTTCGCGATGTGGGCTCCGGCTGGACGCTGGGCGTCGGGGTGACGCGCGCGCATCGTGCCCCCACCATCGAGGAACTGTACTCGGATGGACCGCATCTGGCGGACTTCTCCTTCGACATAGGCAATCCCGCTCTGGAGGCCGAAACGGGTTGGGGGGTGGATCTGATCCTCCGCGCCAAACGGCCGCGCCTGCACCTGGAGTGGACCGGGTTTGTCAACCGGATGGACGGCTACATCCAGTATAGTCAGACGGGCGAGACGATCCGCGTCTTTCGGGAAGGCGCCCGGCCACGGGTGACGCCCGTGTACGAGGCCCGCGGTGACGATGCGCTGTTTCTGGGTTGCGAGGGAGAGGTGCACTACGCCTTGCTGCCGGAGCTCTGGATCGATGCTGATGTGGCCTGGATCCGGGCGGAGCGGCGCCAAGACCGGGATCCTCTTCCCTTCATACCGCCATTGACCGGCCGAATCTCCCTGCGTTGGGACGGCACGGCGTTTTCGGCCTGGCTGGGTACGGATATGGCGTCGTCCCAGCGTCGCGTGCCGGCACCGGTGGGTATCGGCGAGATCCAGGAATCGCCCCAGTCGGCCACCGCAAGATACGCTCTGCTCAATCTGGGCCTAAGATGGCAGGGTTTTTCCGGTCCGGTACATCATCGTGTGAGCCTGCGGGTGAACAACCTCACCCACCGAACCTGGCACGATCACCTGTCGCGCATCAAGGAGGTGGCGCCGCAACCCGGACGCAACGTGCAGCTTACCTGGAGAGTGCACTACTGAGAGCGTGACCGCATCGCCAACACTACTCTGTGGTGTGGTGCCGCTATGCCGCAGTAGCGCCGTTCGTCACGGTCCAGCGTTTACCTGATCAGGAAGACACCATGCGTGAGCTCCACTCATTTACGCACCGTTCCGTCGCGCACCGCGTCCATGTATCACATCAGAAGGAGGATGTCATGCTCAAGCCCGTTCCATCCACGCCATGTCCCGTCGCGCACCGCGTCCATCTATCTCATCACAGGAAGGATGTCATGCTCGTCAGTCGTTCCGCAAAAAGCCGGCTTATCTCCTGGCTGCACGTGATTACCGCGATGCTGGCATTCAGCCTCATCGGCTGCGATTCGAATTCCAATCCGACTGCACCCGGTGATGATCACGACCACGGTCACCTTCACGGCGACCGGGTGGAGCTCCATACCCGGGGAGCGGCCCGCGCGCTGCTGGCAGTCTGGACCGGCGACGCGGGTTGGACGGATGGGAACGGTACCGCCCTTGCGGAGTTGCCCGCTCCGCTGGATGTGGAAGGGGAAGGCCTGCTGCCCCTGCAGGCCGGAGGTCGCAACGCCTCCCTGACGGTGCGCTATTTTCTCCCTGACGGGAGCGAAGTGGAGATGAGTACCTTGAGTCGTGACGATGACACGCGGGAAAGACAGTGCAGCGTGTACTCGGCGCGGTATTACCCTGCCGATGACGAAACGGGCATCATCGCCTGGCCGAACATCCGGCATCCCGACGCTCCGGAAGGCGCTTTTCAGTTCGCCCGCCGCGCCAACGGCGACCTGGTCGGCCTCTTCCATTGCGATCACATTCATATTTACCCGGAAGCCGAGGGCGCGGTGGATCTGGAATTCGTGCTCTGGCATGTGGACCACGCCGACGGGCACACGGATCCGATCACCGTGCGCGTGCATGGTGAATGAGTGTGGCTACGTGCTTGACATAGCCGGATTTCGGTGCCTTAATCCGTTTGATACGACGACGCAAGGCGTATCGGGGGTAGGGGTTGGTTGGCATGCTGAGACTTCGAAGGCTGACCCCTGCTCCCGAATCCCTGCGTTGTAACCCGTGCGCGGCGCAATCGGATCAGGAGTATCGACTATGTTTCTGTCCGTATCGTGGTTGACGATCATTCTGTTGGCCCTCTGCGCCCGCCCGCAGGTTGCCTGCGCCGGAACGACGGATTCCGTCGGCCGGGATTGGCCCATGTGGCGGTACGATCAGCGACGTAGTGCGCATTCCACGCACGACCTGCCGGATGACCTGCATCTCCACTGGGCCCGCCAACTGCCCGCACCCCGACGGGCCTGGCCGGAGCAGATGGATGACTACGAGAAGCTCGCCTTTGACGCGTCCTACGAACCGGTGGCCGCTGCCGGCATGCTCTTCGTGCCTTCCATGGTGGAAGACCGGATCACGGCCTACTCGCTGGAGACCGGGGAGGTGATCTGGCAGCACTGGACCGACGGTCCGGTGCGCATGGCGCCGCTGTTCTGGGAGGGCAGATTGTATGCCGCGGCCGATGACGGACGTCTGTACTGCCTGGATGCGCGCACCGGCGCCCCGGTGTGGGTGTTCGACGCGGCGCCCGGCAACCGGCTGGTTCTGGGCAATGAACGTCTGATCAGCTTGTGGCCGGCGCGCGGCGGTCCGGTGATCGCGGACGGGGTGCTCTATTTTGCCGCGGGTCTGTGGCCGCATGAAGGGGTGTTCGTGTACGCGCTGGAGGCGCGAACGGCGGAGCTGCGCTGGGTCAACTCCGGGAGTCCGGCGGATCTGATCGTCGACTCCAAGCGGTATTATTCCTTTGGGGGTGTGGCGCCCCAGGGGCAGTTGGCGGTGCAAGGGGATCAGCTGTTTGTGCCCGGTGGACGCACCGCGCCTGCCGTGTTCGATCGGCACACGGGTGATATGCTGTTCTTCAATGTGGCCACCCACACGACCACCAAGGGGGCGGGCGGGCACACTGTTTTCGCGCGGGATGAATGGTTCTTCAACGTGCGGGATCACCGGGTCACGCATATGTACAGCACGGTGGACGGCGCCCAGTACGATGCGGTGCCGGTGGCGTTGACCACGGGGGACGCTCTCATCGGCGTGGATGCGCAACAACGCATCGTGGCTTTTGCGCCGGAGCTCGAACCCACCGGAGAGCAGCCTCCCGAACCCCAGGTCGACCGCTACGGGCAGCCGCTGATCGATGGCCGGCCGGATGCGTCCAGTCGTGCTCCCGGCGTCAGCGAACGCCTGAGCCGGAGGGCGCTCAGCCGGTACTACGATCTCCGGGAACGGTGGGCGTCCGACCCCGTGGACGGTCTGCAGCGTCTGCATCTGAAGGCGGGATCGACGCTGATCGGCAGCGGTGCCGATGGTCGGATCATGGCGGTGCGGGAACCCGCCGGCAAGCGGGCGCCGCGGGTTCTGTGGGAAAAACGCGTCAGCGGACAGGTGTTCAGCATCCTGGCGGCCCATGATCGTCTCGTCGTGGTGACCCAAGAAGGATGGATCTTCTGCTTCGGACCGGGTGAGCGTCGGCCGGAGGTGTTCGATTACGCTCCCCGGCCGTTGTATTCGGACGGAGGCTCCTGGTCCCACCGGGCCCGCGAGCTGCTGCGAGAGGTGGATCCCCGGGGCGGCTATGCGTTGATGTTCGGGGCCGGTACGGGCCGCTTGCTGGAGGAGCTCGTGCGTCAGTCCGAGCTGCATTTCACCGTCTTCGATCCGGACTCGAGTACCGTGGCCCGCCTGCGGCGTCGCTTCCGGGACACGGGGCTGTACGGCGAACGGGTGGCGGTGCATGTCGGTGATGTCCACTCGCACCGCCTGCCCCCCTATATCGCCAGCCTGATCGTCTCCGAGGATCCGGACGCGGCCGGGTTGGGCGGCGGTGACACCGCGGTGCGAGCCTTGTTTCACAGCCTGCGACCGTACGGAGGCATGGCCTATGTCAGGCTCGATGGCAATCACCAAGAGCGTTTCGCCATGCACGTGGATCATGCCGGACTGGAGCAGGCGGCGCTGCGTTTCGGCGACGACCATGCGCTCCTGGTCCGCTCCGGGACGTTGCCGGGGGCGGCGTCCTGGACCCACCAGTATGCCGATGCGGGCAATACCGCCTATTCGCCGGACCGGCGGGTGCGGGCGCCGCTGGGCATCGCCTGGTTCGGCGGCGAGCCCAACCACAAGGCGTTGCCCCGGCATATGAATGGCCCCATTCCCCAGGTCATCGATGGACGGCTGTTCCTGCTGGGTCCCCACCACGTGTCGGCGCGCTGCGTGTACACAGGTGTGGAGCTGTGGGCCACCGAACTGATACGCGTGGGTGAACGGTTCACCAGTGAGGAGGAAGCGTATTTCCGCGAACCGGCAGGTTTCCCCAATCAACCAGGAGCGAATTTTACCGGCAGTCCGATGGCTTCGGCGCACGACGGCATCTACGTGCTGCACGAGGACCGTTGCCTGCGTCTGGATCCGGAAACGGGCCGCATCATCGCGAGCTTCGAGCTGCCGGATCGAGCGGTGCTCGCGCGCATCGCCCGTGAGGCCACAGACCACGATGCCGCAGATCCCAATGCCATCGAGCAGGATGCCGTCGCCCACGATGGCGTCGATTCCAATGCTGTCGGCAAAGAGGCCATCAACCACAATGCCACCGAGCAGGATGCCGTCGCCCACGATGTCATCGCCGACGGTGGCGCCATCGCCGCATCGTATGGCACTCGCATACAGGATGGTGAACCGCTGGCCTGGGGGCACATACGCTATTCCGGGAACCATCTCATCGCCGCCGCCTACCCGCACATGTACGATGACCGGCTGCCCGGCAGAGAGAACAACTGGAACGCCACGTCCAGCGAGTTTGTGGTCGTCATGGACCGGCACGACGGCCGGATCCAGTGGGTGCGGCAAGCCCGGTACGGTTTCCGTCACAACGCCATCGTCGCGGGCAACGGCCTGGTCTTTGCCATCGACCATCTATCCTCCGAAGTGCGGGACAGGCTGGCCAGGCGCGGCATCGAGCCCGCCGTGGCGCCGCGCATCCTGGCGTGGGATCTGGCTACCGGACAGGAACGCTGGACCTATGACGAGGAGGTGTTCGGCACGGCGTTGGCCTATTCAGAACCGCACGATGTCCTGCTTCAGTCCGGGCATCCGGGGCGTCGCCGGGCGCTCCCCGACGAGCCCCGCGACCGGCTCCTCGTTCTGCGCGGCGAAACCGGAAAGATGCTGTGGGAGAGAACGACGACACAGCGTCGCTCGCCTGTCGGCCTGCATGCCGGCTGGGGGCAGATCATCGGCAGCACCGGAGAAGGAGCCCTCGACATGCACAGCGGCGAACGGCTGCAGCGGCTGCATCCGGTAACCGCACGGCGGGAATACTGGGCCTGGCTGGGAGCGCTGCGCTGCGGCACGCAGAACTACAGCGAGCATCTGGTGACTTTCCGTTCCGGTGCGGCCGGCTTCACCGATCTGTCCGGCGGAGCGATGACGGGCAATATCACCGGGTTCCGGCCCGGTTGCACCAACAATCTGATCGTCGCTGACGGCATGCTCAACGCGCCGGAATACTCGCGGTCCTGCGCCTGCAGTTACCAGCATCAGACTTCGCTGGGACTCGTGCACATGCCCGGAAACGAGATGTGGAGCTACAGCGGTTTGTCTGATCCCGGATCGAAAGCCGTTCTGCGTGCCGGCGTCAATTTCGGTGCGCCGGGTAACCGCCTGGATGCGGACCGCAGCATTCTGTGGGTCGAATATCCGGTCCGGGTCGGTCCGGCACCGGAGCTGGATCTGACGGTGCAAACCGCCGGAGAGCTCGATCTATTCCGCCAGCACTCCGCGTGGATTCGCAATCCGCAGGAGGAGTATGCCTGGGTGGCGGCCTACGGCATCATGGGCGTGGAGCATATCACCCTGACCCTGGTACCGCCGGATCCAGAGATGGGTAACCGCGCGCGCCCCGGCGACGTTGCGCGACCAGATGGCGAGGCGCGCTCCAGCCGTGACGCAGGCCACGACGGCGACGCGCGCCCCAGCCGTGACGCACCCACCCGTCCCGAGCCGCGCCTCGGCCGCCGGTATGACGTGACCCTGATTTTTGCCGAACCGGAAGACGTTGCGCCGGGCCAGCGCGTGTTCGATGTGCTGGTTCAGGGAGACCGGGTGGCGCGCGACCTGGATATCGTCGAACGAGCCGGCGGGTATCGTCGTACCTACCGGCTCAGGTTGCCGGGCATCTCCGTGGACAGCGACCTGCGCATGGATTTCGTGCCCCGTGAAGGCTCGATGCCACCGGTGATCTCGGGAGTCGAGGTGATCGCTGCCGGCAGTGTGGAGCCGTGGTGCGACTGATGCGGTCCGGACTGCGCGAGTCGAACCCACGGGGCACCGTGCCGGCGTCATCGTCGCCGGCGGCGATGACGCTATTCCACCTGGCTCACCGGGGTCGTCGAAAAGTTGATGTAAGGGAAGACTTCCGGTATGTGTGAATCCCACACCCCGTGCGGGCTCCAGGCCCAGCCACTCGAGTCTTCCGCTGGAGGGGCTTCCTTGTACTGGTTGAAGCGCGCGAAATCCATGCGCCAGACATCCCCGTCCTGCGGCGGCAGGGCGCGGTTGTCTGGCATGGCCAGCCACTTCATGCCCTCCCAGGGTAGGGCCAGTTCCACCGTCCAGCCGCGGTCCCGGTCCGAGTTGTCGTTGAGGGTACCGTCGATATACACGGCACTGCGCAATCCGGGAAACGGCCAGTTCCAGTAGCCTATGCGCATCCCGCGCGGGTGGTTGGTGAAGCCGACGCCGTTGAAGGGCCTGACGCCCTCTGCGTCACGATCGAACTCCGGAATGCGGCTGTAACCGGCGCTCTCGTAGGCTTCCTCCCAGATAAAGAACACCTCGTAGATGGTACCAAAGGCGTTGATCTCGAATTCGTAATACGCATCCTGACCGGCGATGAACAACTCGACATTGTTGTCCTGGTAGATGGGCGAGCCGTATTCCGTGAGCGTAGCTTCCACGAACGGTTCCTCGACCCAGTAGCCGACATACAGGTACTCGTCGTCCCACAGCACGGCGGCACGCGTGTCGTGGACTCCGGGCGCGCCGCTGATCAGGTCGGAAAAACGCGGAGAACGGGGGGCTCGCTGCCAGCAGGCTTCGTCCAGCCTGCCATCGATCTCGATAGGTCCATCGGTGCGATACGCGGTATAACGGGCGATCTGGTCCTGCGGCCAGGGGAAGACCCAGGCTTCGTCCGCGGTCAGTCCGTCTACCAGGGGGGGCGCCGCGGTGAACAGCAACAGGGACAGCAGAACGATGGCCATGATGACCCTCCTTGCAGGGGCTTGAGCAGATGCCGGCTCACGGGGTGGAATAGCGGACGACCTGGTCCCGGTGCGTTGCACGCAACTTGGCGATATAGTCGTCGAAACGCTTGTCGAGTTCGTTCTGGTGCATCTGAAGCAGTGCCTCCTGTACCTCCTGGCGGACGCCCGGTTCATCCAGATCGCGACGACGACCTGGATGCCGATCCAGTACGTGAAGCACAGCATAACGGACCGGATCGCGCCGGCGTCTGGGCGGAACCTCCACGGGTCCGGCCCACGCGCCGGGAGCGGCTGAAAGCGCGTGGTTACACAAAGTAGCCGCCGTTCCAGCAACGGTTTCACCCGTCGTGCAGGCAAAGACGAGATGCTGCCCGCTGTTCCCCTGTTGATCGAATTGCCGGGCCAGGGTCAGCAAACCCATGTCGGGACCTTCTATCAAGGCCTGGCGTGCGAGGAGACTGTCGGCCACGGTGAGTGCTTCGACAAAAGTCCGTTCGGGAGCTATGAAGCGATCCGGATTGCGCTGATAGTAATCCGTCACATTCGCTGCACTCAACAACGGTTCTTCGACTACGATCCTGCGCAACTCCTGGATCATCAGATCCGCCTTCCTCCTGCCGGCGTATCGCTGGATATCCGGGTTGTCCTGCAGGTTCAGTGCTCGCGCCTCGGCGGGATACAACCGCTCGGTGATGGTGCGCCGGGTGGCGAAGTACATGACCTGGGAACTGTCGACCGCCGACGGCCGACGATGTGCCGGCCGCAGTTCTTCCAGCCATTGCACATGCGTGCGCAGCGTTACCTGACCATCGCGGTACGTCAGCAGTGGTTTGTCCAGCTCGTTCGTATCCAGAACGGGTATGCCGTCGATGCACCGCCAGCCTCGCTGCAATAACAGCGACAAAGTCTCCTGGTCGATTTCCAGTTGATACTGCTCGCTGAGATAGTCCATGTAGCGTTCGCGAGCCTGCCGGGTCTTGGTCGCACGGACGCGGTTTTCCATCTGGGACTGCTGAGTGGCGGTATCGAGATAGTCGAGCGGACGGCGGGACAATACTGCCACCAGGTGGCGGCGCCCTTTGTCGTCGGCAACCGGTTCCGAAATTTCACCCGTCTCGAGGGAGGCGGCAATATCCACAGCGGGTCCGCCGGTGCGGCCGTCCGGCCAGAAGCCCAGGTCTCCACTTCGTTCGACCATGTCCGGATCCACGGCATGTTGCCTGGCGAGCGCAAAGAAATCAGCACCATCGCGGTAAGCAAGGATGACCTCCTGAGCCTCTTCTTCGGTCGCGACGGCAAAGTGACCGATGCGCATCTCCGTCATGCCCGCAATGCCGTGGCGGTCCATGTAATCGCGTATATCGACCAGGTCCTGTTCGGACACTTCCACGCGGGAGGCCACCTTGCGTTCGAAGAGTTCGTCCGTCAACCGGCGGTCCACCGCACTTCTCAACGCTGCCTGCACGGCGGTGCTGGCTTCGAGACCGAGTTGACTGGCTTCCTGCAGCAGAATCTCCCGGGTGATGAGCGTCTCCAGCAACCACTGGGCTCCTTTGCCGCGAGTCTGCGGATCCAGGGTCTCCCAGAAGGTCTCGAGATCCTGCCGGGTGATGGAAGCATCTCCTACTTCGGCCAGTATCTCACGGGTACCTTCCTGGTCGCTGCATCCCCACAGCGTCAACGTGAATGCGATGAGCAGGTATACGGCCATGAGTCGGTAGCCTGTCGGTGAAGAGGGAACCTGGCGCCGGTTGCGGGCCCGACGGTCACTGTTAGCGGTAACCAGTGAACGCAGCCTGTCAGTCCCGTGTACGGTGGGTGCATTTCAGTGTTCGATCTGTTCCAAATAGGTGCGAAAATCGAATTGCGGCGATCTGCTCGCCGTATGGCAGCGCAGGCAGTTGTCCTCTGTCACTTCAGGTACCGCTGATTGTTCCGGCCATGACAGGTGTTTGCGCTCTACCACATGGCATGCGGTGCAGTTGACATTGCTCAGATGGGGTGTCCGCTCCGCATCGATGTAGCCTCCCTGGCCCCAACCGCTGGCATGGCACGGCAGACATCCCAGGTTACCCTGACGCTCGGGCGGCAACGCATCGAATGCTCGTGCGTGCTTTTGCTGCTGCCACACCGACAAGGCGTCTCCATGGCAGGCACCACAATGCGCGCTGGGGCTGAACAACCGGCCTGTCGCCGTCGACGGCATGACTTGCTTCTGGCTGCCGGCTTCCCATACGGGTACATCCTCTACCATGGCCGCCACAGCAGGATCCTCGGGTATGTCGCCGGTCAGCGGAATGAGGGAATGGGTGAAGCTCTCCAGGCTGTAAGCGCTGTCCAGCCTCAGGTCCAGCCTGCCGATATATTCCCCGCCTTGTCCCGGGCGCACGATGGTATTGCCGTTGATGTTCACGGGTTCGACGGAAGCCCATCCCGAGTGTCCGCCGATGATGATACCGAGTCCGGGTATTACCTCGGCCAGATCGCGATCTCCGTCGACACCGAGATGCGACAAGATGATGACGAAATCGGACCTAGCCCGGACTTCCGGCAGAAACCGGTTCAAGGCCTCGGTAATGGTGGCTACGCGGATGCCGGAATGGTTGTCGGGGCGCAGCATCAGAAACGCTTGCGCATCCACCAGGCCGAGGATGCCGATCCGCATATTTTCCACGTTTTTGATGGTATACGGGGAAGCCAGCAATGCACCGGTGTCGGCACAGAGCAGACTGGCGGAGATCAAAGGGATCGTCGACTCCGATAACTCGGCCTGGAAGAAACTGCGGCCGTGGACGAACTCCTGATCGCCGACATTGACCGCATCGTACCCGATATGCTCGTACACTTGCATTACCTTTCGATCTCCCCGCACATGTCCACGAGCTGACAGGAGATCCCCCGAATCCACCAGTACGATACCGGGATTCTGCCGCCGTAGCCGGGCTATCTCCGTGGCTCGTCTCGCCAGGCCGCCAATGGGATCGAGGGCGCAGGATTCGCAAGGCCAGATGGCACCGTCTGTGGAGCCGGTAAACAGGATCGTCAGTTCATGCCCATCGGTATGGAGTGCCAGAAGCCGGGTACTGGTCAGCAGAGTCAGCAGAGTCAGCAAAACAGACAGCATATACGGATCAGTCTCCAATTCCGGCAAAAACGCTCACAAAAGCCATGGTACCGGCTTCTGTACGCCTTCGGAATACATTCCGTTCGTAAGAGAGGCCCACATTGGTGATCAACAGATACCCCATGTAGTGGGTTCGATTGGAAAATTGCCCCGCCAGGACAAGGCCATCGTAATCATTGAACTTGTCCGTAAAATCCCAATGTTGCATGGTTTCGGTACCGATCTCAATCTGCGACCGGTGTAATACAGGAAAGCGCAGAATGAGGTACTGCGATTGTGTCAATTCTTTAACACTATTGCTCCCACCGATCTTCTCTTGACGATACATACTCTTGAGTTTTGGTATGAGGCTGATATCTCCGGGGAGGGAAAAACTGTAATCCGCTTTGTTGATCAATCCCAGAGACCAGGAATTCTCGGTGCGTACGGTGTCCTGTCTTCCCGCAACCCATTTGGGCCATTCTTTTTGACGTTGATGATAACTCTCGAATTTGACCTTGTGATTCGAGTTGAGCTCCGGAATTCCAACATAATCATATCCCAGGTAGGTGGTGTTGATGAAGGTGTCACGCGCTCGTAGAGGATCCCTGAACAATACACGCTGTCCCCGGGTGCCTGGAGGATGTTTCCACAACCAGACATCATCGGGAATGTTGTCCTGAACATAACGGAAATTCTCGAAAAACTGTATCCGGCCTATACGAGGATAATCCCGCTGCAGGGTAAACAATGTGTAATACGAACGGCTTTCGCGATCATCCGTCCACATCCATTGATGCAGGTGACCAACGCGAAGCCGGACATCGGGAACGATCTCCACGCCCACATACACATTGTACCCATGGCGATCACGCTGATACGGATACGAAGGTTCTTCGTCGTCCTCAAATCGATCGATAATGGTGTTGTGATTCATGTCCATTCCGAACAGGAACTCCGGCGGATCGACTTCGTAACGCAGAAACGGTTCATCATAATCAGGACGAAGGCTGTTGTTCCGGTTGAAGTCAGACCGTCCATCGTTGTTTTCGTCCAAGCCTGGAAATACCGCTGGATCCCGCCGCTGGTGCCGGCGGCTCCAGTCCGGCATACGGGACTGGTTGTCATTGTCGTCAACCAGTTCATAGACGAACTGTGTCTTGTCCGAGTAGTCGATGAAACCCGATGGATCCACCATGAACACCGTGGTATTGTAATCGTGATCGATGCTGAATACCTCGCCGTAGGCAAACCAGGGGTAGGCCATCTTGGTCGCGGTAAGGTACCAGGCATGGGCCTTGTCCGTACTGGGATGATGCTCGTCCAGATTCACGTTGGGGAAACGGCGGTGCTGCAAATTGACGATATATTCCCCATGGACGGTGAATCCGAGAACATCGGTGATCTCGAACGTGGCTCCGTAAATCTCGTTGCCCGTGGGCAGGCCATAGTCGAAACGGATGACTTGCTGGTTGGAATTATCGTCGACATTGCCTTTGGCTCGGGTAACCGGCAGGTACACCGGGTATCCTCTGACATCCGTCTGCAGATTGGAAGTCACCTCGACCCGGAAGTCATTGGATAGAACCAGTTCGAAACCGATGCGATCGACCAGGCCCGGGTCAGGTATAGGGTAGGTCAGCGTTATGGTTTCGCCGCCGTCCGCCGTCAGATAACCGTGTTGCTGATAACCGCCCTCGATGAGGGGCTGGATGTCTTCGGGACCCCATTCCTTGACGACATGGCCATCGGCATCGATCCGGCGTGTCCATAACGTATAGGAAAACAGTGCGCCTCCAGCGCGGCCATCCTCCGGGGAGTCATCCAGAATGCGTACCGCCACCCAACGGACTACGTCACCCGTCTGCACCGTACTGAGCTGTCCGCGGCGCATGTCCTCCAGCTTCAGATTCCGATCCGTGCGGCCCGTATAACAGTTGATATACGTGCCACCCAGGTTGACAAAATCGCCCACCTGGACGGTGCCGCGAAAGGCCAGCATGTTGGTGAAATCCGTCTCGTCTAAAACGAAATCCTTGGTCTGCGCAAATCCTGGATGGTTTACCCGGGAAGCCAGGATGGTACCAGCGTATTTATCCGACAGATAATCCCATTGCAGACCGGAATAGGCCGGTTTGGAAAAAGTCATCGGTGTGAGGGTGGTGCGAATTTCGTTGCCTATGGTCAGCGACATGTAATGCTGGCCTCTGGCATCTGAAGCGATGACCAGATTGTCGAACCAGCTGGCGTATTGCGGCTGTTTCAGGATAGCACTTCCGAAGGTCAGCGGATGCTCCTGACGCCAGTCGTAGATCTGCCATCCATGCGTAACGTAGTTCCCGTAGATATCGTACCAGCGTTCACCCTCCAGAGCGATGTTGGTGTACCGCTGGTAATGCTCCCTGGCATAGTTGCTGTACTCCCAGGGACGCCACCTGTATTGCCGGTACAGATCCTGGGGCAGGTACCATCGACGAATCACCGGATCCAGTGCGTCAAAAACGACGCGCTGACCTGTTTCATCGAACATATAGGGATTGGTAATGTATTGCGCCTGAACGCCTGCAGGTCGCAGACCGGTGAGCCATGACCCCGAACCGAAGCTGGCTGTCATGATCATCCAGATGATCCATAGGCCGGCTATACCTCTCACATGCAGACGCTTTGGCATGGTTCGTACTCCTTCCTTTCCCGGCAGACCAGAATGGCCACATACGTTTCAACAAGCAGCCCAGGTACGCCAGCAGGCATATACGTGAACGAGACGCCGGTGAGGTATCAGTAGATCACCCGTACCATTCGGTTGAGCACAGCCTTTCTGGCCACACCGTCTGCGTACACCTCGGCAAGATAGAGACCGGGGGGGACAAGGGTTCCCGTTTCGTCTCTGCCGTCCCATGGGATCTGGTACCGGCCGCTGATACCGGATTCCTGCAGATGGCGCACCAGACTACCCTGGAGCGTGTATAGCCGGACACCGATCGGGCGTGGCGCGTGGAGCTTCAGGACGTTGAAATCGAACACCAGTTCGTCGTTCAGTCCGCTGCCGTCGGGGTTGAGTACCAGCCGAGAAGGACCGCTCCACTCTAGTAGCTCGCGTTCCACCGGCAACTCGACATAGAGCTGCCTGCTGTCGATATCGGTGGAGATCTGGCCAGCGGTTATCCGTTGATGCGCCTCCGGAGCCGATGACAGGCCGACGACAGCGTCGAACGCTGTTCCGTTGAGAAACACCGTGCAACGGAATTCGACTTCGATCAGTGGATGGATCTGGTGGCGCACCAACGGCAGGCGTATCCACAGCGAGTCCGCAACGGAATAGACGGAGTCCGGCTTTACGGGAACGCCGTCCAGCGACACGCTCAACAGTTCGGCCTGGGACGGAGTGGAGATGAGAATCTCGTCGAAACCCCTGCTATCCGGTTCGAAAGAGGGAAGAATGAACAGCGTAAAGTCCTGCGGCACCGCTGCCTCTTCGATACGCGGAGGCCATATGGCGCCGACCAGGCTTTCGGCCAGTGGATCCGAATAGGTCAGCGAGATTCGATCCAGAGAAGCTGCTGCATGGGGATCCGTAGTTTCCAGAAAGACCTCCAACTGCAGATAACGGCGTGGACTGGGTGAAAGGAAGCGGTCTCCCGGCTGGATATAGGGCCGGCTCCAGCCGCTCCACTCGTCACCGATTCTGACGACAGTACGAATCTCCCCGCGCCGGAAGGGGGGAAGCCGGTCATAGGCGCGCTGGTCCGCGACCTCGTCACCGTCAACCGTATAGTATCTGAGTTCCTCGACGATATCTTCACCGGTCCGGGTGCGGATTCGGACCCCTGTTCCCGGTGCAGTGTCGGCGGTCCAATCGACCACGGAAATGCTGGCTTTCTGTCCCAGATCCAGTGGCGGTGAACGAAGCGTGGCGCTGGGGATATAGCCCTCGCCGTACGCCTGCACTTCCCGTATCCTGATGCGGCCCGGGTTGACCCCCTGCGGTGTCAGGCTGTCGTAAAAAATGCGGCCGACGCGGCGCGGCGGGAAAGAACTCACCAGCACATACTGGGGGCGATCGCTGCCGGGTGGAGGGTTCTGGGAGACCTGGTCCACTACCGTCCATTCATAAGGACCTTTGACCGCCCATCCCTGAGCCATGCCGGGCTGGGGGATGCCGTCCGAAACATCGATGGTATGATGCACGGGTGGCGTCACGTCTCGGCCCATGATGCTGGGGGGGTAGGCAATGAGGATGATCGTGTCGATCCAGAACTGAGCCCCCAGATGGAGATGGAACCACCAATGCGCTTCCGGAAAGGTCGACCAGCGACTCGATTCCCAGAAGGTGGTACCGTCTCCGTCGATCAGGTTGGCGGCCACGCCGCCGGCGCTGTAAGCCCGGATGTTGCCGCCCCGTCCCAGGCTTCCGAGGACGATATTGTCTCCCAGCGCCATCACCTCCAGCGAAGCCAGGCGTGGGTTGGCTTGAGGGTCGCGCCAGGCCGTCATCTGGAGATAGACGTAGCGGACCGACCGATGCGGAAGGTCTGGATTGTAGGCATCCTGCAGCGGATATTCGATCATGTACTCGCGGTTGGGTCTGGTCTGGCTGCCGATGAGCTGGTAGTCCGGGGCATCGGCAACCGCGGGGGACGGGGACACGAATGCCGGTGTGCCGTCCGACGCATACACCATAAACTCCTCGAAAGGATCGGCTTCCTCATCGAAACGCAGAATCACCGAAGTGGCCGTAACCAGCCGGGCGAGATCGATTTCGATCCACCAGCTGTCGGGTCCGTCCTGCCGCAGCGGTCCCCAGGAGGTGCGCATGTCTCCATCGATCACGTGTTGCGCTGTTGCCGGATTCGAGCCCACATTGCGCACGCCGCCCACGTGTTCCCGCTGTTGCCGGTCTCGCCAGACGAATTCGTGGGCATCGAGGCAGGCATTGATGTCCTTGCGGTAAAACCGGGGTTGCACCCGACCGGCTTCGCTGATATGTACCGTGCCTGCGGCAAACTCCCAGGTCTGCCAGTCAGCCCGGCTGTCGATGATCAGGGTACCGGCCTGCACGCATTCCGCGGAACCGAACACACCTGCCGAAAGCACGGCAGCCAGCACGGTACCGATGCCGGCCCGCGTCTTGCATCCCAGCCGGCGCAAGCGGAAGTACGATGTGAGGCCCTGGTGAGGGCCAGGAAATGAGCGCGCCATGGATCCGTACCCTCAGTAGACAACCGCGATCAAACCGGTTCGCCGATCTTCTTTGCCTGCCGCTCTCACCGAGATGCTATACACATAGGTTCCCGGCAGGACCCGGTGGCCGTTACGGTCCACTCCCGTCCATCGTATGGTCACCGGCCCGCTGCTCGAACGATCCGTGTAGTCCCACAGCAGACGCCCCTGGAGATCGAACACCTGGACGGTTACCCGGGCCGGTTGGGTGAGCTGGAGCACGGCAAAAGAGATGGTTGCTGCATCGTTCACTCCGTCTCCACTGGGAGTGATCACCGAGGGAGACACCTCCACATTGCCGAGGAGAGTGCCCTCCAGGGCCCAATTCACGGCAAGACTGCTGGTACCGACTTCCGCTGCTGCGGATCCGGAGACGACCTGCTGCCCGATACGGGCTCCATCGTGCTCGTATACGGTAGCCGCGAAAAGGGTTCCAGGAACAAACACCGGGCAGTCGAACGTCAGCGTCACCACGTCTTCCTCGTGTTGAACCTGCCGGGGCAGCGTGAGTACGAAGTGATCCGCCTCTGCAGTCACCGCTGCATCGACGGGAATCCCGCCGATATACACCTCCCGCACCGTTGCAGGATCGATCTGCACGGGCGTCATGATGTGCACGGTGTTGAACCCCCGGTGCCCGGGCGCGAAACGCCCGGCCAGGGCATACCGGAACGTGGTCACCATGCCGGGTTCGACGACCGCAGGCGCGATTTCTCCGGTGATTTCATCGGCGAGAGGAGGAGCATAGTACTCCAGCTCCAGACGCTGGAAACGCACCCCGTCGTCATAGGTCTCCCCGGCCTGGAAATGGATTTGAAACTGGACATAACGACGGGGTCCCGGAGACTGCATGGCTTGTGAGCCGGCCTCGATGTTATAGGGCGGCGACCAGAAACTCCAGTTGTCCGTGTCCAGCTCCATGCTGCCCCTGTCGTCCCGCAAGCGGACGTATTCCTCACGCGAGACGCGGGTCTGTCCCGAAGGCCCTATACCCGTCAACCGGTAATACCGGTAAGGATCCGGCGTCCTGCCGCTGCGGGTTCGCACCGTCACTTGGGCTCCCGGATCGAGCTGGAGGTCCCAGCTCAAGTTGCCGAAATCCGCGGTTTCGCCCAGGTCGATCACATTCGACCCGTAGTCCGCCTCACGTACGTATCCGTCACCATAGATCTCGATCTGGGCCATCTCCCAGGTGGACTGCACGAAGTCGCTGATCTGCAGATAACGCACGTATTGCCTGTCGAACGCAAGATCGACCTCCGACTCCAGGTTGTCCCGGCGTTCGTACAACCGCCGCCAGTTGATGACGTTGTTCGTCGAACCCTCGGCCGTGACGGACGCCAGCGTCCACATGTCTCTGCCGGACAGGTCGGGAGCCAGGTGTCCGTCATTGACGAATACCTCGAAACCAGGAATGAAGCGGAGATGGAACCGGGAGCGAGGATAGAAACGGAGCCGGTTGACCGGATACGACGCGCCCAGATCCACGCTGATCCGGCCGCGACCGCGGATGATGATCGCCGCGGTGTTGGGATCGCCATCGAAGGCACCGTGGATGGATCCGCTCCAGATCAGGTTGCCGCCGGCACCCGTATACCAGCCGCCACGGTCGAACACCCCCAGACATAGATTGCGGTCAGGGTCGACGCGTACCTGCTGCAGCCAGCCTTGCTCCGTAGTTTCCACATTGCGGCTGCGATCCTGGTTCATCACGGCCTCCCAGGATACGCCCCCTTCACCCACCACCCATTCTTGCACGGCGCCGCTGGTGTCGGCCGCAAGGCACCACAGCAGGAGCGCGGGTACGATCGAGCTCCATGTACTTCTGCGCTTGGGGCTTCTGTATGCCTGGCTCCCGGGGCTGAGCCAGCCACGGCTGCCAACCATCCGGCGGCCGCTGATCCGGAAGGACAGCAGACTGGAGCCGGCGGGCGTCAATAAGCCACACAAACCGTGCCTGCCTTTGTCTCATCGCCGGAGGCGGTGTGCGCTGTTACGCGGAACACGTAGATCCCCGGAGGCGCCAGCCGGCCATGGCTGTCTCTGCCATCCCACTCCACCTGATACACGCCACTGGATTGTTGCAGGGTTTTGTTCCAGAGACGAGCCCCGGACAGAGCGTAAATGGTGATCTCCAGACGCGCCGGCCTGAGCAGCTTCTGCAGTTGGTACCGAATAGCAGTGCGGTCATCGACACCGTCACCGTTGGGGGCGAAAACTGCGGGGTGCGCATCCACGCGCGCCAGCACCTGATGTGTCAGTTCGGTAACCCCTACCGAGAGCCGGCGCGAAGGATAGGCCGGGCTGGCGTCACCCTCGACGATTTCCTGGGGCAGATCCGCGGACTGACTGTCGAAAACCTGACCGCTGAACACCGTGCCGTAGACCAGCACCTGGCAGTGGAAGGTCAGTTCCACCAGGGCTCCGTCATGGCGGACGGGAGAGAAGATCACCGTGAAGTTACTGTCGGTGACCTCGGCTGCATATGCCGTGGGTTGGCCGTCGATGCGCAGTTCTCCCAGGTCCGCGCGCATCGGTGTGGAGACGGTCAGGGCATCGAAGCCCTGGTCGCCGGGATAGATGACCGGGGTGAGCGCATAGGTGAACTGCGTGGGTTCGCCAGCCTCGACCATGTCGGGGTACACCTCGGCGATGACCCGCTGGGCCAGAGGCGGCGACGAGTACTCGATGGTGACCGAGTCCACGATGGCGCGGTCCGTGAACGCCGCACTCTCGAACCGCAGCTGAAACTGGAAGTAGCGTCTGGGTGCTGGCGACACGATCGGCGCCGGCCCCGTGGCCGGATAGGGAGCCGACCAGAAGCTCCAGTTCTCCGTATCGAAGCGTTGCAGCCGGTCCGCCGCGCCAAGCGTCTCGTACACCTGGCGGGTGACCTCCACGGTATCCACCACACCGGGTTCCGGGCGCGAGAGCCTGTAATACGTGTACGGGGAATCGTCGTTACCGCTGCGGGTCACCATGGTGACCGAAGCCGCGGGATCTTTTTCCACGGCCCAGTCGAGCAAACCCAGATTGGCCAGACCGCCGAAATCTATGGGCTCCGAGGTATAGGTTGCCGACGGTGTATATCCCTGTCCGTGGACTTCCCATTCGGCGATTTCCCACGGCAGGGTGGTGAGTGCCTGGATGCGTATCTCCCGGACAAACCGATTGGCGACCGGAATGGAGACCACGCTTTCCGTGTTGTCCCAGTTGGTGGCGGCTACATCCCACATGATCTGGCCTGTAGGTGAAGGTCGCATGTCCGAAATCGTTACCTGGTAGGCGCGCAAAAACCGGTCCCGGAACCTCTCTTGCCGCCGGGAATAAAAGCGGATCAGGCTTACCGGCAGGACCGCTCCCAGGTCCAGGATCACCGAGGAACCGACGGTGGCTTCCAACCGCATCTCGAAAGCGGTATCCGGGTCTCCGTCGATCATGTACTCCAGGCCGCCAAGGCTCTGGATGCTGGGCTGAAGACTGTAGGCCCGTGTAACGCGGTGGGCATCTCCGCGGGCCAGGTTCTGGTCCAGGACGATGCGGATGGGTTGTAGCCGCCCCGGTTCCACCGTGGCGTCCAGCGCCTCGAGTCTGCCCTGCGCCTGCCACGGTGTATCCTGTCCTCCCACCACCCAGTAGCTCTGGGCCCATAGTTGGGTTGGGACAGCAAGGCACAGGGCCAGGAGCATTGCCCGGCAGTGCCAGGGCATGTGGGCGTTGTTCTTTGATAGGCCCATGTACGAACCCGGATGACGATGTAGCGATATTGCCGCTTTACTATCCTTGTGATCGCTGCCGTTCAATCGTGGACCTCGGGTTGGATGGTAATCCGCTGGCGGATGGTGACCGTCTTGCCCACCTCGACGAAGCCCGTCCAGCGCGGCGCCGAGCTAAGGTCTTGACCCGGGCGGTTGTGGATGATCTCGACGAAAAACACGGTCGCCTGCTGCTCCGAGTGTACCTCTACCGTGCGGGAATCCCCGACCTCCAGTTCGAATTCGTGATAAGCATCCGGAATTCGAATCAGTACGGGGATGTTGGTGGTGATGTTGTTGAACCGGATGACCTGACTGACATGGGAACCCGGGCCGGTAGGATCCTTTTCCTGTTTGATGCGACAGGCGGATGCAATCAGCCCGAGCAGCAGCAGCAGCGGCACCATGCGTGTTAGGATCATCACCGATCACCGTCTATGGGAGCCTGTCGAGGCAGGGCGCCCCAACAGGCTCGTCAGCAGGATGTTGGGGCGTTACTCGATGAACGTGGACTTGACTGCGCCCCACGTGGCCGTCTCGACCGCGGTAGGCATGTCGGACAGATCCCATTCCAGCGGGCCCATGATCAGGTCGTTGAGATTGTCGGCCTCACGGAACAAGGCGGTCAGCGGAGTGGTGTACCAGGCCGTCGTCTGCGACTTTTCCGGTCCGGTCTGGTCCTGGTCATCGATGTCGAAGGACATCTTGATCAAATTGCCTTCCGCCAACTGATGAATGGTGCTGGCGTCAGGGGTTTCGTCCAGCCAGTCGAAGAGCATGCGCCCGACCTCGTACGTGGTACGGTGCCCATGGGCGAGTTCGGTGGTGGTACCGGCCCAGTAGAGGTACGGAGCCTCCATGGACCATTTGGAGGCGCTGCAGGTGCAGACGTCATCACCAACTCCACCGATCAGCATGGCCTCCTGCTGGGCAAACGCGCAGCGCGGTACTCCATCCGGCTCGTTGCCATTGTAGCTGCCACCGCTGGCCGTCGCGTTGATGTACCATTCGAGGGTGTCTTGAATCCAGTACAGGCATTCGCCGGGAGCGCTCTCCTGCACGTGTACGTCATCCCATACATCGAATGCCCAGTACATCATATTGGTGCCCGGATGCCAGGCCACCTTGCCGGTGAAATCCAGTGAATTCAGGTCTTTCACCGTGCCGAACGAATTGTCGATGAAGTCGTCCACGAAGGTCAAGACATTCCATTCGGGATAATTCGCCCACTCGCTCAGGTCTCCATCGATGCTGGGAACCACGTCGCCGGCAATACCGACGGCATACAGCGTGGGAACCTCGTCTTCACCGTGTGCCCAACGCTGCGCCATAGCATCTGTCGAAAGCAGCAGACTGAACGCCAACGCAGTCAGTAGAAAGCCCTTCATGTTGCCTCTCCTTTGGAAAGGAAGTTGTTCGTTGCTGCGGGTCTGCGATATCTGTCATGTGCTCGGCTCTATGCAACATTCCTCCTTTCTTTTCACAGGGCAGGCAGCCGCTGTAATCACGATCCGAGGAGCGCCGACCCTGCAGACGCGCCCATATATTCCCGTTCGGTCCATGGCTGGCTGAACTCGACAAAGGACATATGGCCCGTACGTGATCCGAACGTTGAACAGGAATCAGGTCCGGCGGCGATTTCACGGCTTCGAGTGCGCAGCGACTTGTTCGTTCACGTGTATACGTCCGATTTCCCGTTCGAAGACATACTCGACATCGACCTTCTCGATGGGTTCATCCCAGACGTCGAAACGCAGTGCGACATCGCGTAAAATTACCGTGATGCGTTGTACGTCGTGGTGCAGCACCGGGAACACGATGTAGCCCTCGGCCTCCTGTCCGCTGAATATGAAATCATCCCGGTACATCGAGTTTCGCAAAATGGACATGCGTTCCCTGTGTCTGGCATACTTGTTGCCCGCATATGCGATCGCATAGCGCAGGTAATAATCCTCCAGTTGTCGCAGCGTCAGGGGCGTGTATCGCCGCCCATTGTCGGCCACGATGACCACCCGCGACGGATCGAGGCGCATTTTGGGATACATGTAGTTTTTGACACTCACCAGAAACACAGTAAAGCGGGATGGGACCTGCTGCAGTTCAGGATCCTCCCAGTCGCCAAAGGTGTAGGGATTGGTGGATTCCAGGCCGCTGTGAGAATGCCGGTGGAAATGCCGGTTCAGGGCTTCGTCGGTCATGGGGCGTATGCCGATTTCCAGCCTGCCGTCGATAAAGGTGACCGTGCCATCGTCGCTGACCTGCAGGTTGAGCACACGCTCTGACTCCGGGGCAGGATACAGCGGCCCGGTGTAGTACCGGTATCCGCACCCCGTATGGAGCAGCAGAACGATGAAGCCCGCCAATACCGGCACGCGCAGCCTGACGCTCATGTTGTCTCTCTACCTTGTTTCTGCAGTAGCGACCTGCAGGGCCGGAGGGCAAGGCGCTGCCATGCAACTCTGGTGGCGCGAACAACCGTATGACCGTTCGCCGGATGCGGAGACCTGGACCTCCAGGGTGTAGGCTGCCTCGGACGTTGCAGCACGGACGCACTTGCATCACAGAATCCCTTGCAACGCTGAACCCTTTTTGGTCTGCAGTCTGCAAACATTCTTTGACATCCTTTGGCTAGCTTTTACTCCGGTCCAGTAGTCATGTCAAGCGAAATCTACAGGCATCGGCCGGAACCGGGGAGGTGGGCTTTCCGGCTCACGGGTTCACGCCTCTGCTGGCATTGTGTAAATCCCTGCTAATGTGGCAGATGGGGGTTCTGGGGGCGGATACGGTTCGATGCTGTGCGCGGGAGAGTACAAAGGTTGACTTACCTATGGGCATTAAGAGTCAGGTTTGTCAACTAGCAGCGCGCTGCGGAGTGGCGCAGGCAGATCCGCTGGCGGGGCAGGCGATGCCGCGGCCCTGTTCCAGGGTGATGGAGTCGCCCGGGGGAACCGGGGAGTGCCGGGTATGTTTCGATCATTCACCCAGCCGGCGTCGCAAGCGCTCGATGTGCGCCACGACCCGGGGTTCCTCTCCCGTCAGTCGGGTCACTCTTTCCCAGCTGCGCAGCGCTTCGCGGTACTGCCCGGCTGCTTCATACGCAGCGGCCAGATTGCGGTGGATCAGGTCGACATCGGGCCGCAGCACCGCTGCCTGAATGTACGCGGCGATCGCCCGGTCGAACTGGCCCAGCCGGTAGTAGGCCTGTCCCAGGTCGTTGAGGGCCTGCGGATACTCCGGTTGCCGGAGCAGAGCGGCTTCATACTTATCGATGGCGGCTTCAAGCCGGTTCTGCCGGTGGTAGAAGACGCCCATCCCGTACAATGCCCGGGGATCCTCCGGGGCTTCCTCCAGGACGACGAGGAAATAGTCCTGCGCTCTCAACAAGTCGCCCAGAGCCATGTACAGGAAACCCATGCCGGTGAGGGACTCATGGTCTTCGGGGCGCCGGGCCAGTTGGCGCCGGTAGTCGTCCAGATGCCGCTCCAGGCGTTGCTCGCGCTCATGCAGCCGGCGGAAGATCCGTTCATGCCTTTCGGCTTCTTCGTGACGCTCCAGGCGCTGGTACAGGCGCATCAGACTCAGGTGTGGTCCCGGCAGCTCGGGCGCGTGTCCGGTCGCCTGCAAGAAGGCTTTCTCTGCCAGATCCAGCCGCCGGGCCTGTTCATAGGTATGGCCCAACCAGTTGTGCGCCTCCCAGGAGTACGGTGAGAGTTCAACGGTTTTTTCCATGGCAGCTACGGCGCGTTCCGGTTGGTTCAAGCCCAGATAGGTTTTTGCGAGCACGAACTGGACACCTGCCCGTTCGGGATCCTGGGTGACGGCGTGTTCCAGCATCCGGGCTGCTTCCGCGTACATTCCCAGGCCGGAGTGAAAAACCACGCCGAGATGAACGTGGGCCTGCACATGGTTCGGCTCGCGCCGGATCACCGCCTCGAAGGCCGCGCGCGCCTCTGCATATCGACCACTGTTGTAGTAATCTTTTCCGGCTTCGATGTAGTCTTCCAGGTTCCAGTGCGATTCGCCGACCGCCGGCAGAACCTCGGGCTCCGGGGGCTGCCGCACTAGCAACTCCAGCACCGGCGGCGGTACCGGATCGCCAGCCAGGATCGTCTCCCGGTCTTCATGTACGGTGAGGTACCGCCGTAACGGCGGATTCTTCACGACCTGCTCCAGGCCGGAGGGCCAGCGGATCTGGATCCGTTCGACCTGTTGCCGCTGGCTCAGAC
The DNA here is from genome assembly GCA_007136405.1 of Candidatus Latescibacterota bacterium. Classification (GTDB taxonomy): domain Bacteria; phylum Latescibacterota; class UBA2968; order UBA8231; family UBA8231; genus SLHA01. Next base: position 45,809 of record SLHA01000031.1, read on the forward strand.
CGAAGACCAGCCGGGGATCGTTTGCCGATTGAAATCCATAACCGCGCTGAACCTCCCGTGTCTGGATCAACTCGCCGGATTCGACCCGTACCCGCGCGCCGATGGCGTCACGATTGCTGCGTGTGCCGATCAACTTCAGCCCCAGCCATTCGTTCCAGTTGCCGCCTTCGTTGCGCAGCAGAGACGGCGGTGCGTTCATGTTGTTCACTACTAGGTCGATGTCTCCGTCATTATCGAAATCACCCAGCGCCGCACCCCGACTGGACAGTTCGATGGCAAATCCCGGGCCGGCCTCCCTGCCCACCTCCTCGAAGGTTCCGTCCCCCAGGTTGCGGAACAACAGATTCCGCTGGTTGTACCGCAAACCCGACCCCTGACCTTGCAACTGGGTATAGAGATGGCCATTGGCCACATACAGGTCCAGCCAGCCGTCATTGTCGTAATCGAAAAAACCGGTACTCCAACCCAGGTACGGCCTGACCACCCCTCCCAGCCCCACGGCATACGTGACGTCGGTGAACAGGTCGCCTCCTTCGTTGCGGTACAGGGTGTTCACATCATCGGCGAAGTTCGTCACGAACAGATCCATCCAGCCGTCGTTGTTCACATCACCGGCGTGCACCCCCATGCCAGCCTGGGCCATTCCGTCCAGGCTGTACGCCGCTCCCGCAAGAGCACCGACATTCTTCCATTGCCAGTTGCCCTGGTTGACATAGAGCATATTGGCTTCGCCGTCGTTGGCGACATAGATATCCTGCCAGCCATTGTGGGTATAGTCCCCAAAGATCACGCCCAATCCCGACGAGCGTGTGTGGGCTATTCCGGTCGCCTGGCTCATATCCTCGAAGGTGCCGTCACCGCGGTTGCGATAGACCACATCCGCCTGGCGCGGCACGTCCCTGGGGCCGCAGTACACCTCGAGCCCTTTGTAGATGCAGGGACGGCCACCTCCCGGAGGATCGGTCAAGCTGACCTCCAGATAGTTGACGATGTACAGATCCAGTAGCCCGTTGTTGTCCAGGTCTCCGAAGGCGGCACTGGTACCCCAACCAGGATCACCGACGCCGGCCTGTTCGGTCACCTCCGCGAAACGGCCGTCGCCCTGGTTCCTGTATAGCCGGTTGGGGCCGTAGTACGTGACGTACAGGTCTGCATAGCCATCGTTGGTGTAGTCGCCGACGGCACACCCCATGGCCCAGCCACCGGCACGCAGACCCGCTTCGTCCGTGACCTCGTGGAATACGCGAGTCATTCCATCGGGGCCGGTGGTGTTGCGGAACAGGCGATTGGTGGCGCCCTCCGGCTCCGCGTCGACGCCCAGATGGGTGCCGTTGGTCACGAAGATATCCAGCCAGCCGTCATTGTCGTAATCGAAGAAGGCCACGCCGGCGGACTGGGTTTCGACGATATGCTCCGGCGGCCGGGTGGTAGAGCCTGACACATTCACAAAAGTCAAACCCGCTTCTTCACTGACATCGACAAACTGGACCCAGAGCGCCGTGCTGTCGGCATCAACCTGGTGCACGGGTGCAGCAGGCTGTTCGGTCGCCGTTGTGTGCACCTGCTGTTCGATCTCGCTGCAGGCCGTCGTCGAGAGTATGGCCAGAGTGATGACGACTGCGATGCGCTTGTGGTCAGTCATGGTAAACACAGCAATGCCTGTGTTGTACGAAGACAACTGCACCGATTCAGCTGACTATGTTGGGTGTACGTGGGACCGATAGATCCTCAGGATGCTATCGCATCGTCTATGAGCAACACCATGCGGCAGGTTCATTTTTGGCTAGCTGCCCTCCAGAGCAAACCGCCGTCATCTCGACCCGTAGAAAAGTATGGTCGAGGCACAATGCACCTGTCAAGTTTCTTATGGGACAGCCGTGCAGAGATGTGCCGGAACAGGGGGGTTAGAACAGTGGCTGCGGAGACCGGCTGGCTCGGTCGATGCGGTAGACCTGGCGCTGGCCGGGTTCGGCAACCCACACCGAAGCCTCGTCTGCATGCAAACCCGCCGGGCTGCGCAGGGGGGCGCCCTCCAGCCAGGGCGCCGTATCCCCGGCCGCGTCGAAGCGCCAGATGCGTCTGCCGTAGCTGTCGGAAATGAGGCCGTGATCACCGGCCCATGTCAGACCGTTGGGATACCGGTAAGGTCGTCCAGCGATCACCACTGTGCTCGTTTGCGTCTCCACGTCGATACGCTGGACCGTGGCATCCTCCAGCGTGACTGCCCACAGGGCTCCTTCGTTATCGAAAGCAAGGCCCCGGGCGTCGACGGCGACCACCGGGTGGGGCGTGCCGCCGTCGATCGGTAGCCGCAACACGGACCGGGTCTCCGCATCACCGACATACACGGCATCTCCGCCGGGACATACGGCCATCGCTACGGCGATGCCGATGTTGCCGCCACTGAGCGGTTCCGGTGTGGCCTCCGGCGAGGCGATGCGGTACACCTCACGGGTGGCGGAATCACCCACGAGGATGCCGCCCCGTGGATGCAGCGCAACGCTGCGGGGACGGTTGAGCGGCGAGCCGAACCGGCGCGAACCGCGGGCGAACAACCGTGATCCAGACGCGTCGACCTGCCATATCCCCGGCAGGTCGAGGTCGACGACATACAGGAGCGGTCCGTCCGCCACCACAGCGATCGGATACACGGGTGCGCCAGCAGTTTCGGGGGGCGGCTCATCGGCGCAGGCGCGGTCTGCCGCAGGACTCGATACGGTCATCATCAGCACGGTGAACACCAGCATCACCATGGCTGTCACGGCCGGCAGCGATGCGACCTGGCAGTCGATCCGCGCGGCGTAGCGTTGCACGGAGACTCGTATGCCTGTGCGGTGTGATCCGGGAACCCTGCGGGCCTGCAGGACGAGTCCTGCCTCATCCATCCTGACGCTTCCTTCGGCTCCATTGCTGCACGGTTGTAGTGCGCGTATCTCCCCGGCGGCTGCCGTAACGCCGCCCGCTGCTCAGGGCGTGTCTTGCACTCGCCCGCGGTATCTACGGTACAGCTGGCGCTGGATATCATCCATGTCGCTCTCGCGGCCTCGGACGTACACCTGCTCTATCCGGGTGGCGTATTCCAGCGGATTGCCGTCGGTGACGAGCAGCGTGGCATCCATACCCACTTCCAGAGCCCCGACGCGGTCGTTTAGACCGAGTATGGCCGCCGGGTACAGGGTCACGGCCTTGAGGGCTTCCTCCATCGGCAGCCCGAATGCCGCCGCCGCGCCCGCCTCGTGCGGCAGACGGTTGGCGTTGGCCGCATTGGCCGCGCCGGCAATCGCAAAGGTCACTCCGGCCTGATGCAACTGCGCCGGCAAGCGGTAACGGGCGTCATACGGTTCCCAGTTCCGGGCGGGCGAGGCCAGTACCGTGGTGACGATAACGGGCACGCCCAGATCCCGCAACTGTCCGCTGACCATATGCGCATCCCGGCCGCCCAGGATGACCAGCCGCAGCCCTTCCTGTTCCGCCCAGGTCGCTGCATCCTGTATCTGTCGCACTTCGTCCGCGGCGACCACCACCGGACTGTCGCCGTTCAAAAACGGCAGCATGGCCTCCAGTCGGCTGTCGTGATCGTGGTGCGGCGCCAGACCCTGCTGCTTGGCCGCGCGCGCCGCCTGGTACGCCCGGGCGTCCGCGAAGATCGCGCGCAGTTCACGGACCGCCGCAGCATATTCGTCGCGTTCCGGCCGTCCGGGCCACTGGACGATCAGGCCCACAGCCGTTTTCAGGACCATTTCGTCCCAGGCCCAGCCATCCAGGGCCATGGCGGCCGACTGGCCGGAGATCAATCCGCCGGCAGGGGAGGTCACCGCGGTCAGAATGCCGGCGGAGCGTGCCACACCGATGTGCCGGCTGGCGGGATTGAAGGCGATTTCCGCCCGCACATTGGGATTGATGCGTCCCTGTTCGACGATATCGACCGTCATGGGCACGGCGCCGATCTCGTAGATGCCGATCTGACTCCAGGCATCGATCAGCCCCGGATACACGTGTTTTCCATCGATCGGCACGACCTGGGTGCCTGATGGCAGATCGACGTTGACACCGATGGCGGTGATGGTGCCTGCCTCGAACAGAAGCGTGCCATCCTGGATCACTCCGGCCGTCACGGTATGGATGGCGCCGCCGGTGAGCGCGATCGGCCCGGTTTGAGGCGGGGCGGGCAGCTGCGCCGGCAGCGGCTCAGCCAGAACGGCCAGCCAGCCGAGAGCGACGGCAGCAACCATACGGCGAACGATACCCGCGGCCGGCGGCCGCGGGCGCCCACCGTCCTCCGGTGCCGATGCGGGACGGGTGGGCGCGGACGGCGGCGATCCGTGCGGGCGCGGCTGGCGCCGGTCATCGGACGCGGTGCAGGTACAGGAGCGATCAGTCATCGTGCATGTCCAGGATGCGCTGGATCAACGCGGCTCGTTCGGTCGCGACGGCTCGCCGCAGTTCGGCATCCTCCGCCTGATCGAAATACCGGCGTCCTTCGATCCAGGTCTGTTCGGTGCGGCTCAGGGTGGAGAGCGGATCGCCGCTCCAGATGACGAAATCTCCGTCCTTGCCGGGTTCCAGCGATCCAACCCTGTGGTCGATGCGGTGCAGCCTGGCCGGTGCGATGGTGACCAGCGCGAGCGCTTCTTCCGGAGCCATTCCGGCCCGCACCATCTTGGCGGCCTCCCAGTTCAACCGCGCCGCCAGTTGATGGTCGTCCGAGTGCAGCGAGGTCAGGACACCGGCGGCATGCAGCAGGGGAACGTTGTACACGGTGGCATCGTACGCCTCGATCTTGAAGGACGACCAGTCGGACCAGGCGACCACCGCGGCGCCGTGGGCCGCGAGTTCCGGTGCCACTTTATACGCCTCGACACCGTGATGGAACACTTCTATGGTGATGTCGAAGGTCTCGGCCAGGCGGATCAGGGCCAGAATCTCGTCCTGCCGGTAACAGTGCGCCTGGATCAGCAAGTCTTCATCGAGAATCTCCGCCAGGGCCTCCAGACGCAGATCCCGCCGCGGCGGCAGACCCTCTCCCGTCTGTTCCCACAGCTTCCAGCGCGCCTGGTAATCGCGCGCCATGTGGAAGCGATCGGCGATGATCTGTTCCACGCCCATGCGCGTATCCGGATAGCGTCCGGAACCGATCCGTTTGGGGTTTTCGCCCAGAGCGAGCTTTACGGTGCGCGGCGCCTGATCCATGACCAGCTCGTCAGGCAGACTGCCCCAGCGCATCTTTACGAACACGTTCTGGCCGCCGATCGGATTGGCCGATCCATGCATGGCATGGCCGGTGGTGAGTCCCCCGGCGAGTTGCCGGTACATCCAGATGTTGTACCGGGTCAGCGCATCCGCCATGCGGACCTCCGGGACGGTGGCGTTGCCGATCTCGTTGGTCCCCATCAGTCCCGAGTGGAAGTGTGCATCGATGAGGCCGGGCGTGACATGCCTGCCGCTGCCGTCGATCACCAGGGTGTGCCGTGGCTGGCGCAGATTCCGACCGACCGCAGCCACCATGCCGGACGATACCAGCAGGTCCGCGTTTTCCATGATACCGGCCGGACCCATGGTCCAGATGGTGGCGTTGCGCACCAGGACATGACGGGGTTGCGGCGGCAGGGACTCGCGGCCGTATTCCATGGGCGGATGGATGTCCGCCAGCCGCAGGTCGCGCGCGGGCCGGCGCCTGTCTTCGCGATGCTCATCGCTGTCAAGATCGTCCGTGGGCGGAGCTTCGACCACCGCGCCGATGGCATCGGCCGCGGTTCGCACGCCGTGCCACTGGAGGCGCTCCTGGCCGGGAATCTCGGCCCAGCCATGGAGGCGATCTGCGGTGATGGTAGCCGTAAGGCGCACCCGCCCAGGGATTCCCAGCGTATCACCGGGCACATCGAACCACAGTCGAAGCGGTTTTGCCTGGAGGCGGACGGACTGCAGTTCGATATCGATGCCGTCCAGGGTAATCGATCCCGCATAGCGATCCGGTCGTTGCCGGCGGAGGCGTAGCTCCGCCTGAATACGGCTATCCCTGGTTTCCAGGGTCCACGTGCCGGCCGGATCGTGCGACGGATCGGCTTCGATGACGAAACGGTCGCCGTCCACCCAGACTTCCATCACCCGCGTGTCTGCCTTGAACAGATCGCCGTCGGTGACCACGAAATGCGCTGCTTTGCCCGTTTCGAGCGTTCCCATGGAGGTCTCGATCCCGAGCATGCGGGCCGGGTTGAGCGTCAGCGCGGCCAGGGCGGTGTCCGGATCGAGGCCAGCCTCAACCGCTGCGCGCAGGCGGGCCAGAAAATCCGACGGATCTTCCAGGCCGTCGGCGGTCAGGGCGAAGGCCAGGCCCGCCGCGGCTACCCGGGCCGGATTTTCCGGCGCCAGGTACCAGTGCCGCAACTCGGCCAGACTCCGGTTCAGCGCGTCTTCGGGCGTGTCGACTTCCGGCGCTGCGGGGAACGCAACGGGCAGGACGAGGGGGAGCGGGTTGTCCGCCAGCACCTCGAGGATCTTGTACTCGTGCCCGTTGCCACGGATCCACGCCAGCACGGGGAATTCGTGCGTCAGCCGCAGGACGCGCAGCATCTCTTCGTCGTCCCGGGTGGCGAACAGCAGCGGTTGACGGCCACGGGCTGCATCGAGCAATGCCGCCAGCGGTGCGATGGTTTCCGGCCGCTGCAGTCCTGCCGGACGCTCCCGGTAGGCTCGATGGACCTGGTGATGCCATTCGGTGTCGAGCAGGGTCTGTCGTATCAGGGCCAGCGTGCCGGCTGGTGAGGTCGGATAGCCGGAGTCGAAATCACCACTGCAGACCAGGGCGACCGACTGGGCGACATCGCGGCGCAGAAGACGCCCCGCAGCGCCGCCCCGGCCCAGACTGAACACCGCCGTCTGACCCCGGAATATGCCCGCACCGGGAACGGCCTTGACTGCGGTAAAGCCCTGGGAACGCAGTTTCCGGCTGAGTTCGGGCGTCGCCCTGAACTCGTCTTCCGCCCGAAGGTGGGCGCGAAGCCGCGGATTCCAGGCAGGAGTGCCGCGCTCGCTGTCCAGACGCGGCTCCGTCATGCCGACATGAGTGTGAGCATCGATGAAGCCGGGATACAGCGTTCTCTCCCGCATGTCCCAGACGCGCGCATCGGCCGGCGGCTCCATCCGGTCTTCGATCGACTCGATCACGCCGTCGCGGATGACCAGCATGACGTCGCGCAGCACCGATCCGGGGGCGGTGACCAGGGTGGCGTTGATGAACGCATGCACCCCGGGAGGTTTCACGGTCATGCCCTCGACCGGGGTCGTCGGACTCGCCACCTGGCCGTGGGCCGGTGCGACGTTCAGGAAAGCCGGCAGCGCCACGATCAGCACAGCCGCCACCCAGGGCATGCCGGCGGCAATTCGGGTAAAAGCCGGTGCTGGTTTCATACACGGTCCTGCGTTTCGCCTGTCGTGGCGCGCTGGCGGTGCAACGCCTGCGCCACATGGTTTACTGCAGCTCGCGGGTGGTTGCCCGGGACCGAGGCTGCTCCTGCCCAGCCCGCAGTTGCGCCTGCCGGCAACGCCAGGCGATGTCCAATACCCGGAAAGGTTCTTCTATGCGGCTGAACGTGGGCACGCCGCGCGGCTCCAGGTAGGCCTTGGCGGCGGCCATGAGGGGCTGGTCGCCGCTGCAGCTCACATACAGAGGCTTGTCCGCTTGCCTGCCGGCCAGTTCGACCAGAAACTCCAGGCAGGGGAAGCCGGTCTGTTCGACCAGCATCAGGATGATCACCACGGCGTCGGTATTCGGGTCTCCCAGCAGGGCCTCCGTGGCCTCCCCGTAGGCGCGCTCCAGGCCGTGCTGGGAGACGGCCGGCCAGATATCGACCGGGTTGCGCAGGCGTACCAGTGGCGGGCTCAGATCCTGCAGCCGCTGTCGCGTGGTCTCCGCCAGTTCGGGTACTTCCAGGTTCAGGTCACGCCGGCATAGATCGCTCAGGCAGACCAGCATGCCGCCGCTGGGCGCGGCAAAGCCGACCCGGTTGCCCTGTGGCAGCGGCATGGAAGCCAGTCCCTTGGCCGCCGTAATCAGCTGCGAATACTCGTGGATGCGCACCACCCCGGCCTGGCGCAACACGCCGTCCAGGACACGGTCGTCGGTAGCCAGCGCCGCAGTGTGGGCCGCGGCCGCCTGGGCGCCGGCGGCCGTGGCGCCGCCTTTGAGCATGACCAATGGCTTGTGGGGGGTGACGGCGCGCGCCGCTTCCAGGAAGCGGCGCGGCTGTCGCAGACTTTCGAGATACGCGCAGATGACCTGCGTCTCCGGGTCCGCGGCCAGATATTCCAGCACCTCGCTCTCGTCGATGTCGATCTTGTTGCCGACACCGACCACCCGGGCCACGCCGAAGTGTTCGCTGGTGAGGATGTAACGCAGGGTGTGGGTGGCGAAGTTGCCCGTCTGGGCGATGTAAGAAACCGGCCCGCGGCGCACCTGGCCCAGACTGAAGAAGCTGGTGGCACATCTGGAGGGTGTGGAGACGTGACCGGCGGTGTTGGGCCCCAGGGCGCGGACGCCGGCCTCCTGAATCGCCTGCTCCAGTTCCGTCTGCAGCGCCAGGCCGCTGTCGCCTGCCTCGGCGAAGCCACCGGCGGCCAGGATCACAGCTTTGACACCGCGGCGGCCCAATTCACGTACGGCCTGCGGCGTGCTGCTCGCCGGCAGCACGATGACGGCCAGGTCCACACCAGCGGGCAGGTCGGCGATGGCCGCGATGACGCGCCGGCCAAGAATTTCGCCGCCGCGCGGGTTGACCGGGTGGACGGTGCCGGTATACCCCTGCGCCTCCAGGTTGCGCAGTACCTCGTACCCGGCTTTACCCGGCGTGGCCGAGGCGCCGATGACGGCGATGCTGCGCGGCGCGAACAAAGGTTCCAGGCTGCCGCGTGCCACGGGCAGTGGGGCCTGTTCCCGGCGAACGCGGGCTGTGGGTCCGGTTATTCGTGTTGGCCTGTCGTGGCGGACAGACTCTGTCTCCGCCCCAGGCACCGCTTCCGGCGCCAGGACGATCAGGGCATCCACCGCCACCAGCTGACCGGCATGCTGGCCGTCGCGCACGATGAGCGGGTTGACGTCCAGTTGCTGGATTTCAGGATGCTGCAGGCCGATCTCGCCGATGCCGATCAGCCATGCGGCGAGTGCCTCGCGGTCCACCGCCGGCATGCCGCGCACCGGACCCAGCAGTTTGCTGCCGGCCAGTTCGTTCGCCATGTCGGCGGTATCAGCGGCCGTCAGCGGTGCCAGGCGGAAGCTCACGTCGGCCAGAACCTCGGCAAAGATACCGCCCAGTCCCAGCATCACCACGGGACCCAGCCCTGGATCCCGGAGCAGGCCGACAATAAGTTCGCGCCGGCCTGGGACCATTTCCTGCAGCAGCAGACCGGCGCCGGCCGGCGCCCGGGACCGCAGCCGTGTCGTGGCCCGGTCCAGCTGTGCCGCGCCGGCGATGTCGAGCTCCACCAGGCCGTGTTCGGTCTTGTGGGTCAATCCGGCGTCACAGGCTTTGAGAGCCACCGGGTAACCCAACTCCGCCGCCGCGGCGCGGGCCTTCCCTGGGTCGCGGACCAGCGTCTCGCGGACGACCGGCAGGCCGTACGCGGAAAGCAGTCTCTTGCTGTCATGCTCTGACAGCGCCGTCTTTCCGGTGCGCAGCGCTTCCTGGATGATGCGTGCGGCTGTCAACATCAGAACCTCGTCTGATCCTTGCCTTTGAGCTGCAGCAACCGGCGTGCCTCCCGCGGGCCGGCAGTCTGGATGCCCAATTCGTCCACAAGGCGTTTGATTTTGGCCACCATCTCGGCATTGCTGCGCGCCAGTTCGCCCTTGCGCAGATAGAGGTTGTCCTCCAGACCCACGCGCACCGAGCCCCCCAGCACTGCCCCCACGGTCCCCAGCCCGAATTCGTGGCGACCGGCCGCCAGCACCGACCACAGGTAGTCGTTCCCGAACAGGCTGTCAGCGGTCTCCTTCATGAAGAGCAGATTGCGCACCGAGGGCTGAATGGCACCGTGGATACCCAGGATGAACTGGATCCACAGGGGCGGCTGTAGCACGCCCTTGTCGGCCCAATAAGCCGTGTTGTAGATGTGTCCCACGTCGTAGCATTCCAGCTCTGGTCTGGTACCGCTGTCTGCCATGATGGCGAACACTCGTTCCTGGTCCTGGAATGTATTCTTGAACACCAGATCCCGGGTCCCGTCCAGGTAGGGGGCTTCCCAGTCGTGCCGGAACTCCTTGATCCGTTCGAGTTGCGGATAGATGCCGAAGTTGATCGAACCCATGTTCACCGACGCCAGCTCCGGCTGGAACTGCTGCACGGCGGTCATGCGTTCCTCGATGCTCATGGTGGGTGCGCCACCGGTAGTGATGCAGATGACCGCTTCGCAACGGGCGGAGATATCCTGGCAGAATTCCCGGAAGAGATCCGGATTCATGGTGGGCTGCCCGGAATCCGGCTGACGGGCATGCAGGTGCACCGTCGCGGCTCCGGCCGCGGCTGCGCCTACTGCTTCGTCGGCGATCTGCTGCGGGGTGATGGGCAGATAGGGGGTCTGTGAGGGCACGTGGATGGACCCGGTGACCGCGCAATTGATGATGCACTGGGCTTGCATGCAGCCTTCTCCATTGCGGTGAAGCGGTGGGCGGTACCGCGCCGGGGAACGGGGAGCAGGTATGCCGATCGCCGTTCCCGGCGCGCGTGGATGGTGCAGCCAAACGTGCTTGTCGCGCCTGGACAGAGCGTGCCGCGACTGGATAGTGCTTGCCACCACTGGACCGCGCCTGGACCGTGCGTGCCGCGCGCGCCAAAGCGGCGGTTGACCTGGTCGCGTCAGTGTTGCAGAGGCACGCCGCTTGCGTTGAAGGCGCGCCGCAGCGCGTAATATCCCAGCGCCGCGTCGACGAACGGATCGTATCCCGGTTGGCGCTGGACCATCATGCTGACTTCCATCCCGATGAAACCGGTGTAACCGGCGGCGTCCATGGCCTTCAGGTAGCGGACATAGTCGCTGGGCCCGGCGCCCGGCGTCATGAATTCGTGATGCGGGTACAGGCCGCGCTGGTCCTTGACATGGGTGAATACCGAGTGCGGTGCCATGGCGGCGCAGGCTTCTTCCGTGGGCATGCCGACGATCTCGCAGTGGCTGATGTCGAAATTGAGCTTGACCGCCGGATGGTCGACCTGCTCCAGCAGCCACACCGCCTTGCGCGGCAGGTCCATGGCCGTGCCCGAGTGCATCTCCGGAGCGTAGATGACGTCCCGGCTGGCCGCGTATTCACCCAGAGCGCGGACCTGCTCGACCACCCGGTCGCGCAGCCGGCCCCAGTCGTCCTCGTGGCCGCCGACCAGGCTCACCACCACCGGGGTGTGCCCGTCCTGCCGTAACGCGTCGGCCAGGTCGATGGTGTCGCGCAGCCGCTGCATGTTGGCCGCGTGCTTGTCCGGGTCTTCGTCGCACACCGTGGTATGTCCGGCGATGGCCGCCAGACTGAGCCGATGCTCGTTCAGCAGTTCGACGATACGTCGCTGCCGGGCCGCGTCCAGGGTGTACAGTTCGGTGGGAAAGCGGGGCGTCACGGCCAGCTCGATACCGGTGTACCCGATTCCGGCGATGACCGGCAATCCTGTCTCGATGGGAGTGTTCATCATACCCCAGGTGCAGTAGGCGATCTGCATGCTCGTGCTCTCCGCGGTGATGGCTGCCAGTTGCCGGCTGCCGGTCCGGCCTCCGGTTCCTGCCCGGAACGGAGCGGGCGCAGCCCAGAATTGAAAGCGATTCAGATTCCCAGTTCAGCGTTGATGTCGGCTTCGTACAGTCCTGTGGTTTCGTTTTCAATCTCGTCCAGCGTCACCGGACGGTTCAGCACGCTGGACTCGAAGCCGGCGTAACACAGGGCCATGGCCCGGCGTCCCAGCCGGCCGTCGACCTCCGGTGTGCGGCCGTTGAACACGCAGTCCGCCAGCTCGTACAGCTGGATGGCCAGCAACTTCCGGTCCGCGTCGGGAAAGGGCAGGGTATAGGCAGCCAGGCGTTCGCCGCCGAACAGGCGGGCGGTGACCCGGTCCAGGCAGAAATCCGGGACGTGTTCCAGCAGGCCATCACCGGTGAGTTGCTTCCGGTCGTCCAGGTGGATCACTGGTGATGCGCCGTTGCGTGTGCCGCCGGGCGTCAGGGCACCACGGCGGCCGAAGAGCTGGCGGCGTCCGAAACCCTGCCCGTGTCCAGCATACGACTGGGTCCACTGGCCCATGACTCCACTGGCGAAGCTGACCACGGCCACCATGGTGTCTTCGGCCGTGGCGGCGATCGTTGCCGGCATCTCGCCGGCCCACCGTGCGTAAAAACCGCTGACGCCGCCGCTGCGGGCTTGCTCCCGCGTCGTTTCCCACAGGCGGATCTCGCTGAACACCTGCCGTACATCGCCCAGGTAATACAGCATCATGTCGGCGTTGTGCACCCCACCGTCCAACAGCATGCCGCCACAGTTTTTCTGGTGGCGCCAGGGGGTGATGACGATGCGATTGCCTGAGCTGGCCGAGATGTCCAGGAACAGAAAGGGTGTGCCGATGACGGCCGCATCGATCAGCGCCCGGGTCACGCGGCTCATGGGGTCGCGCCGATAGTTTTCGGCAACGCTCAGCACCTTGCCGGCGCGCTGTTGGGCGGCGAGCATGAGATTGGCGCCGCGCATGGTGAGAGCCATGGGTTTTTCGCAGAGTACGTGCAGTCCCAGGTCGAAGGCGGTGGTGGCTACCGCGTGATGGGCGCGGGCGTCGGTGGTGATGGCCACCGCCTGCACTTCCGGCCGCTGACGCACCATGGTCTCCATGTCAGCGTAGACGCCAGGTCTGGCGCCCAGCAGTCCGGCGGCTTCGTCCGCCAGATGATCGGCGTTGTCCAGCCGCGGGTCGCAGACGGCGACCAGCTCGACGTTGGCCATGCCGGAGTCATACAATTCTTTGAGGCCCAGAAGGTGGCGTCCGCCCATACCTCCGCAGCCGACTATGGCCAGCGGCAGCTTCTCCATGATGATCTGACGATCCTTTCAAGACGTTGAGCGTGATGCGGCACGGGATGCCTGGCTGACACTCAGGAGGCATCGTCCTGACGGAATTGCAGGGCATACAGATCCGCGTCCCGCAGGAGGAAGCGAAGCCGAACGGGGGTGTGGCTCAAGGCGCCCAGATCGGCATCCGGGCCGAAGCGTACCGGTGCATCGATCTGATCCCCGTACAAAGCCTCCGTCAGACTGAAACCGGGGAGCGGGTTGCCGCAGACATCCTGGATTTCCACCTGCAGACTGCCTACCGCGGACGTGGCATAGTTCAGGTACAGCGTATCGCCGCTGAAGAGCAAGGGCCGGGTGACGAATTCGCCGCCGGCGTATGGCGCATTCACCGACGCGAAGCCGTCCGTGCGCAGGGTGGCGCGGCGTAAGCGGCAGGTCGGCATCTTGTTGTGCTCGGTCCAGTAAATGGACATTTCCGCGGCATTGATGGGCACGACGCCGTAGGCGATGGTGCCATTGCGGTCCGTCCAGTTCTCGCGTTCCGGGCCCGGACGCACGAAAGCCTCCATGAACCGCCGGTCCCAGTGCATGCCGCCGTCCCGGCTTGACATGAAAATCTGGTCGGAGATGCCGTTCAACGGCGAGTCCGGCAGCGCCTTCCTTTCAGGAACGAACCGCCGTGGAAACGCCACGTAGATGTGCGGCGCACCGAAATACGGGGTGGCGGCGTTGGTGTACAGGTGCTCCAGGGGCGTGTCGCCCAGGTCGATCCATTCCGGGGTGGACCAGTGCAGGAAGTCCTGTGACGTGCATCTTTTGATGCACCGGATCCTGGCACCCTCAGGATTGGCGGCGCTGCCGACCCGGAGGAAATCCCGCACGAAAGCCACGTACTGGTTCCGCTCTGCGTCCCAGAAGGCCAGGTTCTGGGAGTCGAAAGCGCCGTCCGTAATGACCGGCGCCTGGCGCATAGGGCGCCAGTTCAGCGCGTCCGCGGCAGCGAAGGCGATCAAACCAGTCTTGCGAGTGCCGCCCAGCGCCTTGTACCGTTCTTCCGGAGGCGCGGCCGGGTTGCCATCCAGGAACGGGCTGAAATTGTGACTGGTGCCGGTGCAGGCGCCCTCGGCATCCCAGACGATGTTGTTGGCCCGGGTTCCTTTATGCTCGATCAGGCCCAGCTCCGGTACGGTCCAGGTGATTCCGTCCGGGCTTTCGGCATAAGCGGTGACCTGCGGCATCTTCTTCTGCCGGTCATAATCCTCGTTGGTCAAACGGGTGATGTCATACGGCTCTCCGGCCCGGTAGTACGCCCGGTAGCACTCTCTGTCTTTGAATACGGTGACATAGCTGTAACTGCCGTCTCCCTGCAGGGCGATCTCTCCGGGAACCGGCGTATGCAATTTCAGCCTTGTGCCATCCATGCAATCGATCAGCCAATCGTCGACAAACAGCTCTCTTCTCGAATCGATCACTTTCATGTTCACTGCTCCTGAAAAAACAGATTTTGCTGCAACGACTTTCAGCGGCGTTGGACGGTGGTCGCTTGTGGCAGCCGCACACCCGTATCTCGCCGCGGTAACCGTGGCCGCTGGCTGGACTGGGGGCTCCTCAGGAATCGCTACCGTATCTGTCAAGCATTCCCCCGGCGGTTGGCCGGCCCGCACCCCGGACAAACGCAGCGGCGTCGTTTTCAACAAGATCCTCGCCCCATGCCTGCAGGCGCGGACCCGTGGGGGTACGCACGGCGGGTTTCGCCTGATTCGATTCGTGCCAGCCGGGTAACCGGTGCTTGAGTGTGGTTACTGGAGGAATTCCTGTCAACGGCGTGCCAAGGTCAGCCTGAAGACCTATCGATGCAGACCTGTCACCCCTGCCCCACGGCGTCGTCCAGATAACAGATTGCCGTCCGGGCGACCGTGTCGGCGTAGAGGCGGATCACCTGTCCCGAAGGCAGTTGACGGCCGTCCAGGACGGTGACGACGTCGGTCTGGTACTGCGGAGTTCCGGTGTGCTCATCCATTTCGGCAAGTTCGGACAACGACGAGGAGCGGGCTTCCAGGAGGCTGACATTGACGAAGTTGTCCTGGCGACCAGGAAAGACGGCGCAATAGAGGATGTCCTGTTCGACGATCTCACTGAAAAAATGGGTGCCCAGGGAAACGTCCGGGACCAGCCCCGCGTGCATGGCGGCAACCTCGCAGATCGCCGTGGCCTCACCCAGCGCGTTTCTGCTCAGAGGGACGCCCAGCGAAGGCATACTGGTGCCCCACCGTCCGGGTCCCAGCAACAGCACGGTCCTGGAATCAGCCTGCGCCGTGTGTACCAGACGTTCGATGCGGCGCGCCACGGCGTGACGTTGGTGCTGCGCTAGCTGGCTGTAGGTTTCCGGGCGAACGTAAACAAGGACATCGATGGCGTCGATGCGGCTCTGCCCGACCACCGTGCCGGCAGCCTGGAAGAGCACGTGGTCCGGATTCAGATCAATGGGTGGGGCGGCGATTGGGCTGCTGCCTTTTATCTGGAGCGGCCGGCACTGGACCACATTGAGGGCATACTGCGGAGCATCCGGCGCGGCGGTCTGATCGAAGTTGATGGTAAACTCGACATCCACCGGATTCTCGTAAGCGGACTGCAGTACACTCAGCAGTCGCTTCATGGTGCCGACGAAGCTCGTCTGCCGCAGCAATCCGGTGAACGTCAGCACCAGAGGCGCCTGGCCACCGGAGCGGCTTCCGGTTCGGTCCCTGCTGGCAAATAGCTCCAGCGGCATGGCCTCGCTGCAGGCCGCTTCCACCTGGGCGAAGGGGACCGTGGCCAGGTGTCCGGCGCGCAGGTCGATAGCGTCCAGGTAGCGCTGGGTACGAAGACCGTGTTCATCCGCGGCGTCCAGGCGCCGTTCCGGAGCATTGAGAGCGATCACCCGGATGTCGTCGTCCTCGACCCGGTCGACCGCCCGGGTGCCCAGCCCGAAGACCAGCCGCACGACGCCGGCGCGCGGTTCGATCAGCTCGCTCCAGGCGTAGGGATTGTGGGAAAAACCGACGCCCGCGGCCTGGGGCAGGAAGTGATCGCCGTACACATTGCCGGAGACCCGCTGTACCAGCAGCGCCATCTGCTCGTCGCGCTGCAACAGACCGCGTTTGGCTCGGTAAGTCAACGCCTCGTTGCTGAGCGAACTGGCGTAGATGGTTCGCACCGCGGACAAAAAATCCTCGAGACGGCGTTCGCGCGGGCCCTGGTTGGCGCAGAAAACACTCTCGTACGTTCCGGCAAAGGCGTTGCCGAAATTGTCCTCCAGCAGACTGGAGGAGCGTACGATGATGGGTGACTGGCCGAAGTAATCGAGCATTTCCTGAAACTTGTCAAGTATATAATCAGGAAACTCGCCGACGACGATTCGTTGCCGGGCACGATGGGCATTTCGCAACAGTGCCGCGATGTCCGGTTGCGGCTCACGCATCCACCAGATGCCGTTCATGACCAGGAAGGTATAATACACGTCGGCACCGACGAAAAAGGAATCGTGGGGCTCCAGGTAGTCGGCCAGATCGGCGGCCTCGGCCAGCAGAATCCGGCGCGCCAGCAGCATGCCGACGGCCTTGCCGCCGATCAGTCCGCTGCCGATCAAGCGTCCGCGCAAGTCCGCCAGATCGGCGACGGTAAAGTAACGTCGAGCCAATGCCAGTACGCGCGAGTCGCGGGAAATCGCCATCCGCAGCAACCGTTCCCGCAGTTCGTCGTCCTTGCCGGTGGCGTCAGCAGCGGCTGGATCGAGCGCCATGGCACGCAGGAAGGCACGGTTCCACAGGCCCTTCAGTCCCGCCGGCTGCGCCTGCAGCCGCTGCACCGGAGCCATGATCCGGGTCAGCAGTCCGCTGTGTGCCACCGGTACGAACTCATCGCCCTGGCGCTGATGGAGCAGAAACATGGTGGCCGAATAACGATGTTGGGCTTTGGTGGGGCGGACGAAGAGAGCGCCACCGTGGGTAAAGACATCAAGGTGCACCTGTGCCGTTGCATGGATAGTCACCACTGCTTCCTCGGCGTGATACTGGCGCCGCAGGCTGAAGCTGGCGACGGCGCCCACGTCATACAGGTAGGGACAGGTGAGCACGAAGAAGTTGGCCAGCATCTGGTCCGACAACCAGATCTCGGCCAGCTCGCTCAGACAGTCGAAAAGATAGTAACCGCCCGTGCCCAGATCGTCGATGACGCGGTGAATCCGGGCAACGAAGGCTTCAAAACCTTGCTCCGGGTTCAAGGTGTGTACCGAGGCCGCCACATCCGGCGGCAGCAGGGGGGAGTGACCGGCGAAGCGGAAGTAGGCCAACCGCTGGCCTGTGCTCAGCGCGGCACGACCGTAGGGCTCGACGAGAGGTCGGTACTGGTCGACGGATTCCACGTGAAAGACGATGTTGTCGCCCGGTAGAATGCCATTGAGGATGGCGTCCAGGTTGGGCAGACCGGTGGTGAAGGCCGCGGCTGCATTCATGGCGCAGTACCCGGAAGTCGTGAGTGGCGGCATGTCAAAGTAAGGTAGGTGAAATGCAGGCGCCAGGCGCACCTCCCTACCGACAGATTGGACCGTCAACAAGAGACATGAAAGATATCCGGACCAGCCGCATGTGTTGCGGAGGATCCAGGCGTTGAAAATGTTAGACTTGACAAACACAAAGAAGATGACAATTTATGCGTACTCAACATGATAACGCGAAAAAGCCCTGCTATAGGTGGTGTCAGGCATATATGGATTAAGCGACCAGGAATGTATTGCGCCACCGGAGGTACGCATGTTTCGTGTGAATTGTAAGACCGACCTGTCGAGCCTGAGGAGAAACAAGATGATGGCAAAGGTAGCGAAGTTGAGGCTGGTTGCTTTGATCCTGGTGTTGGCATGGTTGCGTCCAGCCGTCGGCCAATGGACTGAATTCGAGCAATACCGCATCAATCCGGACGAAGCCGTTCAGGTACATGGCCACCATTTGGGAAACTGGACGTTACG
>SLHA01000110.1 GCA_007136405.1 Candidatus Latescibacterota bacterium
CCCGAGGAACCAGCGGTGTCTCGGGCGGGTTGCGCCAGGCAGTATGCGTCAGGTACCGGTGGTGTGACGCGGGGGTACTCTTCGCACCGCACCACCTTGACGGTCGAAGGCGCATCAGCATAGTACCAGCTCCGCCCATTACCGTTTCATCCGGTTGCGACGCGTCGCGTATCTCGCCTGCGGATATGCCGGCGCGTCGCCTGCATTTCGGCATACACATGCCGGAACAAGGCTTCGTGACCGTCCGGCAGCCGGCGCCCGAGCCGCTCGCTCACCAGGATGCGAAAGGCGTTGTACGCGCCGGCAAACGGCCAGGGCAGATGGCGGCCATTCGACAACAGCCCGTTGATGTACTTGGGGGTGGCTGCCGCAGAGACGATTGTAGAGAGCGGTTCGACCACGGCGCCGGTGGTCAGGTTGGTATTGGTTCCAGTAGCCACCCCGTCTCCGATCAACGCGCCGGCGTATAACCTGCCGGTGTTGACCTGCTGGTCTGCCGCCGGTCCCCAATGCACGTCCACGGGGGTGCGATCGTTCTTCAGATTGCTCGTCACCGTCTGATCGCCCACATTGACCCCTTCGCCCAGATAGCTGTGTCCGACGAACCCCACGTGAAACTTGTGCATGTAGCCCTGGAAGATCACCTCCTCCACCTGGCCGCAGACCCGGCACCTGGGCCCCAGCGAGCAGTTCTCCTTGAGATCGGTAAAGGCCCACAACGTGCATCCATCCCCTATATACGCCGGGCCCTTGATGTGACAGTGGGATTCGATGATCACATCGCGGCCGACGATCACTGGACCGGCGCTGACGTCGAAACTGACGAAAGGGCCAACCACCGTGCCGGCGCCGATACGCACCGGGGCGCCGTCCGTCCCCGCGCCCGGCCCCGGCAGCCGCCGCCCGTCCCGCAGCCAGACGACGCCGGGATCCACCCAGGCATCCGCGGCGATACCGCCACCGCTCATACGTCCGAAATCCGCTTCGATGGCGTGGCCGTTGTTTTCGATCAGTTGCCAGGGATAGGTCATCACCGGCAACTCCTCCGCACCGAGGTCACGCCGGTTGATACCAGGCACCCGCAGCGCCGCTGCCAGTAGTCTGTCCGGATCCGGGCCCACCTGCTCCACCAGGGCCGCCGCGGTACGTCTGCACAAACGCAGGTAGACCACCCGCCCGGCGTCGCGGTGGACCGGTTCAGACGCGCCATCGCCCGCCGGCCTGTAGTTGACCACATCCCTGACCACACCCACCTCATCAGGTCCTTCCAGGGCCGGAAGGGCGGCAGCGTCCCGGGCCAGCACGGCTCCGTCCAGCAGTAACACGTCCCCATCCAGCGCCGATGCCGGTTCGTTGACGCGGTCGCCGCGCCCTCTTGCGGCCAATTCCCGGGCGTGCACAGCAGCCATTTGGCCACGCACCTGGTGATACAGTTGCGCGCCGGCATAGGCCTGCGCCAGACGATCGCCCAGGCTCTGGGTGCCGCAGCGCAGTTCGAATACCGGGCGCGTCCGGGTCAACGGCCCGTGCTCATGGACGAATTGTTCGTACAGCAGCAGATGCGCCATGCTCAAAGCTCTCCCTGGTGGTTCATGCGATTGATACTGCGACCCATTCACAGCTCACAGCGACACCGCCCTCATACGCTCACGAGAGCACGAACAAAGGCAGCGAACAGACCGCGAGCCGCCTCCCCGGCAGCATGGTCCAGGACGACCAGGTTCTCGGGATGCCATTGCACCCCGATGGCCCACCGTCCGGGGTCCCGCGCTTCCACCGCTTCGATCAGTGCCTGGCCGTCCCTGTGCGTCCCGGGAGCATGAGCCACGGCCCTCAGTTCTGGCGCCACGACCCGTACCGCCTGGTGATGCCGGCTGTTGACGGCCACGCGGGTACTCTGCAGAAATGCGGCCAGGCGTGTCTGGCTGTCCACTTCCACCTGGTGGCACAACGCCGCCGTGTCATCGCTGGCGCAACGGTGGTTCGCCGGGGGACAGCCGTAAAAGTCATGAATGTCCTGTACGAGACTGCCGCCGAGAGCGACATTGAGCGTCTGTATCCCCCGGCAGATGCCGAGTATGGGAACGCCGGCCAGCCAGGCCGTCTGCACGACCCGCATCTCCAGTTCGTCCCGCTCCGGATCTGGTTCGGCAGCGGCGTGCACAGGCTCTGCCGTATCCCAGTACCGAGGATGGATGTCGCGACCGCCGGACAACAGGATCCCCTGAAACTCGCTGCCATCCACCGGCGCCTGCTCCGGCGTGACGATACGGATGCCGCCGTTCCAGCCTTGTCGCCGGACCGCGGGTACGTAGTTCCGTTCTATCCCACCACGCTCCCGGCAGGTTATCAATAGTTCTTTCATCGGGCATCCGTGGTCATGCCGGCACCGTTACCGGATCCTCGGCGGGAAACGGGACATCGCCGGACGTGAGTGATGCAGCAACCGCGGCGCGGGTGGCGCAGAACGTCTGTGGCCACCTTGAAATGACCGGCACATTCCTCGTTTGTCAAGCGGCGCATCGGGATCTCCAGAGGACAGCCTGCCGCTGCATACCGCGCACCCCCGTACAGGGGCGACTCGATGAGGGGACGACTCGGCAGATAACGATCGAGCCCACTGACGCGGTCATGCCCGCCAGCTGCCTTGCATCCGGTTGCGATCGCGCCCACTCACGCCATCATTCCTGCCAGGCGCCGTGCATCCCGTTACATCGATCCAGGCGCAGAACCCGGGGCCGGCTTTACGCTTATGCGCCGCTGTACAGAGCAACGCAACCGAATGGTTGACAGGCCGAACGACGTACCGCTCTGTTCTGTCCCAAGGAACTACCCGTTTGTTCGCAAGGAATCGACGACATGACCGACACACCGCCAACCGGCACTCACGCTGCGCCCACAACCGAGCAGATACTGGAAGTGCTGACCGAGTACGACATCGGTACGATCCGGGGATGGGCACCGGCCGGCGGCACCGCCGGCAAGACCTGGAAGGTGGACACGAACACCGGCAGCTACTTTCTGCGGCTTCGCGGCGTGCGCACGTCCAGCGAGGCTCGCTTGAGCTTCGATCACGGATTGCGCGACCATCTGGTGGCGCACGGCATCCCCACCGCGGCCTCGATCAGGGCGCGTAACGGGAATCGCTGGCACCGGCACCCCGGTGGCGTGTACGAACTGTATCCGTTCGTCGCCGGATACGCCTTCCATCCGGAAACGATGGACCAGGTGGCGGCAGCAGCCCGGGCGCTGGCCAGGTATCACAGGGTTGCGGCAGGCTTCGTTCCGCCGGAAAATCCCGAACGCATCGCCCAGTATACCACCCTTGGATTCAGCGACCGCACCAGCGACCGCATGGATGATCCGCTGCTGTTGCTGGAAAACCTGGAAGGCGTCGCCGGACTGGCATCCGGCGCCGGCACCGGCACCCAGGCGCTGATACGCCGCTGCATGGCCCGCGTCGAGGACATGAACCGGGATTATGCCGGTCCGGCCTATGACCGGTTGAGCGGCTGGATCATCCACGGAGACTACACCCCGGCCAACGTGTTGTTCTCCGCGGCCGGCGAGGTAGCCGGAATCTTCGATCTGGACTGGGCCTTCCCCGGTCCCCGCTGTCGCGATGTGGCTGACGGACTGTTCTTCTTTGCCACCGTGCCGCGGCAGATCGACGCCGGTTGCATCTGGTCGCTCACCGCCGCGGCGGCATTCGACCCGGAACGTTGTCGCGTCTTCCTGCAGGCCTATCAGAAGACGGCACCGCTGCAACGGCCGGAGCTGCGGGCGGTACCGGCCGCCTTTGCCGGACGCTGGTTGTCCATTCGCCTCGAAGGCATGGCCAAGGTGGATCCATCGCGACGGGTCGAGTTCTTCTCCCGGGATGTGGAGGCACCCATGCAATGGCTGGACCGGCACTGGCCTGATCTCGGCGGCGTCTAGCTGGCCGCCTGCTGATCCGTCGCCGCACACCACCAGCCGTAGTCAGGCCGTTACGCCCCTGTAGCCGGGAGAATCCCATGAATGAGCCCGCCAGGCAGACGCACACAGCATCTGTGTTGCACTACCTGCACAATATGTACCAGGAGGATCGCCGCTCCCGGGCCTGCCGCTGTGCATCCGCCGCAGAACACACAACCTGGCAGCAGGAAGCTCGATCGGCCCTGCGCCAGCTGATCGGTCTGCCATCGATAGCCGCCGTGCAGGGCGACTATCGGCCCACAGTCGAGCTGTATGACGTACAGGAGGAGCATGGTTTCAGTCGCCAGCAGGGCGTTCTGCACTCAGAACCCGGTATGGACATCTCCTTCTGGTTGCTCCGCCCCCACCAGGCCGGGCCGTATCCGCTGGGCCTCTTTCCGCATGGACACCAGGACTGGGGCATGAACACCTATGCCGGAGTGTTCACCACCGACGAGGCGCGCACCCGTGCCCTTGCCGAAGACCGTGACGTAGCCGTCCAAGCCGCGCGAAGGGGCTATCTGGCCATCGCTCCGGCAACACGCGGTTTTGCTCCGGCCGCCGTGCCGGATCTCAATGAACGTCACGGCGGACGCCACTGCCGCAGCCAACTGATCCACTGTCTGCTGGCGGGACGCACCGCCATCGGCGAACGCGTCTGGGATCTGAGCAACCTGCTGGCCTGGGGTCTGGCCCTGCCGGAGGTAGATGCGCGGCGCGTTCTCATGATGGGAAACTCGGGTGGGGGTATGGCCACCCTGTACACCGCCGCCTGCGAGCCGCGCATCGGCGTCGCCGTTCCCAGTTGCTCGTTCTGCACCCTGGTCGGGCTGAACGGCTTGGTGCACCATTGCGACTGCAACGCCGTCCCCGGCGTGCTGACGTTCGGCGAGTTCCACGATATCGCCGGGTTGATCGCCCCGCGCCACCTGCTGACGGTCAACGGCCGGCAGGATCCGCTGTTCCCGTTGTCCGAGGTGGAACGCGCCGTGTCCGGCCTCCGCCGGATCTACGCGACGGCGGACGCCGCTGGCCGGTACGAGCATCGTTGGGGGGATTACGGCCACCGGTTCTATGCCGATCTGATGTGGCCTTTCATCGACGCGGCCATGACCCAGCGGGCCGGCTGATCCGCCCGGGCTGCTGGTTGCCTGATGCGCCTGGTGCCTGATGCGCCTGGCCTTTCTCTGGTGCCTGGCCGGCTGACCCGCCTGGCCGGCTGACCCGCCTGGGCGACTCTGGCCTGTTTGGGTGTCTGGTTACCCGGCCGCCGGCTGATCCGCCTGGCCACCGGCGGCAGACGCCGGCGACACGCAGGAACCGCACAGACCGGCATTGGGGTCCGTCATTTACGACTGCCTGCCGTGACGCTGTCAGTCTGTCGTCAAGGGGCGCACGGCGTATGCGCGGCCGGCCCGCACAGGAAAGCGCAGACGATGCCCGTGTGTGCTGGTTGGCACCGGACGCCCCTGCGCCTCCAGTATCTGCACCTGTCCCGTGGCGTGCAGGATGGTGCATTCGCCATCGTGCGCGGCGCGGATTTCGGCGCGGCGCAACCGGCCACCCACCCAGGACAGGTCCACCGCATATCCGCCCCGGGCGCGCAGTCCAGTGCAACGGCCGGCGGGCCAGGCGTATGGCAGAGCCGGCAAAAAATGCAGTTCGCCGCGATAACTCTGCAGCAGCATCTCCAGCACCGCCGCCGTGCCGCCAAAGTTGCCTTCGATCTGGAAAATGCGCGGTGGGTGCAGGTCCAGCAGGCTATCCGTGGCGAAATCCAGGATGAGGTGCAGAAGATGGTCCCACGCGGCCTCCGCATCACCCAGCCGGGCGAACAGACAGGCGGTCCAGGCGCGGCTCCAGCCCGTGTGCCCGCCCTCGTGGGCCAACCGGCGCTCCAGCGACACCCGGGCGGCCTGCCATAAATCCGGCGTGCGTTCCGGATCCAGCTGATCGCCGGGGAACAGTCCGTACAGATGCGAGTAATGCCGATGCCCCGGCTCCACTTCCTGGAAATCCTCGTTCCACTCCTGCAGCTGGCCTTCGCGGCCGACCTGCAGCGGCGGCAGTTTCCTTAGCATTTCGCGCCAGTAAACGCGCAACCGCAGATCCACCTTGAGCAGCTCCGCAGCCA
Organism: Candidatus Latescibacterota bacterium; assembly: GCA_007136405.1. GTDB lineage: Bacteria > Latescibacterota > UBA2968 > UBA8231 > UBA8231 > SLHA01. The sequence goes on from SLHA01000110.1 coordinate 6,092, forward strand.
GGATGGCATGCTCCAGGACCTCCGTGATCAGCAGGATGTCCATGGTGGCGGACACGCCCAGCGTAACGGGAAGATCGCCGCCGCCCACGAACCGGTTTTCCGGCGACTGCGACGGAACGGCTTGCAGCATGCCGGCGTCGTCCTCGATCAGGTACGTCTGGTAAAACGCGGCCACTTCCTTGAGAAACGGATAGGCCCGGTTCCGCAGGAATTCCACGTCACCGCTGTATTCGTAGTGCCACCACATGTGCTGCGCCAGCCAGGCCGCGGCACCGGTCCACACCGCCCAGCCGAACGATTCAGGCGTGGCACGCCCCCACGGATCCGTCTGGATGGGATACCAGACCCCCTGGCACCCGTACAGATCGTGGGCCGCCTTGCGAGCATGCGGCACGAACCGCTCGATATGCCGGAAAAGCGCCTCTGCAGCGCCGGCAAGGTTTCCCGGTTCGGCCGGCCAGTAATTCATCTGCAGGTTGACATCGTGATGGTAGTCCGAGTCCCACGGCGGCGCCAGATCCTCATTCCATTTGCCCTGCAGGTTGGGTGGCAGATCGCCGTGGGCCGTGGATGAGATGAGCAGATATCTTCCCAGGTTGAAATACAGCAGCGGCAGTTGGGATGCCGGCTGACCAGCCCGGGCCGCGGCCAGCCACTCGTCCGTGGGCAGCTCCGGGTCACCGACGCCTTCCACGGGCTCCACCTCGAGTTGCAGTGCTTTGGACAGCCTGGCGTAAGCCCGCCGGTGGGACCGGCACAGTTGCTCCCAGGGGACGGCGGGAACCCGCCGGCCGGTGCATTCGGCCGCCGGCGAATCGGCGCGCGCCGAGGTGCCGATATCCACCGCGAACAACGCCTGTTTTACCGCGGACAGACACCAGGCGCCCTGCTCGACCCGAACGGTGCCGTCCACGTTCACCACGGTAACCTGAACGCGGAAACCGATACCGGCCTCAAACTGACCGTCCATCAGCAGAGCCTCAGGACTGGCCTCTTGCCACAGGAAGCATTGCGGATCCTCCTGGCGCTGCAGCCACAGGCGGCCGTCGAAAGGGCGTTCCGCGGTCAGTCTGACCAGCAGCACGTCATGTTCGAGGTGGGCGATGTATTCGCGCCGGAAGGTGTTGCCGTCGGCAGTATAGGTAACCGAAACCTGGGCCGTCTCCAGGTCCAGTTCCCGCTGGTAGTTGTCCGCAGGGCCATGGGCCAGGGCGAAACACAGATCCCCGGCCGGCTGGTAGGCGTCCACACGGCTGGGACGTCCCGAACCACCTCCGCCCCCGCCGAAGGCCTCGTCACCGGCGCGTGTGCCGGCCTCGAATTGGCCGGCCAGCAGCAGGTTCCGCACTCCGGGCAACAGATGGGCGTTGGCTTCCGGCTCGCGGTTGCGGTTCACCCCCCGCCAGAGCCATTCGTGGTTCAGGGCCAGGCGTTCCTGCTCCGCGCCACCCAGTATCATAGCGGCCAGCCGGCCGCTACCGACAGGCAGGCCATCGATGTATTGCTGTGCCGCAGCGGTATACCACAACCGCGTAGTGACCGCCATGTGAGCCATCCTGTCGATGCCGAGTCTTCGGCCTACGGCTGCCTGCCGCAGCTTCCGTGCCGGCAACTCCCGTAGCGGCAGCAGCCGGATCGGGTGAGGCTTCGACAGCCGATCCTCCTGGTACTGCCCGTGCGGAACAGCACGCTATCCTTGCTGGGCTAGATCCAGAACACCCGGTTGTCGGTCATGCCGGTGAAGTAGTCGATGACCAGCCAGATGCCTGCGATCACGAACTGCCCCATGATCATCCCGAGAAAGAGCGGACGTGTGCGACGGAACAGGCTGGGTCCGCCGTACTTCATCACCACCAGCTTGATCAGCCAGGCGATGAAGATGCTGAGCCAGAGCTGGTCCATCAACCATACCGCGCTGATGGGATACCCGATGGGATGCAGCGGCCACCAGAGGAAGTGCTGCCGGGCCAGCATCAGCGCTCCCATGATGCCCCCGCCAACGATGGTATGCAGAATTCCGTTCCAACTGGCGCTGGTGGGGTTGTTCAGTTTGGTAGCGATATACTCGAATGGCGCCAGGCATCCGCCTCCAAAGAACCAGCTGGCGAGGTTGATTCCACCGTATTCATAGGAGAGCCTCAACATCATCCACATGGATGCTCCCAGGGTCACGAGAATGGCTGCGACGATGTACCAGAAAAGCGGGCGCAGGTACCGCGTCCCCATGTTTTCCGTCAGTTTGAGCCCGTGCGCCGTTGACGCCATGACGAATGTGCGTATGTCACCGGCCCAGACGTAGGTGTAGGCCATACCGACCATGCCTGTCGGCCCCAACACCGATGAGCCGACGATCCCGGTAACGAACGAAGAGGCGATCATGGGCCCGACAGCCGTGGCAACGCCGGCCTCCACCACCACGCGCGTCAAACCGACGAAAATCAACCAGGCCGCCAGCACCGTCAGCACGGCAGCCCACACCTGCAGACCGGACAACGTCACCCAACCGATCATCACGGCCAGGCCGCCCAGAAAGCTGAATACGGCGGCTCTGTAGGACATGATTTCCTTGGAGTCATCCACCTCAGGAGCACCTTTGAACGCTTTGCGAAATACATCCATGAGATGACGCCGCCCGACATACAGGCCCAAAAGGACCAGGACGATCATGGCACCTTGCCCCTGGTAGGCCAGAATAGGCTCCCCCTGGACGCCGTAGACCCCCAGCTGCTCCGTGCTGCCGATTCCGAGGATGCTGAGCGCGCCCCGGACAACCTTGGCAACCATATTGAAGAACCACAGGCTGAAAGCAACCTCGAGATTGAGCAGATAGGAAAAGCCGATCATGGGAAAACTGGTTCTGAAGTTCAGGATTACCGTATTCCGGAAAATCGGCATGGAGGACGTGAGGCTGATGGTTGGTATAAAGTTGTAGTACGCATGCAACCCCTGCAGCGTACTGACGACCACCGGTAGTGAAAATCCTATCCACATGATCGGATTGCGGAAAAACGGCGGAATCTTGCCGCCGCCGCCCGCATCCTCCGATACTGCCAGCGGCACCTGAGCGATGGGATAGATGAGGCGTTCACCTTCCATCCATTGACGCCGCAGAATCACCATGGTGGAGATCATCACCAGATAGAGAGCCAGAATCAAGATGCTCCAGTATGCCAACGGTGCGACCCATACCCCCCAGGGTACACCCACCCCGCGCGGCGCCCCCTCATAGAACCATTGAATTGCGGTCAGATCCGCGGGAACCATCCAGTCCGGCACATACGGCAGGATCATCTCGGTCCACTCGTTTTCCGGTGTTGCATAGTACTGGGCCGCCGTCATGATGGTGGGCAGGTATCCGCCCAACCCCATGGTGGGGATGGCGCAGGCCACGATCATCATGGTGTAGATGACGAGAAGCTGTCCACGGCTCAGGCCCAGTCTCCGGTGCAGCAGGCCCAGAACGACGTTGATAAAACCCACCAGGAAAAAGAAGAAGAAAACGGCGCCGGCCGTGCTGAAATCGAAGGCCAGGGACGAACCACGGATCAGCATGTAGCCGTACGGCGCACCCAGACCGATACCGAGTACGCCCAACAAGCCGATGAACGCCGTCTTCAGGTTGAAGGGCGATTCCTCGGCGGGCTGGACCTCCGGCTCCTGACTGGAGGCATCGAGCGGGGTGGGGGTGGGTGTTGGGGTGGGTGGTGTTGATGCCTGCCTGTCGTCTGACATAAGTCCTCGCTGCGCGTCTTAAGACCCCGGTATGGGATGCATTCTTTCCGGCCGCAGGGACCGGTTCAAGGCCAACGCAGGGATCGAGCGCCTCAGCATCCGGCCGATGGGCTACGGCTCCGGCACAGAACAACCCGCCGGCCATGCCCGTCTGGCTGTTGATGCTGTCGGTGCGCCCACCCCGCCATTCAACATGGTAAGATAGCGGCACCTTCGGCATGGGGCAATGATGGCATGGCGCCGCAGGGCAACAGAATGCGCGTTGGGGCGGAGCGACCATGGTCTGCCAGCTATTGCGAAAACGATACCGGTCTCCTGCTGACTGCCCGTAACGGGTTGCATGCAGGCGCTGTCAATCCACGGTATCGTGACGTCCAGGATTCACCGCCTGGCCATATCTCCAGTGCCCATTCGAGCCCATGTATCCACAGGCTGTCAGCACGTGGCGACCACTGCGCGACACTTCATCCAACCACGAACCGGACAGGGAGTACGGATCAACTTTGGGGCAAATCGGTCTGATTCCGTGCGTGACTTGTGTCAAAAAGAGAAGCGCACGTCGTTTTTTTCCAGGTATGGCTATTGACCAAAGCTGATACTAATTCGTACCATTATCAAAACTATATATGATTCTTAGCCCACACCCTGTTGTACACAACCCCAAGCAGACGGAGGTCACCCAATGCCGGAGTTCAAACAGATTCCTGTCGAACAGCAGAAGGCCCAGAAAGGAATTTCTCAGGAGATCGTCGATGAGTACAAGCGCTACATTCAGGATCTGAACAAAGGTCACGTTGGCTTGTTGGAGTTCGGCAGAACAGAGGATATCGAATTGGCCCGTAAAGCTCTGGAGCAGGCAGGAGAGGAATTGCGCAACTATGTCAGGATTCGCCGCCGGCGCGGTGAGCGAATCTTGCAGTTCCAGCGCATTACGCAACGCGAATGGCAACAGAAAAAGAAACGCGACAGGGCAAGGGCGGTAAAAACCAGAACCAGCCGAGTCTCCAGTGCCAAGTAACGAGTGGACCATCGGTGCAAGGTGGGCCGGGCGGTGGTTTGTCTGCCGGTAATCCTGCTTTGCTGCTCGCAACATGGCCACCGATACCAGTCGGATAACTGTCGCACGGCTCTGCGCCGCAAGGAAGTTGCCGTCGGGTCCGGTGTGTGAGCAGACGCGTGGCGTGCCGAATATGTGCGCTTCCCCAGGGATCTGTCGCTCCGGTCCAACCGGTTTCCGCCTGCATCTCGACACTGCACGGGAGTTATATCGATGCAACCATATTACCCCTTTCCCGCGGATTTTCTGTGGGGATGTGCCACCGCCTCGTATCAGGTCGAAGGCGCTGCCCATGTAGACGGGCGCGGTCCGTCGGTGTGGGATGTTTTCGCCATGCAACCCGGCCGCATCGCCAACGACGACACGGGCGAAGTCGCCGTGGATCAGTACCATCGTTACCGCGAGGATGTGCAGTTGATGCGCTGGCTGGGACTGCGTGCCTACCGTTTCTCGGTTTCCTGGTCGCGGGTATTCCCGGACGGGCATGGTTGCATGAACGCCAAAGGCATGGATTACTACGAGCGTCTGGTGGACGAGTTGCTGGCCAACGGTATCGAACCCTGGATGACCCTGTTCCACTGGGATCTGCCCCAGGCACTCGAAGACGCATACGGTGGTTGGGAAGCACGCCGGACCAGCGAGCTGTTCGCCGAATATGCCGGCGCTGTAACCCACCGGCTGGGAGATCGCGTTCGGAGTTTCTTCACCATCAACGAATTTGCCTGCTTCACGGATTCGGCGTACGGCCCCAGACCGCCGTTCGCGCCCGGACGCACCGTTGACCGGAAGACGCTGAACCAGATCCGGCACCACGCCTTGCTCGGGCACGGACTGGCGGTGCAGGCTATCCGCGCCCATGCCGCCCGTCCACCGCGTGTCGGCCTGGCGGAAAACGCCAGCATCTGCGTCCCAGTGATAGAAAACGACGATCACATAGACGCCGCCCGAATCGCCATGCGGGAGTTGAACCGGCACTTCCTCACCGCTGTCCTGGAAGGCGCCTACCCGGATACCTACTTGCAGGAAGAAGATCGACATGCCCCGGACATCGCTGCCGGTGACATGCAAATCATCGGCGCGCCGCTGGATTTCGTCGGGCTGAACATGTATGCTCCCACGTACATTCGAGCCACTACCGAGGCGCGCGGTTTTGCCGTGGTGCCGCATCCGGAGAGCTATCCGCGCCTGCACATGCCGTGGTTGTACTTCGGACCGCAGATCACCTACTGGGGACCTCGCCTGGTCAAGGAAATCTGGGACGTGGAACAGGTCTACATCACGGAAAACGGCTGCGCCGCCGCGGACCGGCCGGCCCAAGACGGGGAAATCTACGATACGGACCGGTTGATGTACCTGCGCAATCACTTCATCAGCGCCCACCGCTGCGTCAGCGAAGGCTGGCCCCTCAGGGGGTATTTCGTCTGGAGTCTGCTGGACAACTTCGAATGGGCCTACGGGTACAGCAAGCGTTTCGGCATCACCTATGTCAACTATCGGACTCTGAAGCGCACACCCAAACTGAGCGCCAAATTCTACCGCGAAGTGATCGCCGCCAACGGAGTCGTTTGAACCACGCCATCCCCGCAGACCGTCTGATCAGCAGCGCTGCGCTGGCCCGGTTTCATCCCGGCTGCGCCGCCATGGATGCCTGCCGCTGCTCTTCCCGCTGCGCCGGATCGCAAGCCGGACCCGATGAGCTGGATCACGTACCCCGTCTGCATCCCGGCTCCGACCTGGCCGCGTATTGTCACGCACTGCACTTGCAGCAACGTGCCACATGGCCACTGGCCGCCGCGGGGTACCGGGCGCTGGACTCCACCGAAGTGCGCTCCTGCGAACTGAATGGCCTCGAAATACGTCTGCAGCTCAATCCCGCTCGCCTGGCGTCGTCGACAGCCACAGCGGATTCTGCCGCCGTCCGCGCCCGCCCGTGCTTTCTGTGCATCGGTAACCTCCCGGCAGGCCAGCAGGCCCTGGCCTATGGGGACCGGTACCTGATCCTGGTCAATCCCTATCCTGTCGCTCCCGAACACTTCACTGTGCCCGCGGTGGACCATGTGCCGCAACGCATCGGCGACTCCATCGCCGACCTGCTGTCCCTGTGCCGCGACCTGGCCCCGCGCTACACCGTACTGTACAATGGCCCGCAGTGTGGTGCCTCAGTGCCTGAACACCAGCATTTCCAGGCTGTTCCAGCCGGATACCTGCCTCTGGACCGTATTTTTTCCCATGAACGCGACCGGCGGGGCATGCCATGGGGTGAACGTCGAGGCGTGCGCTATACCGGACTGGAGCACCTGCCATGCCCGTGCGTCGCCCTGGAGGCCGAAACCGCGGCGCCCTTGCAGGAATCCCTGCGCCACCTGCTGGAGCACCTGAAGAATCTGGTGCCGGGCCCTGGCGAGCCCATGGTCAACATCATCGGACGTTATCAGCAGGGTTGGCGCCTGCTGGTCATTCCCCGTTCCCGCCACCGTCCGTCATCGTACCTGGACGCGGACGGCAACGGCATACTGCTCAGCCCGGGAACGGCGGACGTCAGCGGCCTCTGTGTCGTACCGCGGTGGGAGGATTTCCACCGGTTGCAGCGGGCGCACCTGCAGCGCGTCTTCGAGGAAGTCTGCCTACCCGCTGCATCACTGCGCCTCCTGCGTGATCGGCTGGGCGCACCGGCGTGACGGATAACGCGGGCGCGGTAATCAAGACGCCGGCTCGATTATCAAGGCGCCGGCTCAATAGTGCAGGCGCGGGCTCGATAGGCGACAAAAGGCCAGAAAATCTGAGCGCCTCCGGGGAATCACCTGCAACCGCACCATGGGAACCCGGCACAACCCTTCAACCGGAAAGCGTATGCACCAGATGCGGGGTGAACAGCTCCGGCTCCACCAGAAAAGCGTCGTGCCCTTTCTCCGAGTGCACGGTCAGCCGCATGCTGCGCACACCCGCCTCCTTGAGGACGCGCACCAGCTCCTCCTGCTCGTCCGGGTAGAAGCACACATCTGAATCGATCGAAAAGATGAGATATTTCTGGTCCCGGCAACGCGCGAACAGTTCATCCAGGTTGATGCCGCCGGCGTCTTCGCTCAGGCTGAGCCGTTGCCAGGCGTCGACAATGCGCAGGTAGGTGTTCGCGTCGAAACGCTGGACGAATTTACGCCCCTGGTGCAGCATGTAGGACTCGAGCGCGCTGGTGACCTTGTAGGCGCTGAAGCCCTTTTCCGCTCTGACGATCTCCATGCGTGCACGTTCCTCCAGGGCGTGAAGCGATACGAAAGTCTTGTGGCTGATGATACGCGCCAGCATGAGACCCTGATCCGGAGCCGGACCGTCGTAGTAGTCACCGTCGCGATAATCAGGGTCCTGCTGAATGGCCAGGACCTGCTCCAGGTTGTGCAGTCGCTGCAGAGGCGTCACCTCGATGGCGGCGGCGATAGGAATCACGATGCGCACCCGCTCCGGATATCGGGTGGCCAGGCTGAGGCCCATGATACCCCCCAGCGACGCACCGACGACGGCCTGCAGGCAGTCGATGCCCAGGTGATCCAGCAACCTGACCTGCGTATCGACGATATCCGCAAGCGTGAGGCGTGGAAAACCGGAGCCGTAGGGACGCCCGGTGGCCGGATTGATGCTGGACGGCCCCGTGGAACCATAACAACCGCCCAGGTAATTGGCGCAGATGACGTAAAAGCGTTGGGTGTCCAGCGCCTTGCCGGGCCCTATGAACCCATCCCACCAGCCCACCTGGCACTCGCTGGTCCAGCGCCGTCCCACACCCGGAACCTGCGGGCAGTAACCCGCGGCATGCTGGCTGCCCGACAGGGCGTGGAAAAGCAGAATGGCGTTGTCCCGGGCGGGACTGAGTTCGCCGTAGGTTTCGTACGCCAGGGTCACCGGCCCCAGGCGTTCGCCGTTGCGCAGGAGCAGAGGGGTTTCCTGCGCGAAAGTGAAAAAACGGGTTTCGGTCAACGTATTGGACGTATCAGCACTCGAGTCATGTTGGGATGTAATCTTCATGTACCTTTTCTCTGTAGGCCCGGCAAGCGGCTTCCGGGGCTGCCGGTAGCGGCCAACACCCATGGCCTGGCAGCTGGCGCGTTGAACTCTGTCGATCTGTTGTTCCTGACCGGCCGATGGATGCAACCGTTTCCATCAGCGCCACAGCGAAGAAGCATCCACCACATATCCTTTCTGCTTGTCCACCACGTTCAGCAGCGGCTCGCCAGCACAGAAACGCCGGATATTTTCCACGATCAACCGTTTGCGTCGTGCATCGATTTCCGGCGACACGTCGGCTGCGTGCGGCGTGATGATGACATTCTCCATCTTCCATAAGGGATGCTCTGGCGGCAACGGTTCGGTTTCGAAAACATCCAGGCCGGCGCCTCCCAGTTTGCCATCGCGCAAAGCCGCGTTCAGCGCCTCCAGCGCGACTACCTTGCCACGACCGATGTTGATCAGCACCGCGGTCGGTTTCATGGCATCCAGCATCCCGGCGTCGAACAACCCCTCCGTTTCGGGTGTATGGGGTACACAGAGAACGACAAAATCCGACTGACCGAGCATGCTCCGCAGCTCATCCGGAGCATAGATGCACTCGATGTGTTCCGGGTTGTCCTTGGGTGCGGGATCCATGCCCAGAACCCGCATCCCGAAAGCCGGTCCGCGCGCCGCCACGGCCAGGCCGATGCCACCCAGCCCGACCACACCCAGCGTCGTGCCGGCCAGATGCGTCACCGGGGCACCTTTCTGCCAAAGACCCTGCGCTTGATTCCTGATGTAACGGTGCAGACCGCGGGCGAAGGCCAGGATCATGGCGAACACATGATCGGCGATGACATCGCTGTAGATACCCCGGATGTTGGTGACCGTTATCGCGCTCTGCCGCAATTCCGGAAAAAAGAATCCATCCAGCCCCGCGCTGGTGGCCTGTACCCAGCGCAGTCTGCCGGCGGCCCGCAGTAACTCCGGGGTCAGCGATCCATAACAGGCGTCTGCCTCCGCGATGGCGGAAAGAGCCTCTTCAGCCGATGGCGCCACCCGGAAGTGGACGCCTAATTGGCGGATCTGGTCCATGTACTCCTCTTCCAGGGCTCGCCGGAAAACCATCTTGATCGTCATGCCGCCTCCTTTTCAGTGCCGGACCGACCCAGGCCGGCAGGTATAGCGCTAGATCCCTCTCCTGGCAACACCGGCCAGCCCCTGATTCAACCCCCCGCGCCCAGTTGCCGAACGGCCACGAAGCGGACCGCTTCGGCGGATTCCTGGGCGGCCAGACAGGCGTATACACTCCGCAGACCGGTCTGTATCGGAGTCCGCGAGGCACCACCGCCACGGATCAGCCCGATGAAGTCATGCGCCAGTTCCGTGTCACCGCCGAAATGGCTGGCGCCCTCGCCGGCGCGCTCCGTGCCGGTGAACGGCGCGTGATGGCGCACATAACGCAACTGATTGGTATACCAGTCGAACGTGACGGCCCCCTCGTATCCGGATACCGTGGCACCGCGTGTGGCCGCGTCCCGCCGCGCGAAGAACACCTGGGTGTACACGCCGTGAGCCCCCGAAGCAAACTCCAGCATGATGCTGGAACAGTCCTCGTTGAGCGTATTGGCCGCGGCGCTGCCGCAGTCCACGCTGAACAGGCACGGATGATCCGTGCGCCGGCCGGAGGTTCCATGGCGCGTGCGGTTCCGGGGACTCTCCGGGCAGGTATCCTGATCCGGGCAGGCACTGCACCTCAGGCCGGACGGCCGGGTACCGCCGAACACCCGGCCCACGGTCCGGGTGGCGGCCACGCGCACGATGGGCTCGTCCATCAGGTACATCAGGTAGTCCAGGTCGTGGGTGGCCTTCTGCAGGAAGAGTCCGCGGGTGATCTGCCAGTCCCGGTACGGAGCCTCCCAGTAGACCGTGCCGTAAGGCACGTAGTTGGTCGCCGCCACGTGCACCGGCGGACCTGTCCGGCCGGCGGCGATGTATTCGCGGGCCAGCACGCATAGCGGCGACACGCGCAACGGGAAGCTGACTACCACCGGGCAGCGGCTGTCCGCGAAGGCCTGTTCGAGCGCTACTGCCTGTTCCATGTCGATGGCCACCGGTTTTTCCAGGTACAGCGGCACGTCATAGGCGGCAGCCTGGATGGCATAGGGAGCATGCAGGTTGCATCGCGTCCCGATGGCCAGCCCGTCCAGGCGAGCTTGCCGCATCATGGTGTCCAGATCCGGGTAGAAGACCGCGGCCTGATCGCTTTCAGCCAGACGCCGGCGCACCCCGGCTTCGTCTGGATCCACCACCGCTACCACGGCCACCTCCGGATCAACGGCCCGCAGATTGTGCCGTATCACTCCGTTGATACGATTACCATATCCGACTACACCCAGGCGAATCGCCATACTCGGCTCCCTCTGTCAGTCGACCCTGTGCGTGATGTCACCACCCGGCTTTGATGCCACCCCAGCCGATGGATTGGATCCGGGTGGGCGGTTCTCCCGTATACGACAACTCGTGCGTCACCGTGATCGTGCGCGTCTCGCCGATGTCCATGTGCGTCAGAAACGGTAGAGGTGACTGGTGAGGTAGGCGGGTTTGTTGACATGGGCCGACAACACACGACGCACGGTGCGATCCGGCACGAAGGTCGAAACCAGCCGGAAACGAGTCTTGCCCTCGACGATTTCGGCGATACCCCGCAGCGGCCGCACGTCTCCGTGGGCGGGCCAGACCTCGTCACGCAGCAGCGTGTATTCACTGCGTCCCGAACTCGCCGCTTCCGTGGCGAAGGAGCTGCCTGCCGGTACGGCCTCACGCCGTTCGCCGGTGCCCGTCTCCACCGCGGAAACCCAGAGGTGCCGCAGAAAACCTGGTAAGCCGATCATGAGATAAGGGTCGAGCAGGGTTTGACCGGAACCGTTGTCCACCTGGTAGGCGATCGCGACCCGCGGCTGCCATCGCTCCAGCTCCATGCGGACAGTGAGATCGATACCCGGATGCACGACGTCTTCGCGGCGATACACCAGGACGATCCTGTCATTCTTCTCCCTCACCTCTGGCGCCATCCACGGCACGCCAATTAGTTTCTCGCTGAATTCCGCCTGCGCGTGCGGCGGACCGGAAGGAGGCACCTTGAGCGAAAACCATTCCCAATCCCCCACCGGATGATGGATGTGCGGAAAATTGGTCTGCTGGCTGGCAAGTCTGAATGTACGAATCCCCAGGCCGTCCGCATGGGAGACGCTGATGCTGTAGGTGGGGAACTCGTATACCAGATCAGCGGCATGCGGCTGCCGCAGCACCTCGCCGGTACCCGCCTGTCCCAGCACGCAGAGAACAACCACCACCAGATTCCGGCACCCGCTTGCAGCCAACCTCATCGTTCATCCATTACCCTGTCGATCCTGCGCGGGCAGGCTATGACCCGAGTCTTTCCAACAACACGGTAAACAGTCCAGGCAGACCGGCGGGGATTCGCTGCGGGTATGCAATCGCGCTGCAGGCACGGCGAAACGCGTGTCCCGGACTGGATCCGGCCACGGCATCTGGATCCGGCTCGCCCCGTTTCTACTCACCTTGCCTGCCCCGGTTCGTCATCCTATGCTTCACGCAGACGGCGCCTGTTCGATCCAGGTAACGAACAGATAGCCGACCTGCGGGTCAAGGGCATCCCAGACAAACCCTGCGTTTAAAGCGCCGCGGTATGTCTTGATAGGGCAGGAAGCAAGGCTGAGCAGGTCGGTCAGCACGCAGGTCTCCATGGTGTGAGAAGTGCCCTGCCGGAGCCCACCGGTCCCTGTCTACCGGCCTCCTGCGGGCCCACGGCTGCAGTTGGCGGATTCCTGGGACGATAGGCGTCCTGCCGATATAACCATCAGGAAAACACGCGCCTCCCTGAGCAGCAGCACTCGCGCCTCACCCGCTTAGACGAATGAACTGGAGCCCGGCATGTCCGATCGACCCGTCACCCCACCCGAAGACGAACGCATCGTCGCGGAGGATCCGGACTTTCCACCGCGCCACGCTGAACGCGGCCCAGTCGACCTGTCCGGATTCATGCTGCACATGGCCGGTCATGCCCACATAGACCTCGGGTACCGCTGGAACCAGGCCGAAACCGTGCACTACGTTGCCCCATGGACCTTCCGTGGAGTCCTGGAGCTGATGGATCGAACCCCTGGATTCACGTTCAGTCAGAGCCAGATGTATCTGTACGAGGCCATGCGCCGCGAGTACCCGGCGATCTTCCAGCGGATTCTGGCTGCCGTGCGCCGCGGCGCCTGGGAAGTCGTCGGAGGTGCCTGGTGCGAATACGACGCCATCCTGCCCTCCGGCGAATCGGTCATCCGCCAGCATCTGCTGGGGGTGCGCTATGCCGCCGAAGTGCTGGGGGTAGAGGATCACCCGGTTGCCTTCGTACCGGACTCCTTCTGCGGTCATGCGGCCACCCTGCCCCAGATCCTGGCCGGTTGCGGGTTCCAGTATTACATCTTTGGACGCGGACTGCCGCAGGATCCCGCCGCTCCCGATCGCACCCGGCGGGCCTTCCGGTGGCGCGGCCCGGACGGCACCGGCGTGGTGGCCTATCTGCCATTCGGCCCTTATGCCACGCCCCCCATGACTCCGGCCTACCTGGGCAACTACCTACCCTACGCCCGCACCTCGGTGTCCCCGCACGAACTGGTCCTGTACGGCCAGGGGGATCACGGCGGCGGCCCCCGCCAGGCGGACATCGAGGCCCTTCAGGCCTTGAAGACCCTGCCGCAGGGACCGCGCTGGCAGTATTCGTCGGTGGCCGCCCAATGCCGTTCGGCATTCACTGCAGCAGTGGCGAACAGCCTGGAGGAATACCGGGGCAACCTGGGGGGATTCGCCACCGGCGCACTGACCTCGCAGGCACAGATCAAACGCCGCAACCGCATCCTGGAGCGTCAACTGCTGGCGGCCGAGGCTACCGCGGTCGTCGGCGCCGTATTGTCGCGCAAGCCGGCCTTCCCGCGGGTGGAGGCCGGGCAGTTGTGGCGCGGCCTGCTCACCGAGCAGTTTCACGACATCCTGCCCGGCACGTCCGTGGCAAGCGTGTACCGGGACACGCACCGCGCTTATGATGCCGTCGAGTCCGGTGCGCGCGAGCTGCTGAACGACGGTTTCCGGCGCATCTGTTCGCGTCTGGACACGCGCGGCGACGGTGTAGCTGTGATCCTGTACAATCCCGGCTTGACCGCCGTGCGGATGCCGGTGACCATTCCGGTTCCAGCCTGGGTCCGCCAGCCGGACCCGGACAGCGCGAATCTGCTGGATAGTGCCGGCCGCCCTGTAGCGTGTCAGCTGAACGATCGCGGCCTCACCCTGATCGCGAACCTGCCGTCCCTGGGGTACCAGAGCTTCCGGCTGCACGCCGATGCCTCGCAGAACGGCGCCGGGCGCGCGGCGTTTCCCGCGGCGCCGGCCTGGCAGGCTCCCGTGCTCCAATCGGATCGCGTTCGCCTGACCTTCGATACCCGGTCGGGCGATCTGGTGGAATGGCTCGACCGGAGGAACGACCGTCAGGTGCTCAGCGGTGCCAGCAACACGCTGGAGCTGTATACGGAGATGAGCATCGCCACGTCATGGGTGCTCGCCCTGACGGGAGACCCGCAGCCGTTGGAGCTGCTGGAGGCGCCGCATGTGACGGAGTCCACACCGTTCTACACGCGGGTTTCCACCACCAGTCGCAGCCCCGCGTCCACCTTCACGCGCGAGGTGACGCTGCATGCCGATGTCGACCGGCTGGACTTCCGGCTCCAGGTGCGGTGGAACGAAGGCAACGCTTGTCTCAAGCTGGGCTTCGCGCCGGCGCTGCGGTCGCCTGCCGTGCGCGCCGCCCTGGCGCATGGTTGCGTCACGGTCCAGGATCCCGGGCGCGAGTTCTGTATGCACGAATTCGTCGACCTGAAAGACGGCAGCCATGGACTGACCCTGTTCAACGACGGCGCATACGGGGCCCAGGTCGTGGACGGGCGCCTGGGCGTATCGGTAATCCGCACGGTGCGCGACATGGACCCGGGCATGGCCCATGGCAACCACGAGCTGCGCTACAGTCTGCTGCCGCATGCGGCCGCCCTGCCGGACCACGAGCTGTGGCAGCAGGCGGGCGCCCTGACCGCACAGCCACTGTGCTGCTTTGAGCCCGAACACCCGGGCGGCATCAAGACCTGGGGCAGCTTTGACAATTCCCAAGCATTACCCCCTGCCTCCAGTTTGGTGCAGATCCTCGAGCCGGGCGCGCTGCTGTGCGCCTTCAAAATGCCCGCCGAAGAGTGGCTGCCGCTGAGCTACGTGGTACGGTTACGCGAAGTGAACGGCACCGGTGGACACTTCACCGTCTACCTGCCCACTCCGGTAGCAAACGCCATGGAGACCGACCACCTGGAGCGTCCCCGGCATATCCCGGTTGCCTGCGAGGGCCGGCAGCTGCGGTTGCCCCTGCAGCCCTGGCAGATCAAAACCGTGGTGGCGCGGGTTGATTGAGCCCGCAGCGGGAAACGGCGGTTGCGCTCCTTGCCAGTGGCCGGCCGCGGGCACTGCACCGGCGGTAGCGGCGCGCCGCCATCCCCGCGGAGCCCTGCATCATCTACCAGGGCTTCGCGGGGCTGTCCGGGCTGCTCCGGGGGCCGTGGTTCCATCCCCAGGTGCACACCGTGAAGTCCGGGAACCGCGGCTCGATACTCAGGTTCACACGGTAAAAGCAGCGACGCGCTTGAAACCCGGCTGGTCCAGGATACGCGCCACGGCTGCCGCCGGTACTCTCTGGTTGACTTTGAGCACAGCCAGAGATTCGCCGGTGCGCGGATCGTGCGACGAACGTATGTCGTCGATATTGATACCGCAGTCCGCCATGGCCTGGGTAATGGCGGCCAGCATACCAGGCTGGTCTTGATACACCACCAGCAGGCTGTGTCCGGTAGGATCGAAATACAGGCGGTCGAAGTCGTCGATGCGCGAGATCATCGGCGAGCCTTCAGTCACGGTGCCGCGGACGCTGCACCGCCCGAAGGTGCGGCGACTGCCTTCCATCAGGTCGATGGTGATCGAGTTGCCGTATCCCTTGCTGTCGTCCACCTGTCGACTCTGGTAATCGATGCCCTTTTCGGCCAGATAGTGTACGGCCTGCTGATAGTCGAACAGCGGATCGAAATCCGAACTCAGACCCAGCACCACGGAACCGAGCAGGAAATCCTGGTAATGCCCCAGGTCGCCGTAGAAGCTGGTCTCTATGCGCTTCGGGTTCACCCCCGCTCCCAGATACGCTCGAGCCACACGCGTCAGGTAGAAGGCCAGAACCTGATACCGCTCATCCAGCCCGGCAGGCAGGGCGCGGTTGACCACGCAGGCGGAGACGCCCTGCTCAAAGTAGGCCACAGCCTGTTCCGCGGCCCGGCGCGCCGCGTTGTAGTTGGCTTCCCGGGTGCTGGCTCCCAGGTGGGGCAACATGACGTCAGCCAGGTCGGCCACCGACTTGTCGCCGGGTTCGTCTTTGGCGTAGACATCCGTGCAGAAGAGCAGATTCCGGCGCGCCTTGACCGTCCGCAACGCCGCTTCGTCTACGACCCCCGCACGGGCGCAATTGACCAGCATGGCCCCGTCTTTCATGGATTCCAGCAGGTCGGTACCGACCAATCCGCGCGTCTCGTCCGTCTCGGGTATGTGCAGAGACACTATGTCAGCACGGGAGAACAGCTCCGGCAGCGAGCACAAATCCACCCCCAGCTCGGTGGCCCGGTCGGCGGACACCACCGGATCATAGGCGAGTACGGATACCTCGAATCCGGCCATGCGCTTGACGACCAGCTGCCCGATGTTGCCCAACCCGACGATACCCACCGTTTTCCCGGTCAACTCGCGACCGGTCAGTTGGTTTTTCTCCCATAGGCCGGCCCGCGTCGAGGTATCGCCGCGCACGATGTGCCGGTACGCCGCTAGAATCAGCGCCAGCACTTCCTCAGCGACAGCGTTGGCATTGGCGCCGGGCGTGTTCATCACGTCGATTCCACGCCGGCGCGCATGGCGGATATCGATGTTGTCGTACCCGGCGCCGGCCCGCACTACCAGTTGCAGTTGCTCCAGAGTATCCAGAACCTCCTGGCCCACTTTCTCACTGCGCACGACCAGGGCAACCGCGTCCGTGTGAGTCCGGGCCAGCTCCGGCAGCGGCGTAACCGGCTCCTGCACAACTTCGAGCCGATGCTCCCGGAAAATGTTTGCAGCCACCGTATCCAGTTTGGTCGGAATCAGTACTTTTTTCATGGCGTCCAGAGGGCGATGCAGCCGGCGATATTACCCGGCCTTACACTGCCGGTACGATAGTAAACCTCCATGCGGTCGGGCACGGGCGGTCGATGTTCCAATGGGCTCAGGCGCTGGTCAACTCCGCCAGTCGGGTCCGCACCGCAGCCGCATGCCCGGCCGGTTTGACATTGGGCCAGTGGCAGGCGATCCTGCCTTGCGGATCGATCACGACCGTGCTGCGCAGGACCCCCTCGTATGTCCGGCCGTACATGCTTTTCTCACCCCATGCGCCGTATTGCTCCAGTACGCTGTGCTCCGGATCGCTCAACAGGGTCAGGTTCAGGGTGTGCTTGTCGATGAATTTCCGGTGGCTCGATGGCGAGTCCGGGCTGACGCCGATGACGCGGGCATCCAGTTGCGCGAATTCCGCCAGGATGCTGGAGAATTCGCAGGCCTCTCTGGTGCATCCCGGTGTGTCATCCTTGGGGTAGAAGTAGACAACGGTCCATGAGCCGGCCAGGTCCTTCAGGGAGACCGGATTGCCATCCTGGTCAGGCAGGGTGAACGACGGCGCAGGGGATCCCGCTTCAATCGGTTGATGGGACATCATGCCGCTCCTTGTCAGATGACGAGTTTCCAACAGTGCACCGCACCAACAGTGCACCGCGCGCAGCACGCAGCACACAGCACGCGCAGGCGCACGAGTAGACCTTGGCTGCACCCGGAATCCGGGGCAGCCAAAAAAGAGAAGCCAAACGATGAAGTTGTCAATGGCGGTGCCGAGGCCCGGCACCTGACGTTTCGGCAACCGAACGGTTGCAGAGGCATGGTTGCGCAGAGCGGTCTCAAAGCGACACACCGCCGCCCACGGCTACATCGACATTACAGGCTTCGGGGTACCGATGCCGCGGGTTCGACAACATGCTGGGCATGTTCCGTGGCGCTATGATGAAGCTCTACGCTACCTGCTTGTGTTTCATGCCCTGGGTTCGGCGAACGCCGATGGGGAACTATTCACCAAGCATGAGCGGAGAACAACAACCTGACATACCAGCTGGATTGGATGGTTACCGCGCGGCGGACTCACAGGATACCGTAGTCAGCAGAAAGTCAGCCACCGCTTCAGCAGCCACCTGATGACCAGCCTCGTTCCAATGGGAGTCCATCCGAAAGTACAATGCCGGATTGTCCTGGTGTTGCAGAAAAGCGGGATACAAGTCCAGATAACTCAGGTTGAACCGGGCAGCGAATGATGCCAGCTGACGGTTGGGTTTTTCCAGATCGAATTCACCCGTGAGCTGGTTGACCCGAACCACCTGTTCCCACTCTTCCGGGTAGATCTGCACCATGGACGGAACGAATACCACGTGCATCCTCGCACCCGATTGCCGTACAAGTCGATCGAATTTCTCCAGCAGTCGACCGGACAGCTCCCAGTACTCCTGCCAGCGCCCGGCGAGATCCCTTCCATATAACGACTCATAGTACCGGCGCCGCTGCTGGGGGTCTTCCTGCGCAGGGACAAACACCTTGCGTATCAGCGCATACAGATGCCAGTGACGGCGCAGATACCGGCGCGCACGCTGAGGCCATGGCCTGGTATCATGGTATTCCATATCCCATGTGGGATTGAACCGTACCGGCACGCCAGCCAGCTGCAGCCTGTCGCCGGGACCGAGGATGTAGTATGGTTTGAATGCCCGGGTAAAATTGTTCCAAATGTCGTTGCCATAGAAGAAAACCAGCACGTCGTCCGGCTGGTACTGCTGTCCATCACGCTCGTAATACAGCAATTCCTGATCTGTTCCGTACCCCGCCACGCCCATGTTGATCACTTCGACCCGTTCGTCTGCACGAGCCTGCTGCAGCCGCTCTTCGAGCAGCTTGGTGACCGATGCTTCCAACTCGACTCCCCAACCCTCTACATACGAGTCTCCCCGCGCAACCACCCGCCAGGAGTTCGGCAGACGTTCCTCAGGGTAATCCCGGTCGCGTTGCCCTGCAGCGTTGATCTCCATGGTGGCGCTGAATTCCGGTGCGACCATACGACCTCGAGCACCAGGAATGTGCTCCCAGCCCAGGTCTTTATCGTACCTCCATACACGCGGCAGACGTTTCACCTGTGGCGCGAAGACGATGAGCACGACTTCACTGAGCAACAGGCCGGACAGCAGTCCGGCCATCAACAGGGCAAACCTGGTTTTCAGCAGCCGTGTCAACATGGGATTGGAAGCCAACCGGGCGGTTCAGTATACAGACATGCTGCCTGATAGACGCATGAGCATTCGTGAGGTGAAACTAGGCCGCTGCACCAGGCATGTCAACCGGGCCAGATAGCGTGTATGCAACGTTTGCACCGGTCATGTTTCCATCCTTTCCGCACTTTCGTGCCAGCACCGGCATGGCCATATTTATGCCGGCACACCTGCAGAAAGAACCCTTCAGTGACCCGACTCCGCGAGTTCGCTAACGGCGTATCGGGCCGGTGGCGCATCGATATGGATGCATGCCGAATGCCATGACCTGCGAGGAATGACACTATGAGACTTGGCGGCCCCCTGTCCAACCCATACGACAGCCCGGAATCCTGGATCCACATGCTACAGGCCGAAGGCTACCGGGCCGCAGGATGTCCGCTAGGCCCGGAAGCTGATGCAGAGACCGTGAAAGCCTATGCCACGGCAGCGCGCCAGGCGGATATCGTCATCGCCGAGGTGGGTGCCTGGAGCAATCCCCTGAGTCCCGATCCGGACACTGCGGCGGCGGCCGTGGAAAAATGCCAGGCAGCTCTGGACCTGGCGGACCGAATCGGCGCTCGCTGCTGCGTCAACATCGCCGGTTCCTGCGGACAGCAGTGGGACGGTCCGGATGAACGCAACCTGACAGACGCCACCTTCGAGAGAATCGTCGTCCTGGTCCGGAGCATCATCGACACGGTGGCACCGGCGCGAACGTTCTACACCCTGGAAACCATGCCGTGGATGTATCCGGATTCGCCGGAGGCGTACGTGCGGCTGATCCGGGCCATCGACCGCAAGGCCTTCGCCGTCCATCTGGATCCGGTGAATCTGATCTGTAGTCCGCAGCGATATTTCGCCAACGGGGACCTTATCGAGGCCTGCTTCACCCAACTGGGAGAGTATATCAAGTCCTGCCATGCCAAGGATATTCTTCTGGGCCAGGGTCTGACCGTACACCTCGACGAAGTCAGACCCGGACGAGGCCGTCTGGATTACCCGGTGTTCCTGCGACAGTTGAACCGTTTGCACGACGACGTGCCGCTGATGCTCGAGCATCTTTCCGGCGCCGATGTTTACCGCGCCGCCGCCCGGTACATCCGCGACGTCGCCGCCCGCCAGCATATCGTGATTTGACGCGCGTCAGGATGATCTTCGGGGAGTGCGTCACTCCGCCCCTGGTGGCGCTGGACCCGGACCGGATGCGGGACGCCCCTTTCGGCGCTGGACCAGTACCAGATATGGGGCGCCCCCGCTGCATTTCTCTGAGAAACCGTCCGGCCAACGGCCAGGCGGTGCTCGAAATCGAACCGCTTCGAAGTCTTCCAGTCCGGGTTCGCAGGCACGCATGCTGTGATGCCGGATGAGCCATTCAAGCCACAGGAGCCCGTTCATGGATCCGCGCCATGTCAACGTAACGATCAACGGTACCGGTTTTGCCGGAACCTACACGGCCGAAGTGTATAGCATGATTCCCCACAAAAACGGCGTCGCCATCCAGCTGGCCGGTGTCACCGCCGGACACCGCGACAGCGCCGCACGCTTCGCCGCCAGGCACGGCGTTGCCCGGGTGTTCGACAGTCATGCGGAGATGGTGAACCAACTGCAGCCCGATATCGACAATATCGCCTGTGCCAATCATGTGCACGGGCAGTACGTCATGGAGGCAGCCCGGGCCGGTGTCAAGGTCATCGTGCTGGAGAAACCGCCGGTCATCTGGCCCGGGTATGCCGCGGGTCGCCGGGCCGATGCCGCCACGCGCACCCGCGAGAGCATGGAGGCGCTGGCCGAGGTGCTCGACACCGTGTCGGCTTACGGCGCCAAACTGCTGTATGCCGAGGATTTCGTCTATTTCGACGGGGTCAGGGGGATGGTTGAGTTGCTCTCCGAGGCGACCTCGGTGGGCAAGGGGAAAGTCCTGCTGCAACAGGGCGTCTGCGCGCACCAGGGCTCGCACGCGCCGGCGTACGATACACCGTCGCTGTCGGGCGGCGGTTCATTGTTCAACAAAGCGTGCCATCCCCTGGGCCCCGTGCTCTACCTGAAGCAGGTCGAAGGCATTCTGCGCGACGGCCGCCCCATCCGTCCGGCGCGCGTCGCGGCGATGGCGCTGCAGATTCTCAAGCAGCAACCCGAGAGCGCCGGCGAGCACTTCCGGGTCATGCGTAATGTAGACGATTTCGCGCGTATCACCGTCGTGTTCGAGGACGGCACGGCGGCGGAGGTCAGCGGTTACGACCTGAGCATCAGCGGCATTCGTAACAGCCTTCATGTCATCATGGACTGCGCCGAATATACCCTGCGCGTCAACCCCAACGACGAGAACGAACTGTTCATGCCCGCGCCGCAGCCTGCCGGCAATCTGCTCTTCCGCGAGAAGCTGCCCACGCCCGTGGGCACGTCCTTCCCGCGCCCCCGCCAGACCTTCCACCACGGCTACGTCAACGAAATGGAAGACGCGGTGGACTGCGTCCTGGAACCGGACCGCTGGCCCCAGTCCGGCGCGCTGATGGCCTGGGACACCCAGGCCGTGCTCATGGCCGGATACGAGTCCAGCGAAAAGGGTGGCGGCTGCGTGGACCTGAGCGAATATACCCAGCGTACGTTCCAGCCGCACGAGATGCCGGATCCGGCGCGCTGCGGTCGCGTGTTCCAGCGCTTGTAGCGCGGATTGCAGCGCTTGTAGCGCGGATTGCAGCGCTTGTAGCGCGGATTGCAGCGCCGGCGCCTGGAGCGCTTTTTCCGGCGCCGGCGCACCGGTTGCAGGGCGGCGCCACTTTCGACCCGGCGGCGCCACTTTCGACCCGGCGGCGCCGCGGCATGGCCAGCGGGGCAGCAGCGGGGCAGCGGTGTGGCCGGGAGGCGCCGCGGCGTGGCTGTCGGCCGGAGGCACCAGGCCATGCCCGTACTGCGCTACCAACCTGGCGCCAGCTCCGGTTGGCCGGCGAAAGCCAGTGCCGGCATGCCCCTGCCCGGCCA